>NZ_WSEL01000009.1:611250-916875 GCF_009758015.1 Ramlibacter pinisoli
CTCGATGCCGCCGAACGCGTGGCCGGCGAACTGGCGCGCGAACTCGTCGTGGTTGCCCGGCACGTAGACCACCCGGCAGCCCTTGCGCGCACGGCGCAGGACCTTCTGCACGACGTCGTTGTGGGCCTGCGGCCAGAACCAGCGCCGGCGCAGCTGCCAGCCGTCGACGATGTCGCCCACCAGGTACAGCTGTTCGCTGGGGTGGCGCTTGAGGAAGTCCAGCAGGGCGGCCGCCTGGCAGCCGGCCGTGCCCAGATGGATGTCGGACACGAACACCGTCCGGTACGGCGGCCGGACCGGGTCCTCGGACTCCGTCGCGGTCCCGCCGGCGACGCCCGCGGCCACGAAGTCGACGGTGTCGAAGGCGGTGCGCACGGCGGGCTCCTCAGTGGCCCAGGAAGTGCTTGCGGTAGCGTGGCGGCAGGTCCGCGATGCGCATCAGCATCGGCAGGTCGGCGCTGTTGAAGTCGGGGTCCCAGGCGGGCGGCCCCAGCACCTTCGCACCCAGCCGCAGGTATCCCTTGATGAGGGCGGGCGGCTCGACGTCCAGCGTGCCGTCGAGCTGCTCGATCGGCAGCGCGAGCCGCGGACGCACCTGCAGCTCGATGGGCGCAAGGTGCGTCGTCTGCCGCAGCTGGTTCCAGATGCTCGCGGCGGCGTGCCCGCTGACCACGCCGTTGTGCAGCATCGGGATGCTGGCGCAGCCGACCATGGTGTCCAGCTGGTTGCGCACCATGAACTCCGCCAGCGCACCCCACAACGCGAGGATGACGCCGCCGTGCCGGTGGTCCGGATGCACGCAGCTGCGCCCCAACTCCACCATCCGCGTGCGCAGCCCGCGCAGCCGGGTGAGGTCGAACTCGGTGTCGCTGTATGTGCTGCCGACCCGCCGTGCCTGGGCCGGGGTCAGCACCCGGTACGTGCCGACCACTTCGCCGGTGGCTCGATCGCGCACCAGCAGGTGCTCGCAGAAATCGTCGAACAGGTCGATGTCATGGCCGGGGAGCGCCGTGTCCAGGCGCGCCCCCATTTCGTCCGCGAAGATGCGATACCTCAGGCGCTGCGCCTGCCGGACCTCGTCCTCGTGCTGCGCCCAGCTGACCAGAACCGCGCCGCGCTCCGCAGCAGGAGAGCTCGAACCAGGTCCTGGAAGCGACCCCCGTGGCAAGGCGATCGGCGACAGCGGCAAGGTGGGATTCGGCAGGTCGTTCATGCGGGGCTCCTGTCTGGATGCCCGACAGTGTGCGAACGGCCGGTGACTCGACCGTTGCAATTGGATGGCAGTTCGATGACCGCGGCGCCCGGCGCGGCCGGCGCACGGCGCATTCACCGCGGCGCGTGGCGGCCCTGCGCGCCCCACCACTGCGCAACCTGCTCGATCACCCACTGCGGATCGTCGAGCGGCAGGTCATGTCCGGCCCACGGGTGCTCGCGCAGTGGCACCTGCCAACCGCGAGCCAATCCGCGCGAACAGGCCGGGTCGACCAGCCGGTCGCCCGCCGAAGCGAGGACCAGCAGTGGCACCGGGGGTGGCGAAGCAGGGGCCCGGTAGCGGGCCGCCGCCCACAGCTGGCGCCAAGCTGTCCCGGCGCTCACCGGGCGGCTGCGCGCGATCGCGATCCAGCGGGCCACCTCCTGTGCGTGCTGCTGCGGACGCGCGCTCGTGATCGACAGAATCCGTTGCTCGCGCATGGCGGTGTCCATGCCGGCCAGCATTCGGACCACGGTCGGGTAGTGCACGGGTCGCAGCCGGCGCCAGAAGGGGCTATGACCGCCGGCGCTCGTGTTCACGAGCACGCAGCCAGCGACCTGGCCCGGAGCCTGTCGGCACCACTCGATGGCGACCATGGCCCCGAGCGACAGCGCCAGCAACACCGTGGGACCGTCGTGCGGCGGCAGTGCCTGCCGGCAGTGCTGGGCCAGGGCCGCGACGTGCCAGGGAGCCGTCTCGCCACGACGGGCTCCGCTGCCCGGCAGGTCGATCGCCGCGACGGCGCCGCCGGTCGCCGCGGCCAGTTCCGGGCCGAAGCTGCCCCAGTGCGCCGCCTCGCGCGTCAACCCGCGCAACAGGACCCAGCGCACGGTCACCGGTACCACCGCTCGACGGCGGCCTGGCGGTGGCGCTCGCGATCATCCCCAGGTGGCAGCCACTCACGCGCCGCCAGCCCGGCGCGGACGAGGAAGTCGAACAGCGGAAAGTGTCGGCGCAACACACGTTGTCGCCGATGCAGCAGCACGGGATTGAACAGCCCGGCGCGCGACAGCAGCTGTCGGGGATTCTTCTTGACCCACAGCCACGATCCCATCTCCAGCGTCATCGGCAGGAACACGCCGGGGCCATCGCTCGATTGGAGGTAGAGATGGTCCCAGAGGTCGCCGTGCGCCAGGTACTGCCGGCTCTGCGGCTCCACGACATAGGGATGGTTGGGATGCGACTCCTCGAATGCGAGCTGGAGCGCGTGCATCTCCGCCAGGTGCGCGATGGCGCGCCGGCTGTGCGCGAACGGGAACCACAGGCGATCGCGCAGGCCGAAACCGGAGTGGCAGTCCAGCACCAGGCTGCAGGGCCGCGCCTGCAGTTCACGCGCCACGCAGGCACACAGCGCTGCGCTCTCGGGCTCCATCGGGGCGCCCAGCCGGCCGCGGTACCAGGGCAGGCCGGCGCTCGTGCGCTGCCCGCCCACCAGGGGCGGCACGGGATCAAGCGCATCGACGGGCGCATTGCGCATCAGGTCGACGCCGGCGGCGTTCGCCCGGGTCCCCCGCAGCATGCCCTCGGGGTTGACGATGGGCATGAACACGAGCCGGACCTGCTCCAGCTGCCGGTGCAGCGTCGCGTCCCATCGCAACCGCGCCACCAGGCTGTGCAGCCAGGCGATCACGACCTGCGAGCCGATGCGCTCCAGGCCATGGACACCGCCGAAGAAGCCCACCGCCGGGACGTCCGGCGCCGGATTGCCGAGCGCCACGGTGTAGACCGGCAGTGCACGGGGCCCCGCCGAGGCTGTATGCCTCACCTCCAGGTGGGAGCCGCCGATATCGAGCACGCGCTGCAGGTCGTCGAGTTCGGGCAAGGACGTCGCGGTCACCCGGCCAGCTTAGAAGGTCGCAGCGACACCGCCGTGACATGAAAGTGCCACCTGCGCCGGCTAGGGTGGCGCGGTGCAGACAACGGGCGCGACCATGTTCCAACGCCAATTCCCGCTTCAGTTCCTGGCTGTCCTCCTGGCATTGGCTGCCGGCGTGGGCGAACTGGTGGCGTTGCAGGTGTGGCGGGTGCGCGACCGGATGGCCGGATCGGGATCCGGATCGCGCTGGACGACCTAGACGGGCTCCAGCGCCCGGTGTTCGCCAGCCGGCAAGTCGACGGCGATGGGATCGCCCACGCGCACCTCGCCGCCCTGGAGCACCACCGCCATCACGCCGGCCTTGCGGACCAGCCTGCCCTGCGCATCGCGATCGAGCACGGCGGCCATCAGCCCCGGCTGGAACTTGTCGATCTGCGAGCACGGATTGCGCAACCCCGTGAGCTCGATGGTGGCCTGGCTGCCCAGCCGCAACCGCGTGCCGGCCGGCAGCGCCAGCAGGTCCAGGCCGCGCGTGGTCACGTTCTCCCCGAGCTCGCCCGGCCAGACCGCGAATCCCTTGGGCAGCAGCTCGTCGAAGAGCTCGATCTGCAGCAGGTGGACCTGGCGCAGGTTTGGCGCCGAGGGATCGCGCCGCACGCGGGAGCGGTGCTGCACGGTGCTGCCGGCGTGCGCATCGCCGGCGACCCCCAGGCCGGCCACCAGGGTGACGGCGTCTTCTGCGAACTTGCCGAAGCTGTGGCTCGCGCTGCGATGGACCGCAGCGACCTCGCCGTGCATCAGCCAGCCTGGATGGCGTCCGCCAGGGCCGTGGCCCCTTCCTTCGCCAGCGCGCCGTCATCCGCCTCGACCATGACCCGGACCACCGGCTCGGTGCCGCTCGGACGGATGAGGATGCGGCCGCGCTGGCCCAGGCGCTTCTCGAGTTCGGCGCGCACCGACGGCAGCGCCTTGGCGGCGGCCCAGTCCTGGCCGGCCTGCAACCGCACGTTGAGGAGGACCTGCGGGTAGAGGCTGACGCCGGCGAGCAGCTGTGCCAGGCTCTTGCGGCCGCGCACCGCTGCCTTGAGGACCTGCAGTGCACTGATCAGGCCGTCGCCGGTGGTATGCCTGTCCAGCGCGAGCAGGTGGCCGGAGCCCTCTCCGCCGAGAATCCAGCCGCGCCGCTCCAGCTCCTCCAGCACGTAGCGGTCGCCGACCTTGGCGCGGACGAACTCCACGTCGCGCGCTCGCAGCGCCTTCTCGACCGCCATGTTGGTCATCAGCGTGCCGACCACGCCCGGCACGCGCTCGCCGCTGTTCTGCCGGTCGGCGACCATCAGGTAGAGCAGCTCGTCACCGTTGTACAGGCGGCCCTCGGCGTCGACCAGTTGCAACCGGTCGGCATCGCCGTCGAGTGCAACGCCGAAATCCGCACCGCGTTCACGGACCGCCTGGACCAGCGCCTCCGGGTGCGTGGCGCCGCAGTCGCGGTTGATGTTGAGGCCGTCCGGCGCAATCCCGATGCCGTGCACCTCGGCGCCCAGTTCATGGAACACCTTGGGGGCGATGTGGTACGCCGCCCCGTTGGCGGCATCGACGACGATGGAAACGCCCTTGAGCGTCAGGTCGTTGGCGAAGGTGCTCTTGCAGAACTCGATGTAGCGGCCGGCGGCGTCGTCGAGCCGCCGTGCCTTGCCCAGGTTGGCCGAATCGGCCCAGGCGGGCGGGTCGTTCAACGCGGCCTCGACGGCACGCTCCCACTCGTCGGGCAGCTTGGTGCCTTGCGCGCTGAAGAACTTGATGCCGTTGTCCGGGTACGGGTTGTGGCTGGCGCTGATGACGACGCCCAGGCTGGCGCGCTGGGCACGCGTGAGGTAGGCCACGCCGGGCGTCGGCAGTGGCCCGAGCAGCACGACATCGACGCCGGCCGAGTTGAAGCCCGATTCCAGCGCGCTCTCGAGCATATAGCCGGAGATCCGGGTGTCCTTGCCGATGAGCACCGTGGGCCGCTCTTCCGACCGCTTCAGCACCCGTCCGACGGCATGGGCCAATCTCAGCACGAAATCGGGGGTGATGGGCGCCTGCCCGACCGTGCCGCGGATGCCGTCGGTGCCGAAATACGTCCTGCTCATGCTGTCATGCTCCCTTCCACTTCGTCGTTGTGATGGGTCGCCGCCCACACCTTCAATGCCGCCACCGTGTCGTGGACGTCGTGCACGCGCACGATGCGTGCGCCGCGCTCGACCGCCAGCACGGCCGCGGCCACGCTGGCCGCCACCCGGTCGTTCACCGGCAGGCCGGTCACCTGCCCCAGCGATGACTTGCGCGACCAGCCGGCCAGCAAGGCATGGTCGCCGTCCAGGAGCTCCCGCTGGCGGGCGAGCAGCGCGAAGTTCTGCGCCACCGTCTTGCCGAAGCCGATCCCGGCGTCCCAGACGATCCGGTGAGGTGCCACGCCGCGTGCCGCCAGTTCCTGCGACCGCGCCGCCAGGAAATCGCGCACCTGAGGAACCGCATCGCCTTCCATCGGAGTGCGCTGCATGGTCTGCGGCTCGCCGTGCATGTGCATGAGGCAGACGCCGCAGGACGGGTGGGCCGCAACGACGTCGACAGCGCCGGGTTGCTGGAGCGCCCAGATGTCGTTCACGATGTCCGCACCCAGGTCCAGCGCCTGGCGCATCACTTCGGGCTTGTAGGTGTCGACCGAGACGGGGACCCCCATGGCCACCGCTTCGCGCAGCACCGGTAGCAGGCGCGCAAGCTCCTCGTCCAGCGCTACAGGAGGTGTGCCAGGCCGGCTGGATTCACCGCCGAGATCCAGGATGTCCGCGCCCTGCGCGACCAGATGCTCGCAGTGGTCGATGGCTTGTCGGGTCTGGCGATAGCGACCACCGTCGGAGAACGAATCGGGCGTGATGTTGACGATGCCCATCACGCGCGGACGCGCCAGGTCGATCCGGTAGCGGGCGGTCTGCCAGTGCATAGGAGGACGATTGTGCGCCAGCCCGACAAGCAAAAAGGGCCCCGGAGGGCCCTCTTGCTGCTGGCAGACTGGCTCTTTCAGGCTGCCGTGGGCGTCGGGTCCGTGGCCACGGGGCTGCCACCGGAACCGCCGCCGGACGACGGGCTGCGCGGTGTGAAGTCCTTCGGCGGACGCGGGTCCTTGCCGGCCATGATGTCGTCGAGCTGCTCGGTGTCGATGGTTTCCCACTCCAGCAGCGCCTTGGCCATGGCATGCATCTTGTCGCTGTGGTCCTCGATGAGCTTGCGGGCCAGGCTGTACTGCTCGTCGATGATGCGGCGCACCTCTTCATCGACCTTCTGCATGGTCTGCTCGGAGATGTTGGTGGTCTTGGTGACCGAGCGGCCCAGGAACACCTCGCCCTCGTTTTCGGCATAGACCATCGGGCCCAGGGCATCGCTCATGCCGTAGCGCATGACCATGTCGCGCGCCAGGTGGGTGGCGCGCTCGAAGTCGTTGCTCGCGCCGGTGGTCATCTGGTTCATGAACACCTCTTCCGCGATGCGCCCGCCGAACAGCATGGCGATCTGGTTGAGCATGTACTCGCGGTCGTAGCTGTAGCGGTCCTGCGCCGGCAGGCTCATCGTGACCCCCAGCGCGCGGCCGCGCGGGATGATGGTGACCTTGTGCACGGGGTCGCACTTGGGCAGCAGCTTGCCGATGAGCGCGTGGCCGGACTCGTGGTAGGCCGTGTTGCGACGCTCCTCCTCGGGCATGACCATGCTCTTGCGCTCGGGGCCCATCAGGATCTTGTCCTTGGCCTTCTCGAAGTCCTGCATCTCCACGACGCGGGCGTTGCGACGCGCGGCCATCAGGGCGGCCTCGTTGCACAGGTTGGCGAGGTCGGCGCCCGACATGCCGGGCGTGCCGCGGGCGATGATGCTGGCGTTGACGTCCTGGCCGATCGGAATCTTGCGCATGTGGACGTTCAGGATCTGCTCGCGGCCACGGATGTCCGGCAGGGTCACGTAGACCTGGCGGTCGAAGCGGCCGGGGCGCAGCAGGGCGGCGTCCAGGATGTCGGGCCGGTTGGTGGCGGCCACGACGATCACGCCCAGATTGGTCTCGAAGCCGTCCATCTCGACCAGCATCTGGTTGAGGGTCTGCTCGCGCTCGTCGTTGCCGCCGCCCAAGCCGGCGCCACGCTGGCGCCCCACGGCGTCGATTTCATCGATGAAGATGATGCAGGGGGCGTTCTTCTTGGCGTTCTCGAACATGTCGCGCACGCGGGCCGCACCCACGCCGACGAACATCTCGACGAAGTCGGAGCCCGAGATCGAGAAGAACGGCACCTTGGCCTCGCCGGCGATGCCCTTGGCCAGCAGCGTCTTGCCGGTGCCGGGGGGGCCGACCAGCAGCAGGCCACGCGGAATGCGGCCACCCAGCTTCTGGAACTTCTGCGGGTCCTTGAGGAAGTCGACCACTTCCTTGACTTCTTCCTTGGCCTCGTCGCAGCCGGCGACATCGGCGAAGGTGATCTGGTTGTTGTTCTCGTCGAGCATGCGGGCCTTGCTCTTGCCGAACGAGAACGCCCCGCCCTTGCCCCCGCCCTGCATCTGCCGCATGAAGTAGATCCAGACGCCGATCAGGAGCAGCATCGGGCCCCAGCTCACGAGCAGCGTCATGAGCAGCGAGCCCTCCTCGCGGGGCTTGACGTCGAACTTGACCCCGTTGTTGATGAGGTCACCGACCAGGCCGCGATCCAGGTAGGTGGCGGTGGTGCGCACCTTGCGGTCGTCCGTCGTCATGGCCACGATCTCGGTGCCGCCCTGGCCTTCCTGGATCACGGCGTTCTTGATGCGCCGGCCCCGCACTTCCTCCAGGAAGTCGGAGTAGCCCATGACGCTGGCGCCAGCCGCGCCCCGGGTGTCGAACTGCTTGAACACCGTGAACAACACGAGCGCGATGACGAGCCAGACGGCTATTTTCGAGAACCACTGATTGTTCAACTCAGACTCCGGATGCGGTACTTGGGCCAGTTACGGCTCATTCTAGGGGTTTCAAGTCGTGGAATGTTTCCCCCGGGGACTGCCCCCGGGCTGACTGAACAGCCGGCCTGCCTGAAATCGCACCGGCTGGGCGTTCGATGCACTGCTCGCCCAAAGGTTGCAAGCAAGGGGCGCCTCGTGCAGGTGCCGGTCCGCATCGCCGCGGAAAATCCAATGCCCGACAACCGACTTCCAGTCAAGCTGATGCAGGCCTTTTCAGGACCGAATTTGCCTGACTGTGAACTCGACCGCACTTGAGGATAGGCAGAACTCCCGATCTCGGGTTCCCCAATTCTTGTCACCGCAAACGAAACATTCCTGCTCATTTCGCGGCCCGGGAGCGCTCCGTCCCCAACCGACTCCACCAATCTCACCCTTTGTTGCCAAATGCTGGGGCGTGAAATAGTCGTCAGCACCCGCGTCAGCACCGAAAAACGTGACCAGAAGCCGCCGCTGAGGGCCTGAATCAGCGGCCCTTGGGGCCGATGCCCACCAGGAAAGTCTCCGAGGACTTGTCCCGCGAGGCCTTGGGCTTGATCGGCTTCACGATCCGGAAGCTTTCCTTGAACAGCTTCACCAGCTGGCTGTAGCCGCTGCCGTGGAACACCTTGCACACGAGCGCGCCGTCCGGCTTCAGGTGCAACTCGGCAAACGCCACGGCCAGCTCCACCAGATGCGCGATCCGGGCTGCGTCCGCCGACGCGATGCCCGACAGGTTGGGCGCCATGTCCGAGACCACCACGTCCGCCTTGCGCCCCGCCACCACGGCTTCCAGCTGCGCCAGCACCTCCGGCTCGCGGAAATCGCCCTGCAGGAAGTTGACGCCTTCGATCGGGTCCATCGGCAGGATGTCGAGCGCCAGGATGGTGCCGTCCAGTGCGCCCACGGCGGCGCCCTGGGGCGACAGCTTGCGGCGCACGTACTGGCTCCAGGCGCCCGGCGTCGATCCGAGATCGACCACCAGGTGCCCCGGCCGGATCAGGCCGAGCTGCTCGTCGATCTCCTTGAGCTTGTAGGCCGCGCGCGCCCGGAAGCCCTCCTTCGCCGCGAGCTTCACGTAGGGGTCGTTGACGTGGTCGTTGAGCCAGGCCTTGTTGACCTTCTTGCTCTTGGTCTTGACTTTCAAGGAAGTGCCTTCCGCCTGCGATCGATAATACCGGCCATGCCAGCCATCCAACTCTCCATTGCCGAACGCAAGGTGCACCGCGCCGAAGCCCACCACCTCGGCCCCGTGGTCATGATCGGCAACGACGGCCTCACGCCGGCCATCGTCAAGGAGACCGACGCCGCACTGTCCGCCCACGGCCTCATCAAGGTGCGGGTGCTCGGCGACGATCGCGCCGCCCGCGACGCCATGTACGACCAGCTGGCCGACCAGCTGAACGCCGCCCAGATCCAGCACATCGGCAAGCTGCTGGTGCTGTGGCGCCCCAAGCCCGCCAAGTCCAAGGCAGCCGACGAGGACCGCATGCCCGGCCCTCGCGACGTCAAGGTCCTGAAATACAGCAAGCGAGGCGGACAACGCCCCGAAGTACGCACCCTGCGCGTGCTGGGGAACCAGCGCCTGACGCCCGGGGGCCAGGTCAAGCGGGCCAAGCCCAAGCAGAAATCGGTCAAGAAGGGTCGCCTGGACTGACGCCGGCGCGGCCGGCTTCGCCGGTCGCCTTCCACAGCACCACCAGGGCGCAGGCCCACTGCAAGGCGAACATCGCGGTCCCGGCCCCGTGCCAGAGCCGCAGGTTCTCGCGCGCAACGATGCGCGGAGCCACCGCGAACTCGGCCAGCAAGGCCAGCAGCAGTCCAGCGAGCGTGAAGCCGAGCGCACCTCGTGCCCAGTCCATCCGTGGCGCCTCGCCACGCTGGCGCGACGCCATCAGCACGACCACGCCGCAACCGAGCGACACCCAGGTCTGCGCACTGAAGAGCCTGGCGGCCGTCTGGCCAGC
This sequence comes from Ramlibacter pinisoli, assembly GCF_009758015.1. Classification (NCBI taxonomy): domain Bacteria; kingdom Pseudomonadati; phylum Pseudomonadota; class Betaproteobacteria; order Burkholderiales; family Comamonadaceae; genus Ramlibacter; species Ramlibacter pinisoli. Next base: position 621,275 of record NZ_WSEL01000009.1, read on the forward strand.
CAGGGCTGGCGTGGGGAGGTTCGCGAAAAGCAAGGGCACCGCCAGGAAGCCGATGGCACTGAGGCTGCCCCACCACAGGGCCGCCGCCAGCACGGGGAGCCGGTGCCGCCAGGTGCTCATCCGACGTAATGCACCGCCACGATCTCGTAGCGCTTGATGCCGCCCGGCGCCTGCACTTCGGCGGTATCGCCCTCTTCCTTGCCGATCAGCGCCCGGGCGATCGGGCTGGAGATGTTGATCAGGCCTTCCTTGAGGTCGGCCTCGTCCTCGCCGACGATCTGGTACTTGACCTTGTCGCCGGACTCTTCTTCCTCCAGCTCGACCGTGGCGCCGAACACGACCCTGCCGCCCGCGTCCAGCTGGGACGGATCGATCACCTGCGCGGCGGCCAATTTGCCCTCGAGTTCGCGGATGCGTCCCTCGATGAAACCCTGGCGATCCTTCGCCGCGTCGTACTCGGCGTTCTCCGAGAGGTCGCCCTGTGCGCGCGCCTCGGCAATGGCATTGATCACCCAGGGACGCTGCACCGTCTTCAGCTCATGCAGTTCTGCCTTCAGTTTCTCGATGCCGCGCTTGGTGATGGGAATGGTTGCCATGTCTGTTCCTCATGCTCGCAAAAGCAAACCGCCGGACGTTGCCGACCGGCGGTGTGTTGTTCGGTCTGATGATACCCAAAAGTTCCAGCCCGGCCGTCCGGCCGGGGGCCGGCCGCTAGCCCAGCTGGGCGTGCAGTTCCTGGACCGAGTAGACGTCGAGGTTGTCCATGTATTTCATGCCCTCGACCGCCGCCTCGGCGCCGGCGATGGTGGTGAAGGTCGTCACCCGGGCGAGCAACGACGATGTGCGGATCGCCCGCGAGTCGGCGATGGCGTTGCGGCGCTCTTCCACGGTGTTGATCACCATGCAGATCTCGTCGTTCTTGATCATGTCGACCACGTGCGGCCGCCCCTCGGTGACCTTGTTGACCGTCCCGCAGGGAATGCCCGCGGCGCCGATGGCCGCGGCGGTGCCCTTGGTCGCCACGACGTCGAAGCCCATGCCGGCCAGCTGCCGTGCCACTTCCACGGCACGCGGCTTGTCACTGTTCTTGACGGTCAGGAACACCTTCTTGACGGCATCCGTCGGCCGCGGCAGCTTGGTTCCGGCTCCGAGCTGGCTCTTGACGAAGGCCTCCCCGAAGGTCTTGCCGACGCCCATCACCTCGCCGGTGGACTTCATTTCCGGACCGAGGATGGTGTCCACGCCCGGGAACTTGACGAACGGGAACACGGCCTCCTTCACGCTGAAGTACGGCGGCGTCACCTCGGCTCGGATGCCCTGCGACTCGAGCGACTGGCCCACCATGCAACGCGCGGCCACCTTGGCCAGCTGGATGCCGGTGGCCTTGCTCACGTACGGCACGGTGCGCGAGGCGCGCGGATTGACCTCCAGGACGAAGATGACGTCCTGGCCGTCGATCTGCTGGATGGCGAACTGCACGTTCATCAGGCCCACGACCTTCAGGGCCTTGGCCATGGCGGCCGTCTGGCGCTTGAGCTCGTCGACCGTCTCCTTCGACAGCGAGTACGGCGGCAGCGAACAGGCCGAGTCGCCCGAGTGCACGCCGGCCTGCTCGATGTGCTCCATCACGCCGCCGATGAAGGTGCGCTGGCCGTCCGACAGGCAGTCGACGTCGCACTCGATCGCGTCGTTGAGGAACCGGTCGAGCAGCACCGGGGAGTCGTTCGACACCTTGACGGCCTCGCGCATGTAGCGCTCGAGGTCGCGCTGCTCGTGGACGATCTCCATCGCACGGCCGCCCAGCACGTAGCTGGGCCGCACGACCAGCGGGTAGCCCAGCGCCTGCGCCTTTTCCAGCGCCTCGGGCTCGGTGCGGGCGGTGGCGTTCGGCGGCTGGCGCAGGCCCAGCTCCTGCAGCAGCTTCTGGAACCGCTCGCGGTCCTCGGCGGCATCGATCATGTCGGGCGAGGTGCCGATGATGGGCACGCCCTCCGCCTCCAGCCCGAGTGCCAGCTTCAGCGGTGTCTGGCCGCCGTACTGCACGATGACGCCGGTGGGCTTTTCCTTGTCGACGATCTCCAGCACGTCTTCCAGCGTCAGCGGCTCGAAGTAGAGCCGGTCCGACGTGTCGTAGTCGGTCGACACCGTCTCCGGGTTGCAGTTGACCATGATGGTCTCGTAGCCGTCCTCGCGCAGGGCGAGCGCGGCATGCACGCAGCAGTAGTCGAACTCGATGCCCTGGCCGATGCGGTTGGGCCCGCCGCCCAGCACCATGATCTTCTTCTTGTTGGTCGGCAGCGCTTCGCACTCGTCCTCGTAGGTCGAGTACATGTACGCGGTGTTGGTGGCGAACTCGGCGGCGCAGGTGTCCACGCGCTTGTACACCGGGCGCACGCCCAGCTTCTTGCGCAGTTCGCGCACGGCCTTGTCGGTGGTCTTGAGCAGCTTGGCCAGGCGGCGATCGGAGAACCCCTTGCGCTTGAGCAGGCGCAGCGTACGGGCGTCGATGGAAGCCAGGGTGCCCTCGCCCTTTTGCGCCACCAGCTTGTCCAGCTCGAGCTCGATCTTCACGATCTCCTCGATCTGCACCAGGAACCACTTGTCGATCTTCGTGAGGTCGTACACCTCGTCGACCGACAGGCCCTGCGCGAAGGCGTCGCCCACGTACCAGATGCGCTCGGGGCCGGGCTCGCCCAGCTCCTTCTCGAGCACCTCGCGGTCCTGGGTCTTCTCGTTCATGCCGTCCACGCCGACCTCCAGCCCGCGCAGGGCCTTCTGGAACGACTCCTGGAAGGTGCGGCCCATGGCCATGACCTCGCCCACCGACTTCATCTGCGTGGTCAGGTGCGCGTCGGCCTGCGGGAACTTCTCGAAGGCGAAGCGCGGGATCTTAGTGACGACGTAGTCGATCGAGGGCTCGAAGCTGGCCGGCGTGGCCCCGCCCGTGATCTCGTTGCGCAGTTCGTCGAGCGTGTAGCCGACGGCCAGCTTGGCGGCGACCTTGGCGATGGGAAAGCCCGTGGCCTTGGAGGCCAGGGCCGACGAGCGCGACACGCGCGGGTTCATCTCGATCACGACCATGCGCCCGTCCTTGGGATTGATCGCGAACTGCACGTTGGAGCCACCGGTGTCGACGCCGATCTCGCGCAGCACCGCCAGCGAGGCGTTGCGCATGATCTGGTATTCCTTGTCGGTGAGTGTCTGGGCCGGCGCCACGGTGATGGAGTCGCCGGTGTGCACGCCCATGGGATCGAGGTTCTCGATCGAGCAGATGATGATGCAGTTGTCCGCCTTGTCGCGGACCACCTCCATCTCGAACTCCTTCCAGCCGAGCAGCGATTCCTCGATCAACAACTCGTTGGTGGGCGACGCTTCCAGGCCGCGCTTGCAGATGACCTCGAATTCCTCGGCGTTGTAGGCGATGCCGCCGCCCGTGCCGCCGAGCGTGAAGCTGGGACGGATCACGGTGGGGAAGCCCACGGTCTTCTGGACCGTCCACGCTTCTTCCATGGAATGCGCGATGCCCGAGCGAGCCGACCCGAGGCCGATCTTGGTCATCGCCTCCTTGAACTTCTGGCGGTCCTCGGCCTTGTCGATCGCGTGCGGCGTGGCGCCAATCAGCTCGACCTTGTGCTTGTCCAGCACGCCGTGGTGCCACAGGTCCAGCGCGCAGTTCAGCGCCGTCTGGCCGCCCATGGTGGGCAGGATGGCATCGGGCTTTTCCTTGGCGATGATCTTCTCGACCGTCTGCCAGGTGATGGGTTCGATGTAGGTGACGTCGGCCGTGGCCGGGTCGGTCATGATCGTCGCCGGATTGCTGTTGATCAGGATGACCTTGTAGCCTTCCTCGCGCAACGCCTTGCAGGCCTGCACGCCCGAGTAGTCGAACTCGCAGGCCTGGCCGATGATGATCGGGCCGGCCCCGATGATCAGGATGCTCTTGATGTCTGTGCGCTTGGCCATGGTTACTTTTTCGTCTGGTCCATCAGGCCCGTGAACTTGTCGAACAGGTAGCCGATGTCGTGCGGACCCGGCGAGGCCTCGGGATGGCCCTGGAAGCAGAAGGCCGGCTTGTCGGTGCGGGCCAGGCCCTGCAGCGTGCCGTCGAACAGCGACACGTGCGTGGGGCGCAGGTTGGCCGGCAGCGTCTTCTCGTCGACCGCGAAGCCGTGGTTCTGGCTGGTGATGGAGACCCGGCCGTTGTCGAGGTCCTTCACCGGGTGGTTGGCGCCGTGGTGGCCGAACTTCATCTTGAAGGTCTTGGCGCCCGAGGCGAGCGCCAGGATCTGGTGGCCCAAACAGATCCCGAAGGTGGGATAGCCGTCCTCGACCAGTTCGCGCGTGGCATCGATGGCGTAGTCGCACGGCTCCGGGTCACCCGGGCCGTTGGACAGGAACACGCCGTCGGGATTGAGCTTGCGCACCTCGGCGGCCGGGGTTTTCGCCGGCACGACGGTGACCTTGCAGCCGCGCTCGGCCAGCATGCGCAGGATGTTCTTCTTCACGCCGTAGTCGAAGGCGACCACGTGGTACTTGGGCTGGTCGAGGCGGCCGTAGCCCGCCCCCAGCTGCCACTCGGTCTGATCCCAGCCATAGGACGCGTCGACGGACACCACCTTGGCCAGGTCCAGGCCATTCATGGCGGGCGCCTTGCGCGCTTCGGCGACGGCCCGCTCGACGTGCGCGGGTGTCACTTCCTGGCCGGCGGACAGCGCCAGGATGCAGCCGTTCTGCGCGCCCTTGGTGCGCAGCAGGCGGGTCAGCTTGCGGGTGTCGATGTCGGCGATGCCGACGGTGTTCTCGCGCTGGAGGTATTGCGAGAGCGTGAGGCTGGTGCGGAAGTTGGATGCGACCAGCGGCAGGTCGCGGATGATGAGGCCGGCGGCGTGGACCTTGCTGGCCTCCACGTCCTCCTCGTTGACGCCGTAGTTGCCGATGTGCGGATAGGTCAGCGTGACGATCTGCCGGCAGTAGCTGGGGTCGGTGAGGATTTCCTGGTAGCCGGTGATGGCCGTGTTGAACACGACCTCGCCGGAGGTGGAGCCTGCGGCCCCGATGGAACTGCCAAGAAAGACCGTGCCGTCCGCGAGTGCCAGGATGGCGGGAGGCTGGGCTCCCTGTTGAGACAAAAGCACTGGGTTCTCCGGATGGTGACGGGTACGCCCAAAACGCGGCCGAAAGCTGGGCTTCCGGTGTAGCTTTTGTTCAGGGGAGTGGCTTGGCGGCGCTCGGCGTACGAGTTTGCGGGAAAGCCGCTGATTATAGCCTGCCGACGCCCCGCTACCGTCGAGGCAGCCGCAACGGAATCGCTCAGGCGGCGTTGCCGGCCGCGCTGGCGTGCAGGCAGATGGCCGCGGCGGCGGCGACGTTGAGCGATTCCTCGCCACCGGGCTGCACGATGCGCACGGCCAACGCCGCGCGGGTCGCCACCTCGGGCGACACGCCCTGCCCCTCGTGGCCGAACACCCAGGCGCAGGGCCAGGGCAGCTCGGCGGCGTGCAACCAGTGGCCCGCGTGCGAACTCGTTGCCAGCAGAGGCAGCTGCAAGGTATCGAGCGAATCGGGGCCAGCCGCATCGAACAGGCGCAGGCCGAAATGCGCGCCCATGCCGGCACGCACCACCTTGGGCGACCACAGGGCCGCCGTGCCCTTCAGGGCAATGACCTGGCGGAACCCGAACGCCCCGGCGCTGCGCAGGACGGCACCGACGTTGCCGGCGTCCTGCAGCCGGTCCAGCACCACCGTCGGCGCCCGGGGGTCGACGGGCAGCGCCTCCGGGATACCGATCACGAAGCCCATCGCCGCCGGCGATTCCAGCCCGCTGAGGCTGCGAAAGAGTACGTCCGCCAGCACCAACTCCTGCGCTGCCGGCAGCCGCAGGTCGCTGCGGCAGGACTCGGAATAGACGGCCAGCTGCGGCTGCACGCCGCGCTGCAGGGCGGCCCGGCAGAGGTGGTCGCCCTCCAGCCAGATGCGACCCTGCCGCCGCCAGGCCGTGCTGTCCTGCGCCAGCAGGCGCAGGACCTTGTACTGCGGGTTGGCGGCCGAGTGGATGACCGTCACGACGGCGTGACGGTGACGCCACCGCCAGGCGACAACGTCATGGTGGCGGCGACCGGGCTGAAGTACCGGCGGTGGTGGCGGCAGGCGCCATGCAAGCGCAAGGCTTCCAGGTGTTCGGGGGTGCTGTAGCCCTTGTGCGCGGCAAAGCCGTACTGCGGGAATTCCTCGTGCAGTTCCTTGCACAAGCGGTCGCGGTGCACCTTGGCCAGGATGGAGGCGGCCGAAATCGACTTCACCTTGGCGTCGCCGCCCACGATGGCTTCGGCCAGCACCTCGATGCGCGGAAGCGCATTGCCGTCGACCAGCACCTTGGCCGGCTTCAGGCGCAAGCCCTCGACCGCCCGCTTCATGGCCAGCATGGTCGCGTGGTAGATGTTCAGCCTATCGATCTCTTCGACCGACGCCTGGGCGATGGACAGGCACAGGGCTTTCTCGCAGATCAGGTCGTACAGGCGGTCGCGCTGCAGCGGCGTGAGTTGCTTGGAATCGGCCAGGCCCCGGATCCGCTTGCTGTCGTCGAGGATGACCGCGGCCGCCACCACGGGACCGGCGAGCGGGCCACGGCCGGCCTCGTCGACCCCGGCCATCAGGCCAATGGGGTCCCAGGGCAGCTTGACCTGCTCAACCTTCGATGACTTGCTGGATCGCATCCGTTGCCAATGTTGCGGTGTCGCGCCGCAGGCGCTGGTGCAGTTCGGTGAACGTCTGCTGCACGGCCGCCATTCTGGCAGGAGCGTCCAGCCATTCCAACAATGACGTGGCCAGGGCCTGGGGGGTCGCGTCGTGCTGCAGCAACTCCGGCACGACGAACTGCTCGCACAGGATGTTGGGCAGGCCGACCCAGGGCTGAAGCTGCTGGCGGCGCATCATGTGCCAGCTGATCGTGTTCATCGCGTAGGCGATCACCATCGGCCGCTTGAACAGGGCTGCCTCGAGGGTGGCCGTCCCGCTGGCGATCAATGTCACGTCGCACGCGGCGAGCGCCAGGTGCGACTGTCCGTCGAGCACCTTGACTACTCCTGCGAGACCGGCTGCCTGGACTGCAGCATCGATGGCGGGGCGCAGGGCGGGCAATGCCGGCACGATCCATGTCACGGCCGGGCGCGAGCGGCGGACCAGGGCCGCCGCGTCCAGGAAGCGCCGAGCCAGGGCATGGATCTCCGACTTGCGGCTGCCCGGCAGGATGGCCACCACTTCGCCGTCGACCGGAAGGCCGAGCGCCACGCGTGCCGCGGCCTTGTCGGCCTCCATCGGGATGACGTTGGCCAGCGGATGCCCGACATAAGTTGCCGCCACTCCATGACGGGCCAGCAGGTCTGGCTCGAACGGGAAGATGCACAGGACGTGGTCGCAGGCACGCCGGATCTTCTCGATGCGCTCCGGACGCCAGGCCCAGATCGAGGGGCAGACGAAATGCACCGTGCGCAGGCCCGCCGCCCTCAGGTCCACCTCGAGGTCGAGGTTGAAATCGGGCGCGTCCACGCCGATGAACAGCTGCGGCCGCTCGCGCAGCAGGCGCTCCCGCAACTGCCGGCGGATGCCCACGATCTCCCGGTAGTGCCGCAGCACCTCGACATAGCCGCGCACGGACAGTTTGTCGTGCGGCCACCAGGCCTGGAAACCGTTCTCGGCCATCCTGGGGCCGCCGATGCCGGCGGCCTGCAGCCCGGGCCAGCGCTGCCTCATGCCGCCGAGCAGCAGCCCTGCCAGCAGGTCACCGGATGCCTCGCCCGCGACGAGCGCGACGCGCGGCTCCATGGGTCAGCGCACGATGCCGCGCTGCGGCGACACGCGCGCCAGGAAGTCGAGCATGGCCGTGACGTCGGGCGCGGCCTCCGGGGTGGCCGCGGCCAGGTCGGCGATGCGCTGCTTGGCCTCTTCGAGCGTGATGCCGTCGCGGTAGAGGGCCTTGTGCATGGCCTTGACGGCGGAGACCCTCCCCGCCGAGAAGCCGCGGCGCCGCAGGCCCTCGAAGTTCATGGAGCGAGCCTGGGCCGGCTGGCCCTGGCTCATGACGAACGGGGGCTGGTCGGCGAATAGCAGCGAGCACATCGCCGTCATGGCGTGGGCGCCGATGCGCACGAACTGGTGCGCCACGGTGAACCCGCCCAGGATGACCCAGTCGCCCACTTCCACGTGCCCTGCGAGCTGCGAGTTGTTGGCGAAGATGGTGTTGTCGCCCACGATGCAGTCGTGCGCGAGGTGCACGTAGGCCATCAGCCAGTTGTCGTTGCCGACACGGGTGACCCCGCCGCCACCGGGCGAACCGATGTTGAAGGTGGTGAACTCGCGGATGGTGTTGCGGTCGCCGATGACCAGCTCGCACGGTTCGCCGGCGTACTTCTTGTCCTGCGGAATGCCGCCGAGCGACGCGAACTGGAAGATGCGGTTGTCGCGGCCGATCGTCGTGCGGCCCTCGATGACCGCATGCGGCCCCACCGTGGTGCCGGCGCCGATGCGCACTTCCGGGCCGATGACGGCGTACGGACCGATGGTGACCGACGCGTCGATCTGCGCGCGCGCGTCGACGATGGCCGTGGGATGGATCGCCATCCGCTCAGCCCACCTGCCGCATGGTGCACATGAGCTCGGCCTCGCAGGCGACCTCCTCGCCCACGCGCGTCACTCCCTTGAACTTGTAGATGCCGGCCTTGGAGCGCAGCAATTCGACGTCCATCACCAGCTGGTCGCCCGGCTCCACCGGCCGCTTGAAGCGGGCGCCGTCGATGCCGGCGAAGTAGTACACGGTGTTGTCGTCGGGCGTGACGCCCTGGGTGGCGAACGACAGCAGCGCAGCCGCCTGGGCCATGGCCTCGAGCATCAGCACGCCCGGCATCACCGGCCGGTGCGGGAAATGGCCGGTGAAGAACGGCTCGTTGATCGTGACGTTCTTGATGGCGCGGATGCTCTTGCCGAGCTCCACCTGCAGGACACGATCGACGAGCAGGATGGGATAGCGGTGCGGAAGCAGCTTCAGGATCTGGTGGATGTCCATCGTCATGGAAATTTCTTCTCGAGCGACCGGACGCGGTCGCGCAGGGCGTGCAGCTGCTTGAGCGAGGCAGCATTCTTCTCCCACGACGCATTGTCGTCGATGGGGAAGATGCCGGTGTAGTGGCCGGGCTTGTGGATGGAACGCGAGACCAGCGTGAACGAGGAGATGTGCACGTGGTCGGCGATGGTCAGGTGGCCCAGGATGCCGGCGCTCCCGCCGATGGTGCAATGGGCCCCGATGATGGCGCTGCCCGCGATGCCCGCGCAGCCCGCGATGGCCGTGTTGCGGCCGATGCGGACGTTGTGGCCGACCTGGATCAGGTTGTCGAGCTTCACGCCGTCCTCGATCACCGTGTCGGCCAGTGCGCCGCGGTCGATGCAGGTGTTGGCACCGATCTCGACGTCGTCGCCGATGCGCACGGCGCCGAGCTGCTCGATCTTTTCCCAGGCGCCCTGGTTCGGCGCGAAGCCGAAACCGTCGGCGCCGATCACCACGCCCGGATGGAGGATGCAGCGCGCCCCGATGGTGCAGCCCTCCCCCACCGTCACCCGCGACTTCAGCACGGTGCCCGCTCCGATGCGCGCGCCGCGCTCGACGACGCACAAGGGGCCGATGCGCGCGGACGGATCGACGACTGCCTGCGGATCGACGACCGCGGAGGTATGGACGGCCGGGCCGGTGTCGGCCGGCGCACTGCGCGCCTTCCACAGCCGCGTGACGCGGGCGAAGTACAGGTATGGGTCGTCGGCCACGATGGCCGGTCCTCGCGCCACGGCGGCCTCGCGCATGGCCGGCGACACGATGACGCAGGTCGCACGGGTGGCGGCCAGCTGCTGCTGGTACTTGGGATTGCTGAGGAAGCTCAGCTGGGTCGGCGTGGCCGACTCCAGGGGTGCCAGGCCGTCGATCGCGGCCTCGCGCGGACCGTGCAACTCGCCGCCGAGCGAGTCCACCAGATCGCCCAGTCGGAGTTGCACGAGGGCCTCACCGGGCGGCGTTGAGCGCCTTGATCACCTTGTCGGTGATGTCGTGCTTGGGATTGATGTAGACCGCTTCCTGCAGCACCAGGTCGTACTTCTCGGCCTCGGCGACCTGCTTGACGATGCGGTTGGCGCGTTCGAGCACCTGCTGCAGTTCCTCGTTCTTGCGGGCGTTCAGGTCTTCCTGGAACTCGCGCCGCTTGCGCTCGAAATCGCGGTTCTGGTCGATGATCTGGCGCTGCCGCTGCTGGCGCTGGCTTTCCGACAGGGTCGGCGCCTCGCGCTCGAACTTGTCGGCCTGGCCCTTGAGGCCGGCGGCCTGGTCGTTCAGTTCCTTCTCGCGCTTGGAGAATTCCTGCTCGAGCTTGGCCTGTGCCGCCTTGGCACTGTTTGCTTCGCGGAAGATGCGATCCGTGTTGACGAAACCGACACGGAAGTCCTCGGCCCAGGCGGGCACGCTGAACGCCAGCAGGCTCGCGAGCACCCACGCGGAAGGACGGATGATGGACTTCATCAGAATGAGGTTCCGATCTGGAATTGAAGTTTCTGGATTCTATCGCCAGCGAATTTTCGCACTGGCTGGGCAATCGCGAAGCGCAGCGGACCGATGGGCGAGATCCAGGAGATGCCGGCGCCGACAGAAGCCCGCAGTTCCTTGAGTTCGACGGGATCGAATTCGCCGTACACGTTGCCGATGTCCGTGAACCCGAACAGCCGCAGCGTGCGGTCGTTGCCGGCGCCAGGGAACGGCACGTACAGCTCGGAGCTCAGGGTGATCTTGCGCGTGCCGCCGATCACGGACCCCGTGATGTCGCGCGGGCCCAGCGTGCTCTGCTCGAAGCCACGCACCGACCCCAGGCCGCCGGAGTAGAAGTTCTTGAACACCGGGAACGGACGCCCCGACAGGCCCTTGCCGTACCCCAGTTCGCCGTTGAAGGCGATGGTGTACTGCTTGCTCAGGGGGATGTACTGCTGGTACTGGTAGTTGGCGCGGACGTAGCGGTTGTCGCCGATCAGCCCCAGCTCGCCGTTCAGGCGTTGCAGCCGGCCGTTGGTGGGGGCCAGTGCGCTGTCGCGGCTGTCGCGGGCCCAGCCCACCGTGAACGGCAGCGAGTTGCTGGTGAAGCCACCGATCTTGGCCGCATAGAAAAGGTAGGCCGCCGGGATGTTGGTGCCCGGGTCGATCTCCAGGCGTTCGGCGTTGGCACCGAAGAACACCGTGTCGAACTCGCTGAACGGGATGCCGAAGCGCATGCCCAGGCCGGTGGTGGCCAGGGAGTAGTTGCCGCCCTGCGTCTCGTACGGCTTGGCATTGCGGTGGTACAGGTCGACCGTGCGCGAGACACCATCCTGCGTGAAGTACGGGTTGGTGTTGTTCAGCGCGATGACGCGGTTGTACTTGCTGGTGTTGACGTCGATGCCCAGGTACTGGCCGGTGCCGAACGCGTTCTCCTGCTTGATGCCGAAACCCAGCGTCACCTTTTCTGCCGACGAGAAGCCGGCCGAGAGGCTCAGGCTGCCGGTGGGCTTTTCCTCCACCGTGACGTTCAGGTCGACCTGCTCCGGCGCGCCCGGCACGTCGACGGTCTCGATGTTCAGGCTGCGGAAGAAGCCGAGGCGGTCGACGCGGTCGCGCGACAGCTTGATCTTGTCGCCGTCGTACCAGCTCGACTCGAACTGGCGGAACTCGCGCCGGATCACTTCGTCGCGGGTGCGGTTGTTGCCGGCGATGTTGACGCGGCGCACGTAGGCGCGGCGGGACGGGTCGGCCACCAGCAGCAGGTTGACGCGCCCGGTGGAGCGGTCGATCTCCGGACGCGCTTCGACGTTGGCGAACGCATAGCCGAAACCGGCGAAGTAGTCGGTGAACGCCTTGGTCGTCTCGGCCACCTCGTTGGCGTTGTAGGCCTCGCCGGGACGGATCCTCACCAGGGTCTTGAACTCCTCGTCCTTGCCGAGGTAGTTGCCCTCCAGCTTGACCCCGCTGACGACGAAACGGTCACCTTCGGTGACGTTGATCGTGATCGAGATGTCCTGCTTGTTCGGCGAGATCGCGACCTGGGTCGAATCGATGCGGAACTCGAGGTAGCCGCGGCTGAGGTAGTACGAGCGCAGCGCCTCCAGGTCGGCGTTGAGCTTGGGGCGCGAGTAGCGGTCGGACTTGGTGTACCAGGACAGCCAGCCACCGGTGTCCAGGTCGAACAGGTCGCGCAAGGTGCCTTCGCTGAAGGCCTTGTTGCCGACGATGCGGATGTCCTTGATGCGCGCCAGGTCGCCTTCGGTGACCGTGAAGGTCAGGTTGACGCGATTGCGTTCGGCCGGCGTGATGGTGGTCACCACCTCGGCGCCGTAGAGGCTGCGGCTGATGTACTGGCGCCGCAGTTCCTGCTCGGCCCGGTCGGCCAGCGCCTGGTCGTAGGGGCGTCCCTCGGTCAGGCCGATGTCGCGCAGCGCCTTGCGCAGCACGTCCTTGTCGAATTCCTTGATGCCGACGAAGTCGACGTCGGCCACCGTGGGCCTTTCCTCGACGATCACGACCAGCACGCCGTCGTTGACTTCCAGGCGCACGTCCTTGAACAGGCCCAGCCCGAACAGGGAGCGGATCGCGGTGGAACCCTTCTCGTCGGTGTACTGGTCGCCCACGCGCACCGGCAGCGAGGCGAACACGGTGCCCGGCTCCACCCGCTGCAGGCCCTCGATCCGGATATCACGAACGGTGAAGGGGTCGATGGCCCATGCCTGGGCCGCGAACAGCGCGGCGACGACACCCGAGACGGTGCGAGCGCGGATGCGCCTGAATTGTTGTTTCATCGAATCGAGAAGATGCCCCGCTGGCCCCGGGCTGGCTGCGGCAGGCCGTTGTTATGGTCAACCGAAGAGACGGGTGACGTCGTTGAACAGCGCAATCGACATCATCACCAGCAGCAGCGCCACTCCACCGCGCTGCAGCCTCTCCATCCACGCGTCCGAGACACTGCGCCCCGTCACCGCCTCCCAAAGATAATACATCAGGTGCCCCCCATCGAGCACCGGGAGAGGCAGCAGGTTCAGCACGCCGAGGCTCACGCTGATCATCGCCAGGAACACCAGGTACTGCACCAGTCCGAGGCTCGCCGACTTGCCCGCGTAGTCGGCGATCGTGAGGGGGCCGCTCAGGTTCTTCAGCGACGCCTCGCCGATCACCATGCGGCCCATCATGCGCAGCGTGAGCAGCGACACATCCCAGGTGCGCTGCACCCCCTTCCATAGGCCGTCGACCGGTCCGGAACGCACTTCCACCATCTCGGGCGGCGCGCCCACGAACGCACCGACCCGACCGATGGCCCGGCCCGCGTCGCTGGCCACGTCCGGCGTGACCTCCAGTTCCATCGCGCGGCCGGCCCGCTCGACACGCCAGGTGGCCGTCGTGGCGCTCCCGCCCTGAGCCTGGCCGCGGATCCATTCGCGCAACTGCTGCCCGTCGACCACCGTCAGGTCGCCGACACGCAGCACCAGGTCGCACTTGCGCAGGCCGGCCCGGTCGGCCGCGCCGCCGGCCACCACGTCGCCGAGTTCGGGGCGCGTCAACGGACCCAGCAAGCCGATCCGGCGGAACAGTTGTGTATCGGCATCCGGTTGCGCCAGCCCGCTGAGGGCCAGGACCACCTCGCGCCGGGCGCGCCGACCGTCGTCGACCACCTCCAGCCGCAGGTCCCGGCCGTCGAGGGCGCCCCGAGTGAGCAGCCAGCGGACCTCCTCGAACGAGCGCACGGGCGCCAGCAGGTCGTCGTCGAACGCCGCCTGCTCGACCCGCTCGCCGCCCCGCAAGCCCGCCTGCTCGGCGACCGATCCGGCAACCGGCGCCGCCAGCACCGCGCGCGGCTCGAGAACGCCCCACCAGTTGACGACGGCATACAGCAGCACCGCCAGCAGCAGGTTGGCCGCCGGTCCGGCGGCCACGATGGCCGCCCGCGACCGCAGCGGCTGGGTGTTGAACGCCAGGTGCTTCTCGTCCGGCGCCACCGGCCCCTCGCGCTCGTCGAGCATCTTCACGAAACCGCCGAGCGGGAAGGCGCCGATCACGAACTCGGTGTCCTGGCCGGGCCGCTGCTTAGCCGGCTTCCAGCGCCAGACGGTCTTGCCGAAGCCGACCGAGAAACGCAGCACCTTGACGCCGCAGGCGACCGCCACGCGGTAGTGGCCCCATTCGTGGACCGCGATGAGCAGCCCCAGGGCGACGAGGAAGGAGACGATGGTGAGCATGGGACCTCCTGCGCCGGTCAGGCCAGCCGGCCGATCGCGCGCAGGGCCGCTTCACGGGCCTGGGCGTCGATCGCCAGCAAGTCCGCCAGCGCCTTAGGCTTGGAGGGCACCAGCGCGTCCAAAGTTGCAAGGTTCACGGCGTGGATCTGGTCGAACCGGATGCGCCGGTCCAGGAAGGCGGCCACCGCCTCCTCGTTGGCGGCATTGAGCACCGCCGTGGTTCCGGGCGCCGCCGCCAGTGCATCCCAGGCCAGCTGCAGGCCGGGAAACCGCTCCCGGTGCCGTCGGCTGTCGAACGATTCGAAGCTCATGTCGGCCAGCGCCGAGAAGTCCAGCGCCGCGGCGCCGGAGGTGATGCGCTCGGGCCAGGCCAGGCCGTAGGCGATGGGCACCCGCATGTCGGGCGTTCCCAGCTGGGCGACGACCGAGTTGTCGCGGTACTGCACCATGGAGTGGATGACGCTCTGCGGGTGGATGACCACCTGCAGGCGCTCGGGCGGCAGCCCGAACAGGTAGCGGGCCTCGATGACCTCCAGCGCCTTGTTCATCATGGTGGCGGAATCCACCGAGATCTTGCGGCCCATCACCCAGTTGGGATGGGCGCAGGCCTGCTCGGGCGTGACGTCGCGCAGCGTCTCGGGCGCGCGGTCGCGGAAGGGCCCGCCGGAGGCGGTGAGGATGATGCGGTCGACGCGGTCCGCCCAGGTGGCCGGGTCTTCCGGCAGCGACTGGAAGATGGCCGAGTGCTCGCTGTCGATGGGAAGCAGCGTCGCGCCACCGGTCGCCACCGCGTCGAGGAACAGCTCGCCGCCGACCACGAGCGCCTCCTTGTTGGCAAGCAGCAACCGCTTGCCGGCCCGGGCGGCCGCGAGGCACGAGCCGAGACCGGCGGCGCCAACGATGGCGGCCATCACGGTATCGACGCCCTCGCCCGCGACAAGCTGCTCCAGTGCCGCCGCGCCGGCCAGCACCCGGGTGCGCAGGCCTTCGGCGTCCAGACGCGCGGCCAGTTCGCGCGCCGCGCCCGGATCGGCCATGACGGCCACGGCCGGGCGGAACGCCACGCACTGCGCCAGCAGCGGCTCGACACGCGAGCCGGCGCTGAGCGCCGCGACCTCGAAGCGGTCGGGGTGGCGCGCGATGACATCCAGCGTGTTGACGCCGATGGAACCGGTGGAGCCGAGGACGGCGATGCGCTGCTTCATGGCGTGGACAGGGACGCCAGCATCATCGCGAGCGGCAGGGTGGGGAGCAAGGCATCGACACGGTCCAGCACGCCGCCATGGCCGGGCAGGAGCGCGCTGGAATCCTTGGCGCCGGCGCTGCGCTTGACGAGCGATTCGACCAGGTCGCCGGCCACGCTCATGGCGGAAAGGTAGAGCGCGCCGGCCAGCAGCCAGGCCCAGCCCTGCCCGACCAGCCGGGTGTACAGGCTGGGAACGTCGGCGCCCCATTGGCGGTCGCCGGCGATCCAGCCGGCGGCGAGCAGCAGCACGCCGACCACGCCGCCCCAGACGCCTTCCCAGCTCTTGCCGGGGCTGATGGAGGGGGCCAGCTTGTTGCGGGTGAACTTCAGGCCGAAGGTGCGGCCGGCGAAATAGGCACCGATGTCGGCCACCCAGACCAGCACCAGCACCGACAGCAGGAAATTGACCCCCGTCACGCGCGCCTGGGCCACGGCCAGCCAGGCGAGCCACAGGGCCGCCAGGCCCCCGACCAGCCTCAGCGCGCGGGGAATGCCGGGCCAGCCGGCCACGCCCAAACGCAGCAGCGCGGCGCCGGCGACCGTCCAGACGATGCCGGCCGCGAGCCACAGGCCCGGCAACGGCTGCTCCGCCCATCCGAGCCACCAGGCCACGGCGCACAGGACGACGCAGGCCGCGCCCATGGCGATGGAGGCGACTGAACCGCAGCCATTGAGGCGGGCGAACTCCCAGCCACCGGCCCCGATGAGAACCACGGCCACCGCCAGGAACGGTTCGGGCGTGCGCCAGAACAGCGCCGGCAACAGGATGGCCAGCAGCACGACGGCCGTGATCACGCGCTGCTTGAGCATGCCGCGTGTCAGGCGGCCTTCTTGGCCACCGGCTGTACTTGCTGGGAGGTCTTGCCGAAACGCCGTTCGCGCTGGGCGTAGTCGGCGATCGCGGCGTCCAGCGCGGCGGCGTCGAACTCGGGCCAGAGCTTGTCGCTGAAGTACAGCTCGGCGTAGGCGGCCTGCCACAGCAGGAAGTTGGAGAGCCGCTTCTCGCCGCCCGTGCGGATCAGCAGGTCGGGATCAGGCACGTGCGCGAGCGCCATCGACTCGTCGATGCTCTGCTCGGTGATCGCCTCGCCGCGTGCCGCCAGCCGGGCGGCGGCCTGGGCGATGTCCCAGCGGCCGCCGTAGTTGAAGCAGACGTTGAACACCAGCCGCGTGTTGGACGCGGTGGCCGCCTCGGCCTGCAGCAGGCCGGCCCGCACCTTCTCGGACAGCGCCGAGCGGTCGCCCACGAACTGGATGCGCACGCCCTCGCCCTTGAGGTGGGGCACCTCGCGCGACAGGGCCACGGCCAGCAGTTCCATCAGGCCGGACACCTCTTCCGGCGGCCGGTTCCAGTTCTCGGACGAGAACGCGAACACGGTGAGGACCTTGACCCCGCGCTCGCCGCAATGGGTAACGCAGGCGCGCAGGGCATCGACGCCCTTCTTGTGCCCCGCGACGCGGGGCAGGAAGCGCTTCGTGGCCCAGCGGCCGTTGCCATCCATGACGATGGCGATGTGGTGGGGAATGGTGGACACGTTGGGGGCGATGGCGCGTGCTGGCATCAGACGGCCATGATCTCCTGCTCCTTGGCCTCGACCAGCCTTTCGATCTCGGAGATGTGCCGGTCGGTCACCTTCTGGATGTCGGCTTCCGCCCGCTTCTGGTCGTCCTCGGAAGCCTGCTTGTCCTTGACCAGCTTCTTGACGCTCTCGTTGGCGTCGCGGCGCAGGTTGCGCACGGCGATCTTGGCGCTTTCGCCCTCGTGCCGCACCAGCTTGGTCATCTCCTTGCGGCGCTCCTCGCTCATCGGCGGCATCGGCACCCGGATCAGGTCGCCCATGCTGGCCGGGTTGAGGCCCAGGTCGCTTTCGCGGATGGCCTTCTCGATCTTGGCGCCCATGCCCTTTTCCCAGGGCTGGACGCTGATGGTGCGCGAGTCCAGCAGGGCGACGTTGGCCACCTGGCTGAGCGGCATCATGGAGCCGTAGTACTCGACGTGGACGGTGTCCAGCAGTGCAGGATTGGCCCGGCCCGTGCGGATCTTGGTCAGGTTGTGCTTGAAGGCGGCGATGGACTGGTCCATCTTGCCCTCGTTGGTCTTCTTGATCTCGGCAATGCTGCTCATGCGGGGTTCCTCTTTCCTCTTCTAGGCATAGACCAGGGTGCCCTCGTCCTCGCCCATCACCACGCGCTTGAGCGCGCCATGCTTGAAGATCGAAAACACCTTGATCGGCAGCTTCTGGTCGCGGCACAGGGCGAACGCCGTGGCATCCATGATGCCCAGGTTCTGCGCCATCGCGTCGTCGAACGTGATCTTGCTGTAGCGCGTGGCTGACGGGTCCTTCTTCGGGTCGGCGCTGTACACGCCGTCGACCTTGGTCGCCTTCAGGACCAGTTCCGCGCCGATCTCGGCGCCGCGCAGCGCGGCGGCAGTGTCGGTGGTGAAGAACGGGTTGCCGGTGCCGGCCGCGAACACCACGACCTTGCCTTCCTCGAGGTACTGCAGCGCCTTGGGCCGCACGTACGGCTCGACCACCTGCTCGATGGCGATGGCCGACATCACGCGCGCCACCAGGCCCTGCTTGTTCATGGTGTCGGCGAGCGCCAGCGCGTTCATCACCGTGGCCAGCATGCCCATGTAGTCGGCGGTGGCCCGGTCCATGCCGACCGATCCGCCGGCCACGCCGCGGAAGATGTTGCCGCCGCCGATGACCACGGCGACCTGCACGCCGCTGTGCACCACGTCCGCAATCTCCTCCACCATGCGAACAATGGTCGAGCGGTTGATACCGAACGCATCGTCCCCCATCAGCGCCTCCCCGGACAACTTGAGCAGGATGCGCTTGTGGGCGGGGGTGGATGGCATGCGGGAGGCTCCTTGTGGCGTGGCGGAATCGAGTTTACCGGCCCCGCCCGGCGGACGGGGCCGCGGCAGGCCCGCGCGCAGCGGGCCCGGGAGGCATCAGGCGCTCTTGGCGGCGGCGACCTGGGCGGCCACTTCCGCCGCGAAGTCGTCCACCTTCTTCTCGATGCCCTCGCCCACCACGTACAGCGTGAAGCCCTTCACCTGCGTGCTGGCAGCCTTGAGCATCTGCTCGACGGTCTGCTTGTCGTTCTTGACGAACGGCTGGTTGAACAGCGAGACCTCCTTGAGGTACTTCTGGACGCCGCCCTCGATGCGCTTGGCGACGATCTCGTCCGACTGCACCGGCTTGCCGGCCGCCTCGGCAGCCTTGCGGTCCTCGGCGGCCTTGCCGACGGCAACGGCGCGTTCCTTCTCGATCAGCTCGGCCGGGACGTCAGCGCTGGTCAGCGCCACCGGCTTCATCGCCGCCACGTGCATCGCCACGTCCTTGGCGGCCGTGTCGTCGCCCTGGTACTCGACGACCACGCCGATGCGGGTTCCGTGCAGGTACGCAGCCAGCTTGTTCTCGCCGGTGAAGCGCTTGAAACGGCGGAAGCTCATGTTCTCGCCGATCTTGCCGATCAGGCCCTTGCGCACGTCCTCCAGGGTCGGGCCGAAGCCGTCCTGGCTGTACGGCAGCGCGCCGAGCGCGGCCACGTCGGCCGGATTGCTCCTGGCCACCAGCGCGGCGGCCGCGTTGGCCAGCGCGATGAAGCTGTCGTTCTTGGTGACGAAGTCGGTCTCGCAGTTGACTTCCAGCAGGGCGCCCGTGGTGCCTTCGATGCTGGCGGCGACGACGCCCTCGGCGGTGACGCGCGAGGCGGCCTTGCCGGCCTTGTTGCCGAGCTTGACGCGCAGCAGTTCCTCAGCCTTGTCCATGTTGCCGTCGGCCTCGGTGAGCGCCTTCTTGCACTCCATCATCGGGGCGTCGGTCTTGGCGCGCAGCTCTGCGACCATGCTTGCGGTGATTGCCATGTTCGGGATCCTTTCAGAATTCTTCGGACGGTAAAAAGGGGCCCTAGAGCCCCTTCCTTGTAGCCAGGGTCGGCCGGTCAGGCGTTGGCGCCCTCTTCGACTTCGACGAACTCGTCGCCACCTTCGGAGACGGCGCGCACGACGTCGTTGGCGGCGCTGGAGCGGCCCTCGAGCACGGCGTCGGCGATGCCGCGCGCGTACAGGGTGACGGCCTTGGCCGAGTCATCGTTGCCGGGGATCACGTAGTCGATGCCCTCGGGGGAGTGGTTGGAGTCGACCACGCCCACCAGCGGGATGCCCAGCTTCTTGGCTTCGGAGACGGCGATCTTGTGGAAGCCCACATCGATCACGAAGATGGCATCGGGCAGGCTGTTCATGTCCTGGATGCCGCCGATGTCCTTCTCGAGCTTTTCCATCTCGCGCTGGAACATCAGCTGCTCCTTCTTGCTCATCGACTCGAGGCCGGCTTCCTGCTGGGCCTTCATGTCCTTCAGGCGCTTGATCGAGGTCTTGACGGTCTTGAAGTTGGTCAGCATGCCGCCCAGCCAGCGCTGGTCGACGAAGGGCACGCCGGCGCGGCGGGCCTCGGTGGCGACGATCTCGCGAGCCTGGCGCTTGGTGCCCACCATCAGGATGGTGCCGCGGTTGGCGGTCAGCTGCTTCACGAACTTGGTCGCCTCCTGGAACATCGGCAGCGACTTTTCCAGGTTGATGATGTGGATCTTGTTGCGATGGCCGAAGATGAACGGGGCCATCTTGGGGTTCCAGAAGCGGGTCTGGTGACCGAAATGGACACCTGCTTCCAGCATTTCGCGCATGGAGACTGCCATGAGAATTTCCTGAGGTTGGGTCTAAAATCCGCGCCGAAATCGACGGTTGCCTCGAGGGCCGCCGCGACACCTGGATGGAACGGATTCGCGATTACGTTTCGCTGTCCGGCCAGCGGCGCACCATGCACCGTCGCCCAGCAAAACCGCAAGAGTATACCACCGGGCATCCGCCTCCCCTTCCATGAACGACCTCATCGCCACCCGCGACCATCTCTCGCCGGGTGGCTCTGCCGCCCTGGCCGCCGAGCTCGAGCGCGCCGTCTCCGTCGCTGCGTCGGCGACCTGCTCGAAGGCATTCCTTACCCTGCAGAAGGACGCGGCGAAGGCGGCCTCCGGCCGGGCCGGGGTCCGGGCGCTGCCGCTGGCCGGGCTGCCGGTCTCCGTCAAGGACCTGTTCGACGTCGAGGGCGAGGTCACGGCCGCCGGGTCCACCGTGCTGGCCGACGCGAAACCGACCAGCACCGACAGCTTGGCGGTGGCGCGCCTGCGGGCCGCCGGCGGCACCGTCATCGGCCGCACCAACATGAGCGAGTTCGCGTTCTCCGGCGTGGGCGTCAACCCCCACCACGGCACGCCCGCCAACCCGGCCGACCCCGCTACCCCGCGCATCCCGGGCGGCTCGTCGTCCGGCGCCGCCGTCTCGGTGGCGGCCGGCGCGGCGTTCATCGGCCTGGGCTCGGACACCGGCGGCTCGATCCGCATCCCGGCGGCCCTGTGCGGCATCGTCGGCTTCAAGAACACGGCGCGCCTCACGCCGCTGCACGGCGCCCTGCCCCTGTCCACGACGCTGGACACGGTCTGCGCCATGACGCGCTCCGTCCGCGATGCGGTGCTGGCGCACGAGATCCTGGCCGACCGCCGCGTGGTGCTGGCGCGCAAGCCGCTCGCGCAGCAGCGCTTCGCGGTCGCCCGCACGCAGATGCTGGACGGACTCGAGCCCGCGGTGGCCCAGGCTTTCGACGCGGCCCTCGCCACCCTGCGCGATGCCGGGGCGCGCGTCGACGAGATCGCGCTTGATGCCATCCACGACCTGGGCACCATCCAGGCCACCGGCGGTTTCGCCGCCGTCGAGAGCTACGCCTGGCACCGCCAGCTGCTGGCATCCCGTGGCATCGGCTACGACCCGCGCGTGCGCATCCGCATCGAGCGCGGCGCCGGCATCAAGGCCTGGGAGTACCTGGACCTGGTGCAGGCGCGCGCGGCCTGGATCGCCCGGGTGGAAGCCGAGCTGCAGGGCTACGACGCGGTGCTGTCGCCCACCGTGCCCATGGTCGCCCCGCCCATTGCGCAGGTGGCGCCCGGGGCGGAGCGGGACGAGGCGTTCTTCCGCGTCAACGCCCAGCTCCTTCGCAACACCAGCGTGGTCAACATGCTCGACGGCTGCGCGATCTCGATTCCCTGCCACGCCCCCGGCACGCTGCCCGTGGGCCTGATGCTCTGGCACGGCGCGCTGCACGACGACGGCCTGCTGGACACCGCGCTGGCCGCCGAGGCCAAGCTCGCCGCCGCGCGCGGCGAATGACCGGTCCGCTGCCCCGGAGCCCCCGTCCTTGAGAGTTGCCGTCATCGGCGCCGGCATCATCGGCGTCACCACTGCGTACGAACTGGCGGCCGACGGCCACGCCGTCACCGTGATCGAGCGCCGCGGCGCCGTGGCCGAGGAGACAAGCTTCGCCAATGCGGGCATGGTCGCACCCGGCTACGTCACGCCCTGGGCCGCACCCGGCATGCCGCGCAAGGTGCTGAGCTACCTGTTCAGCCGGCATGCGCCCGTCAAGCTCAGCCTGCCGCTGTCGGCCCATGAGCTGTCCTGGATGGTGCAATGGTGGCAGGCCTGCCAGCTCGACACCTACCTCGCCAACCGGGCGCGGCTGCAGCGGCTCGCGTTCTACAGCCGCGAACGCCTGCACTGGCTCACCGATTCGCTGCAGCTGGACTACGACCGCAGCCCGGGTTACCTGGTGCTCCTGCGCTCCGAGAAGGAGCAGCAGCTGGTGATGCCCGGCCTGCAGGTCCTGCGCGACGCCGGCGTCTCGTTCCATCAGATCGACGCCGAGGCGACCCGTGTGCTGGAGCCGGCGATCAACCCCGACACCGACTTCCTGGGGGCCATCCACCTGCCCGATGACGAAGCGGGCAACTGCCGGCAGTTCGCCATCCTGCTGAAGGACGCGGCCCGGGACGTCGGTGCGCGCTTCGAATTCAACACCGAGGTGCTGCCGCTGGACCCGGCCGCCCCGACGACCCTGACCGTGCGGCAGGGCGAGGCCAAGGGGCAGGCGCGGTTCGATGCCGTGGTCGTGTGCGGCGGCGTCGAATCGGTGGCCCTGCTGCGGCCGGTCGGCCTGCGGGTGCCGATCGCGCCGGTGTACGGCTATTCGATCAGCGCGCCCATCCGCGAGCCGCTGAACGCGCCGCGCAGCGCCCTCATGGACGAGCGCTACAAGGTGGCCATCACGCGCCTGGGGCAGCGCGTGCGGGTCGCCGGCAGCGCCGAGATCGGCGGGCGGCTGCGCCACAAGCGCGAGGCTTCGCTGCAGACGCTGTACAAGGTGCTGCACGACTGGTTCCCTGGCGCGGCGCAGCTGACCAACACCGGCGCCGCCGTGCAGGAATGGAAGGGCGCGCGCCCCATGCTGCCCGACGGCCCGCCGGTGCTCGGCGCCTCGGGTGTTCCGGGCATCTGGGTGAACATGGGCCACGGCTCCAGCGGCTGGGCCCTGGCCTGCGGCAGCGCCCGCGTCGTCGCCGACCTCATGGGCGGCAACGAACCACTGCTCGATCTCGAAGGGCTGGGCATCGAACGCCTGCGCGGCTGACGGCGCCGCACAATCGCGGCCATGCACCAGGTCGCTCCGGATCGGTCCTGGCCGCTGTTCGACGTCGCCGCCACGCGCCGCATCGAACAGGCGGCGCAGGCGGCGTTGCCGCCGTTCACGCTCATGCAGCGGGCCGGCCTGGCCACGGCCCGGCTGGCCCTCGCGATCGCGCCGCACGCCCGGCGCATCTGGATCGCCTGCGGGCCGGGCAACAACGGTGGCGACGGCCTGGAAGCCGCCACGCACCTGGCCGCATGGGGCAAGGAAGCCGTCGTCACTCTGGCCGGCGACCCTGCCGCATTGCCCGCGGATGCCAAGCGCGCGTGGGAACGCCTGCGCCAGGCCGGGCTTGACCTGGCACCCGCCCCTCCGCACGACTGCGACCTGTGCATCGACGCGCTGCTCGGGATCGGGGCCGCCAGGCCGCTGCAGGGCGGGCTGGCGGCAGCGGCGCAGGCGATGGCGGGTGTCGGCCGCCCCGTGCTCGCGATCGACGTGCCGAGCGGGCTGCATGCGGACACGGGCGCGGGTCTCGCCGTCCGTGCGACGCACACGCTGGCCCTGCTCACGCTCAAGCCCGGCCTGTTCACGGCCGGCGGCCGCGACGCGGCCGGCCAGGTCTGGTTCGACGACCTGGAGGTGCCGGCCGGCCCCGAGGCGCCGTGCGCCCTCCTCGCCGGCCCGCCACTGGCCCAGCCCCGGCTCCACGCGTCGCACAAGGGAAGCTACGGCGACGTCGCCGTCATCGGCGGTGCGCCGGGCATGGCGGGCGCGGCGTTGCTGGCCGCCAGCGCCGCCCTGCATGCCGGCGCCGGCCGGGTCTACCTCGCCCCGCTCGATCCGGCTGCCGCCCGGCTGGCGCCCGGCCTGCCGGAACTGATGCTGAGGGACTGGTCCTCGCTGCCGCTGCCGTCCCTCGCCGTCGCCTGCGGCTGCGGCGGGGGCACCGCGGTGGCGGACGTGTTGCCCCAGGTGCTGCCGCAAGCAGCATCGCTGGTGCTGGACGCCGACGCACTCAACGCCGTGGCCGCGCAGGCTGACCTGCAGGCGCTGCTGCGCGCGCGGTCACAACGTTCGCTGCCGACGGTGCTCACGCCGCATCCGCTCGAGGCGGCACGGCTGCTGGGGACGTCGACGCCGGCGGTGCAGGCCGACCGGCTGGCCGCCGCGCAGGCACTCGCCGCGCGCTACGCCTGCGTGGTGGTGCTGAAGGGATCGGGAACGGTGATCGCCGCGCCGGGGCAGCCGCCGGCCATCAACCCGACCGGCAGTGCCCGGCTGGCAACCGGCGGCACCGGCGACGTGCTCGCCGGCTGGATCGCGGCCCTGCTGGCGCACGGGCTGCCGGCGTTCGAGGCCGGGCAGGCGGCGGTGTTCCGCCACGGCCAGCTGGCCGACCGCTGGCCCGCCGGCGAGCCGCTGGTGGCGGGCGCCCTGGCGGCGCGCGCCGGCGGCTAGCCGCGGCCCACGAAGGGCATCTTCGTGGCCATCACCGTGTGGAACAGGACGTTGGCCTCGGGCGGCAGGTTGGCCATGTAGAGCACCGACTGGCCGACGATGTTGACGTCCATCATGGGCTCGGGCCGGATCTCGCCGTCGGCCTGCGGCACGCCCTTGGCCATGCGCGCCGCCATCTCGGTCACGGCGTTGCCGATGTCGATCTGGCCGACCGCGATGTCGTACTTGCGCCCATCGAGGGCCGCCGTCTTGGTCAGGCCCGTCACGCCATGCTTGGTCGCGGTGTAGGCGATGGAGCCCGGCCGCGGCGCGTGGGCGGAGATCGAGCCGTTGTTGATGATGCGTCCGCCGCGCGGCGACTGCGCCTTCATCACGCGGAAGGCCTGCTGGATGGTGTAGAACATCCCGCTGAGGTTGGTGTCGACCACCGCCTTCCACTTCTCGATCGGCAGGTCCTCGATGGCCGTGTTGGGTGCGTTGATGCCGGCGTTGTTGAACAACAGGTCGACGCGGCCCCAGGTCTTGACGACGGTGTCGAACAGGGCCTGCACCGATGCCGGGTCGGTGACGTCGGTCGGCACCGCCAGCGCATTGCTGCCGGCACCCGACTGCTCCACCACGCCCTGCAAGGCGTCCGGCCGCCGGCCGGCCAGCGCCACCCGCCAGCCTCCGCCCAGCAGCGCCAGCGCCGCCGCCTTGCCCACGCCGCTGCCGGCCCCCGTGACGATGGCCACCCGGCCCGTCTCGTTCTTGCTCATCTTGCCTCCTGGTGATTCCTGGTTCTCTCAGCGCCGCCCCTTGCGGCCCTTGGGCTTGTTGGCGGCGGCCTTCTTCACGGCCGCCGTCAACGACTTGATCGGCACGTGCTCGACGCCGCGCGGCGCCTTCTTGGCAGCGCGCTTGGCTCCGGCACCGCCGCCGGCGGGAACGCCCTTGTCGCGCATCGCGCGCGCTTCCAGGTCCTCGCCCTCGCGCACCAGCCGGAAGTCGATCTTGCGGCCGTCGAGGTCGACGCGGCTGACCTGCACGCGCACGCGCGAACCGATGGCGTAGCGGATGCCGGTGCGTTCGCCGCGCAGTTCCTGCCGTGCCTCGTCGAACTTGAAGTACTCGCCGCCGAGTTCGGTGATGTGCACCAGCCCCTCGACGTAGAGCTGGTCGAGCGTGACGAAGATGCCGAACGTGGTGGCGGCACTGACGACGCCGCTGTACTCCTCGCCGAGGTGCTCGCGCATGAACTTGCACTTGAGCCAGGCCTCGACGTCGCGGCTGGCCTCGTCGGCGCGGCGCTCGTTGGCGCTGCAATGCAGGCCGGCTGCCTCCCAGGCCTGGACTTCGCGGCTGGGCGGCGCCGGTGGCTTCTTCAGCTTGTGGCCGGGCGGCGCGACGCGGGTGGCCAGCCGCCGGGCCAGCTTCTCGTGTGCCTCGCCGGGCGTGGGCAGGGCCGGCAGGGTGTAGTGCGTGCGCGCAAGGATGGCCTTGATGACGCGGTGCACCAGCAGGTCCGGGTAGCGGCGGATCGGGCTGGTGAAGTGCGTGTAGGCATCGTACGCCAGGCCGAAGTGGCCGCTGTTGATCGGCGTGTAGATCGCCTGCTGCATCGACCGCAGCAGCATGGTGTGGATCTGCTGCGCGTCCGGCCTGTCCTTGGTCGCCTCGGCGATCTTCTGGAACTCGCCGGGCATCGGTTCGTCGCTGATGGTCAGCCCGACGCCCATGGCCTTGAGGTAGTTGCGCAGGATGTCCTTCTTCTCCGGCGTGGGCCCCTCGTGCACGCGGAACAGGCCGGGATGCTTGCTCTCCTGGATGAAGTCGGCCGAGCAGACGTTGGCCGCCAGCATCGCCTCCTCGATGAGGCGGTGCGCATCGTTGCGGGTGCGCGGCACGATCTTCTCGATGCGGCCGTTCTCGTCGCAGACGATCTGCGTCTCCGTGGTCTCGAAGTCGACCGCGCCGCGGACCTGGCGCGCCTTGAGCAGCGCGCGGTAGACGTCGTGCAGGTTGATCAGGTCGCCCACCCTGTCCTTGCGGCGCTGGGCTTCGGGGCCCCGGGTGTTGGCCAGAATGGCGGCGACTTCGGTGTACGTGAAGCGTGCGTGGCTCCACATCACGCCCGGGTAGAACTGGTAGGCCTGGATCTCGCCGGTGGCGGCGATCAGCATGTCGCAAACCATGCAGAGCCGGTCGACCTCGGGGTTGAGCGAACACAGCCCGTTGGACAGCTTCTCCGGCAGCATCGGGATCACCCGGCGCGGGAAGTAGACGCTCGTCGCCCGGTCGTAGGCGTCGATGTCGATCGGGCTGCCCGTCTCGACATAGTGGCTGACGTCGGCGATCGCCACCAGCAGGCGCCAGCCCTTGCCGCGGCCCACCTTGGCCGGCTCGCAGTACACCGCGTCGTCGAAGTCGCGCGCGTCCTCGCCGTCGATGGTGACCAGCGGGACGTCGGTCAGGTCGACGCGGTGCTTGCGATCGGTGGGACGCACCTTGTCGGGCAAGGTGCGGGCCATCGCGATGCAGACATCGGTGAACTCGTGCGGCACGCCGTACTTGCGCACCGCGATCTCGATTTCCATGCCGGGGTCGTCGATCTCGCCCAGCACCTCCTTGACCCGGCCGACCGGCTGGCCGTACAGGCTGGGCGGCTCGGTGAGTTCGACCACCACCACCTGGCCCGGCTTGGCCGTGCCGGTCGCTGTCTTGGGAATGAGGACGTCCTGGCCGTAGCGCTTGTCCTCCGGCGCCACCAGCCAGACGCCGCTCTCGTGCAGCAGGCGCCCGATGATGGGCTGTGGCGGGCGCTCGACGATCTCCACCACGCGGCCTTCGGGCCGGCCCTTGCGGTCGTGCCGCACGATGCGCGCCCGCACGCGGTCCTTGTGCAGCACCGCGCGCATCTCGTTGGGAGGCAGGTAGAGATCGGTCTCGCCGTCGTCGCGCACCACGTAGCCGTGGCCGTCGCGATGGCCCTGGATCACGCCTTCGATTTCGTCGAGCAGGCCTGTCTGTCGTTGTTCTGAATTTTTGATGCTAGAATCCTTGTCTTCCTGAGATGCCCAGGTGGCGGAATTGGTAGACGCACTAGTTTCAGGTACTAGCGAGTAACATCGTGGGGGTTCGAGTCCCTTCCTGGGCACCAAGCAGATGATAAAGCCGGCACCGCCGGCTTTGTTTTTTTGGCCGGCAGCATGCCGGCTTTGTTTTGCCGGCGTTCGCCAGCCTTGCTTTGCCGGCACAGGCCGGCCTTGTCTTCGAGAAGCCGCCCGCCTGCGCAGGCGGCTTTTTTTCCGGCGCGTTCAGATCGGCAACCCGACGAGGTCGTGTCCCTCGGTGGCCACGATGCGCGCCCGGGTGAATTCACCGGGCCGCAGCTGCTTGCTGATCTTCTCGGGCGGCAGCAGGCGGACCGTGCCGTCGATCTCGGGCGCGTCGGCATAGCTGCGCCCGATCCCACCCTTGCGGCCGAGGCCAGGCGCACTGTCCACCAGCACCTGCATGGTGGCGCCCACCCGGCGCTGCAGCCGTTCGGCCGACACCTGCTCGGCCACCGCCATGAAGCGCGCGCGGCGCTCCTCGCGCACTTCCGCCGGCAGCATGCCGGGCAGTTCGTTCGCCGCCGCGCCTTCGACCGGGCTGTAGGCGAAGCACCCCGCCCGGTCGATCTGCGCCTCGCGCACGAAGTCCAGCAGGTGCTGGAACTCCGCTTCGGTCTCGCCCGGGAAGCCCGCGATGAAGGTGCTGCGCACCACCAGTTCGGGACAAGCTGCGCGCCAGGCCTGCAGGCGCTCGAGGTTGCGCTCGCCGCTGGCCGGCCGCTTCATCCGGCGCAGCACATCGGGATGGCTGTGCTGGAACGGCACGTCCAGGTACGGCAGCACCGCCCCGGTGGCCATCAGCGGCAGCACCTCGTCCACGTGCGGGTAGGGATACACGTAGTGCAGCCTCACCCAGGCGCCGTGCGGCCGCGCCAGTTCGCCCAGCGCCTGCACCAGCTCCAGCATGCGCGTCTTCACGGGCCGGCCATCGAAGAAGCCGGTGCGGTACTTCACGTCCACGCCGTAGGCCGAGGTGTCCTGGCTCACCACCAGCAGTTCCTTCACGCCGCCTTCGAACAGCGCGCGCGCCTCCTTCAGCACGTCGCCGACCGGCCGGCTCACCAGGTCGCCGCGCATGGACGGGATGATGCAGAACGTGCAGCGGTGGTTGCAGCCCTCGCTGATCTTGAGGTATGCGTAGTGCTTGGGCGTGAGCTTGATGCCCGCGGCCGGCACCAGGTCGACGAACGGGTCGTGCGGCTTGGGCAGGTGCGCATGGACATGGTCCATCACCTCCTGCGTGGCATGCGGTCCGGTGACCGCCAGCACGGAGGGATGCATCTGCCGCACCAGGTTGTCGCCACCCTCGCCGGCCCGGGCGCCCAGGCAGCCGGTGACGATCACCTTGCCGTTGGCGGACAGCGCTTCGCCGATCGTGTCCAGGCTTTCCTTGACGGCGTCGTCGATGAAGCCGCAGGTGTTGACGATGACCAGGTCGGCGCCCTCGAACGTCTTGGCCGTGCGATAGCCCTCGGCCGAGAGCTGGGTCAGGATCAGTTCGGAGTCGGTCAGGGCCTTCGGGCAGCCGAGGCTGACGAAGCCGACCTTGGGAACGGCAGAGATGTCGGGGGAAATGGTTTCACTCACCCTGGGATTGTCCCAGAAGGCCCATACCCGGGGACCGGGCCGGCCCATGCGGGGCCGCACGGCAGCGGGTGCCGGCTCAGCGCTTCATGCCGAAGGCGCCGAACATCTGCTCGGCCTGCTTCTGCATCTGCTCCTGCATCTTGTCGAAAACGGCCCGGGACTGCTCGACGTAGTTGCCCATCATCCCCTGCATCATGGGGTTCTGCATGTTCATGAACTGCGCCCACATCTCGGGCGTGAGCTGCTTGGACTGCTCGGCCAGCTTGGCCTGGATGTCGGTGAATGCCTGGATGTTCTTCTCGATGTAGCTGCCCATGAAGCCCTGGGCCGCGTGGCCGTAGAACCGGATGATGTTGGCCAGCGCGGCCTCGCTGAACATCGGCTCGCCGCCCGCCTCCTCCTCGAGGATGACCTGCAGCAGGATGCTGCGCGTGAGGTCCTCGTTGGTCTTGGCGTCGCGCACCACGAACGATTCACTGTCCATCACCAGCTGCTTGACCTCGGCCAGGGTGATGTAGGTGGACGTGTCGGTGTCGTACAGCCGCCGGTTCGGATACTTCTTGATCACGCGCTGCGTTGGCTGCGTGCCACTGGCTTTCTTGCTTTGCACGAGGACGGCTCCCGGGAGCTCCGGACCAGCGTGGCGCCGGGGCGGCGCCGCAGGGCGGATCAATGCATTCTAGGGAGGCACAGGCCGTGCATTCCCAAGGTTTTCCCTACACGGTAGGGCTGAATCGGCCGCACCCACCTTGGATGTGGATGGCCTGGGCAACGGCAGATGTTCATCCCGCGGATGGAACGCGAACGCGCCGAGGTGATGCACCTCGGCGGCCGTGTTCCTGGGGGAATAGTGCCGGCGGATGGTGCCGCACGGCGAGATTGGTAGGCGCGATTGGACTCGAACCAACGACCCCCACCATGTCAAGGTGGTGCTCTAACCAGCTGAGCTACGCGCCTGGGGTGTTGAGAGATGAGATTGTAGCAGAGGCGAAAGTCCGTTCCCGCGGGCCACCACCTGGCCACGTGCGAGCACCAGATCCCGCACGGGTCGGCTGACCACGGCGTCGGCCGGCGTCTCGGCCTGAACCACCACCAGGTCGGCCACGCAGCCGGGCGCCAAGCCGTAGCCTTCGAAGCCGCAGACCGCCGCACCTCCGCTGGTGACGCACTCAAGGGCCGCGGCGATCTCGTCGTCGCGGCGCAGGTTGTTGCGCAGGCCGATCAGCATCGCGCGCTCGAGCATGTCGGGCCGGCCATAGGGCGTCCAGGTGTCGCGGATCCCATCGTTGCCGCCGGCCACCGGCACGCCAGCGGCCCGGCACGCCAGCAGCGACGGCACCGGCCTCGACGCGGTCCCGGTCGTGATCACCGCCACCTGCAGGCGGGCCATCCGGTCGAGCAGCGCGCCACGCACGCCCTCGGGCGCATCGCCGAGGCAGAAGGCATGGCTGATCGCCACCCGTCCCTGCAGGCCCTGCGCCTGCGTCCGGTCGAGGACGGCCTGCAGCGTCCGCACGCCCTCCTCGCCGGTCTCGTGCAGGTGGATGTCCAGCGGCACACCATGGCGGGTCGCGAGACCGAACAGGACGTCGAGCGAGCGCGCCGCATCGTGGTCGATTCCCTGCGGATCCAGCCCGCCCAGCACGTCGGTGCCCTGCTCCAGAGCCTCCCGCAGCAGGGCCTCGGTGCCGGGCCGCGAGAGCAGGCCCGACTGCGGGAACGCGA
Organism: Ramlibacter pinisoli; assembly: GCF_009758015.1. Classification (NCBI taxonomy): domain Bacteria; kingdom Pseudomonadati; phylum Pseudomonadota; class Betaproteobacteria; order Burkholderiales; family Comamonadaceae; genus Ramlibacter; species Ramlibacter pinisoli. The sequence continues at coordinate 652,195 of NZ_WSEL01000009.1, forward strand.
CCACCTGCAGGTCGAGCACGTCGCGCAGCCGCTCGCGCGTGGCCAGCACGCCGCGCAGGTGCCGCAGGCCGGCATCGGTGTCGATGTCCACGTGGGTGCGGATGCGGGTCGTGCCCTGGGCCAGGAAAGCCAGCGCCAGTGCGAGCGACTGGGCCTCTGCGTCGTGCCCCGTGGCCGCGCGGAACCGCCGCTCGTTGTCGATGCGGTCGACCAGGCGGGCGCCGACCTCGTTGCGGTACCAGGGCAAGCCCCACAGCGTCTTGTCCAGGTGGGTATGCGACTCGACCAATCCGGGCAGCAGCAGGCCGCCGCCACCCTGCTCCACCACGGCGTCCGCAGGCGCCGCCAGGCCCGCACCGATTGCCGCGATGCGACCGTCCTGCACCAGCACGTCGACCGCAGCGCCACCGAGCGGCCGGACGTCGCGCAGCAGCAGCGTGCCCATGGCGGTCAGCGCCGGCGCGCCGAGCGGACGCCGGACACTTCGGCCACCACGCCCAGCACGCGCCCCAGGCGGGCCGAATCGGCGATCTCGACCGTGAACGTCATCCAGGCCGTGTCCTTGACGGTCTGCGTCTGCACGCCGATCACGTTCATCTTCTCCTTGGCGAACACCTCGGAGATGTCGCGCAATAGGCCTTGCCGGTCGGCCGCCTCGATCGACACGTCGACCGGGTAGACGGGACCGGTGCCGCCACGCGGGCTGCCCCATTCCACCTCGATCACCCGCTCGCCGTTGCGCGCCGCCATCTCGCGGAAGTTGCTGCAGTCGGTGCGGTGGACGCTCACGCCCTTGCCCCGGGTCACGAAGCCGGCGATCTGGTCGGGAGGCGCGGGTTTGCAGCAGCGCGCCAGCTGGGTCATGAGCGAATCGACGCCCACCACCAGCACGCCGCCCTTGGGGTGCTTCTCCTGTGGCCTGGACTTCTTCAGCAGCAGGAACTCGTCCGGCGGCAACGGCGCCTCGGGCGGATGCAGCAGGGTCTCGATGTTGCGCAGCGAATACTCGTCCTTGCCCACCACGAAGAACAGGTCGTCCGCGCTCTTGAACCCGAGCTGCGCCGCCAGGTCCACCTGCTTCATGGCCGTGCGGCCCTCGCGCTGCAGCAGCTTTTCCACCAGCTCGCGGCCGCGTGCCACCGTCTCGTGGCGCACCTGCTCGTTGAACCAGGCCCGCACCTTGGCCCGCGCCCGGCTGCTCGCCAGGAAGCCGAGGTCCGGGTTCAGCCAGTCGCGCGAGGGGCCGCCCTCCTTGGCCGTCACGATCTCCACCGTCTGCCCGTTCTGCAGCTGGGTGTTGAGGGGGACCATGGCCCCGTCGACCCGGGCGCCGCGGCAGCGGTGGCCGAGGTTGGTGTGGACGCTGTACGCGAAGTCCACCGGCGTCGCTCCCTGCGGCAGCTCCACGATGGCGGCGCCGGGCGTCAGCACGTAGATGCGGTCGTCGAACAGCCCCCGGGCCGCGCCGGCGAGGTCGCGTTCCCAGGCCAGCAGCTGGCGCAGCACGGCGATCTTGGCGTCGTACTCGCCGGCCGCCGACACGCCGGCGTAGCCCTTGGACCCGGCCTCCTTGTAGGCCCAGTGGGCGGCCACGCCATGCTCCGCATGCTCGTGCATGGCCTGGGTGCGGATCTGGATCTCGATCGGCCGTCCGCCCTCGTCGCGCACCACGGTGTGCAGCGACTGGTAGCCGTTGGGCTTGGGCTTGGCGATGTAGTCGTCGAACTCGGACGCGATCGGCTCGAACCGCTGGTGCACCCATGACAGCGCGGCGTAGCAGTCCCGCACCTCGTGGACGATGACCCGCAGCGCGCGCACGTCGAACACCTGCTCGAAGCCGAGCGACTTGCCGCGCATCTTCTTGACGATGCTGTAGATGTGCTTGGGACGGCCCTGCACCTGGGCCTCGATGCCCTGCCGCCGCAGCTCGTCCTGCAACCGCAGGCGCAGCTGCTCGACGTAGCCCTCGCGCTCGACCCGCTTCTCGTCCAGCAGGCGGGCGACCTGCTTGTAGGTGTCCGGCTCCAGGTAGCGGAAGGCCAGGTCCTCCATCTCCCACTTCAGCTGCCAGATGCCCAGGCGGTTGGCCAGCGGGGCGAACACGTGCAGGGACTCGCGCGCGATCGAGGGCGGCGCCGCCGATTTGTGGGCGGCGTGCCAGCGCAGCGTCTGCAGCCGCGACGCCAGCCGCAGCATCACCACTCGCAGGTCGCGCGAAAACGCCAGCAGCATCTTGCGCACGTTCTCGGTCTGCAGCCGCGGGTCGTCCACCGGCCGGCCGGCTTCCTCGGCCGAGCGGGTCTGGCGCTGCACCCGCACCAGGTCGTTGGTCTCCAGCGCAAGCGCGGCGTAGCTGTCGCCGAAGGCCTTGGTGATCACTTCCTGCGGACGGTTCAGGTGGGGGCACGCATAGACCAGGTAGCTGGCCGCCTGCATCGCCTCCGAGCCTCCCATGGACTTCAGGATGCCGGCCACCGCGTCGGCGTGCTGCAGCGAGTTCTCGCCCGTGTCCAGGGTCTCGCCGGCGATGAAGGGCTCGGCGAACGACCGTGCCCGCGCGAGCGCGTTGGCCTGCTGGGGAAGCGTCTGTTCCGTCGCCGCGATCAGCTCCGGAACCGCGCCCCCCTCCAAGGGTTCGGCGGCCAGGCTCTTCATGGTTCGAGCAGGAATGCGGTGGCGAGGTCGACCTGTCCGGGCACGACGAAGGTGGGCGCGTGGCCGACCCCCTCGATCTCGACCAGCCGCGCGTGCGGGCCGCGCTGGGTCATGGCCAGCGCCGTGTCGTGCGTCAGCAGGTCCGACCTGGCGCCACGCACCAGCAGCGTGCGGGCCTTCACGGCGTCGTACAGGGCCCAGAGCCCAGCCGCCCCTTGCAAGGCGGACTGCTCGGTCACCTCCCGGAACGGCACCGCGATCGCCGGGTCGTAGTGCAGCGTCCAGCCGCCACCGTCGAGCGGCCGCACCATGGGCGTCGACAGCGCCAGCCACTGCTCGGCGGTGTGGGCGCCGAAGCCGGCGGACACGGTCCACATGGCATGCGCGGCCTCCCCGACCGTTTCGAAGCGACCGGTCTGGCCCAGATAGCCGCCGATGCGCTGCAGCGCCTGCCACTGGATCACCGGTCCGACATCGTTGAGCACCAGCCGGCGCACTGGCGAGGGCAGCGACAGCTTCGGGCTCCCGGCCAGCCCCAGCCCGATGAGCCCGCCCATGCTGGAGCCGAACCACGACAGGTCGGCGATCGGCGCCTGCCGGTGCAGGGCCTCCAGGAGAACCACCATGTCGCCGACGTAGGTCGGCTGGACGTAGCCGCGGGGATCCTTCAGCCAGTCGCTGCGGCCGCGGCCCACCACGTCGGGGCAGACCACGCGGATCGGGTCGGGGCTGCGGTCCACCAGGGCCTGGGCCAGGACGTCGAAGTCGCGCCCCTGGCGCGACAGGCCGTGCACGCAGACGACCACCCGTCCGGCGGCGGCGTCGCCCCATTGCCAGTACGCCATGCGATGGCCGCCGGCGGCGTCCGGGCACGGTACGTAGTCGAGCGTAGGGGTGGGCATGGAAAATGTGTCCGATACTTCGCGCGTTCCGGCGGGGGCAACCCCTGCCGGCGGCATCCGCATCGTACCAACCACCCACGGAGATCGTCCCATGCTCAAAGGGAAAACCGCCCTCGTCACCGGCTCCACCAGCGGCATCGGGCTGGGCATCGCCAAGTCGCTGGCCGCCCAGGGCGCCAACATCGTGCTCAATGGATTCGGCGACGTCGAAGGCCCCAAGGCCGAGGTTGCCAGGCTCGGCGTCAAGGTCGGCTACCACGGCGCCGACATGGGCAAGCCGGCCGACATCGAGGCCATGATGGCCTACGCCGCCTCCACGTTCGGCCAGGTCGACATCCTCGTGAACAACGCCGGGATTCAGCACGTCGCCAAGGTCGAGGACTTTCCGCCCGACCGCTGGGATGCCGTCATCGCCATCAACCTGTCGAGCGCCTTCCACGCCACGCGGCTCGCGCTGCCCGCCATGAAGAAGGCCAACTGGGGCCGCATCATCAACGTCGCCTCGGTGCACGGCCTGGTGGCCTCGGCCGAAAAGGTGGCCTACGTCGCCGCCAAGCACGGCATCGTCGGCATGACCAAGGTGGTGGCGCTGGAGACGGCCACCTCCGGCGTCACCTGCAACGCCATCTGCCCCGGCTGGGTGCTCACGCCCCTGGTGCAGAAGCAGGTCGATGCCAAGGCCGCCGCCAACGGCTGGAGCAACGAGGAGGCCACGCGCCAGCTGCTCGGCGAGAAGGAGCCCTCGATGCAGTTCACCACGCCCGAGGAGCTCGGCGAGCTGGCGGTCTTCTTCTGCTCTCCGGCCGCCAACAACGTGCGCGGCGTGGCCTGGAACATGGACGGCGGCTGGGCCGCGCAGTAAGCCGGTTCAGGCCAGCGCCAGCGTGCGGGTCGAGGCGGCCGTGAAGGCCCCCGCCCGCTCGTCGTAGTCCCAGCGCTCCAGGAGGCAGTGGCGCCGTTCGGCGCCGCGGTGCTGCCGCCATTCGATGAAGTTGACGGAGTTCGAGGTGCCGTGCCGCACCCGTGACGACACGGCCGTGCCCGCCTGCACGCACCACATCGCCCGCGGCGTCGGGGTCTCGCGCGCCGCCAGGTCCAGCACGTAGGGCAGATGGATGTGCCCGCCCAGCACCAGATCGGCGCCGGCTGCCGACCACGCCTGCAGCGCCGGCTCGGCCTCGCGCAACCGGTCGTGCACGTCCTCCGGCCGGCCGACTTCGGCCGGCTGGTGCGTCACGACGACCCGCAACTGGCCGCCGCGCGCCTGGCGCAGCCGGTTGGCTACCCGGGCGGCCTGCACCGGCGACACCGCGCCGTTCTTGTGCATCGAGGCGCGCGTGGTGTTCACGCCGATGAGGAGGAACGCGTCGGTCTCGAGCACGGGCTCCAGCGTCGGGCCGAATGCATCGAGGTAACGGACGTAGGGCCGGAACAGCCGGGCAGCGACGTCGAACAGCGGGATGTCGTGGTTGCCGGGCAGCGCCAGCATCCGCGCAATGCCCAGGTCGCGGCAGAACTGCCGGGCCGCCTCGAACTGGGACACCTGGGCGCGCTGGGTGATGTCGCCGCTGAACACCAGCACGTCGGGGCGCCGCTGGTGCGCCAGCGCCAGCAGCGCCTGCACCACGTGCGGCAGTTCGGTGCCGAAGTGGGTGTCCGACAGGTGCAGCAGCAGGCTCACGCCACGGGTACCCGGTCCTCGTCGCGCGGCACCATCAGCAGCAACGGGCGCGATGCGACCGAAAACCGCAGCGGCGGTGCCATCACGCCGACTTCGCCGTCCGCGGCCAGCTTGAGCTTGCGCATGCCCACCACCTTCACGGTGAGCGAACGGAACGCGAAGCTGTCCACCTGCTCGGCCTCGCCCAGCCGGCCGATCGCGCCGCGCAGCATCAGCAGCACCATGCGCCCGGTGCCGATGGGTCGGGCCATGACCGCCGCGAGTTCGCCCTCCCCGACCCGGGCCACTACCTCGGCCGGCAGGCCGATGCGCTCGAGCTGCAGGCGGTTGTTGCCGACGAACAGGGTCGGCGTGCGCACCACGACCGCCTGGCCGTCGCGCTCGAATTCCAGCGTCAGCTGCCGACGCCATTCGAAGATGGTCACCAGGCCGGCCAGCACCGCCACCCAGCGGCGGCGCCCGAACTGCTGCTTGAAGACCTCCCGGTCCTCCAGCAACTGCGGATAGAGCCCGACACTGGCGTTCACCAGGAACAGCCGGCCATTGACCTCGCCCACCGCCACCGGACGGGGCCGTGCCCGCAGCAGCATGCGGGCCGCCTGCTCCAGGTCCTGCGCGATGCCGTGGTCGCGGCCGAACAGGTTGAAGGTGCCTTGCGGCAGGACGCCGAGCGCGCAGCCGGCCCGCCACGCCGCCTGGGCCACCGTGTTGATGGTGCCGTCGCCGCCGACGGCGACGATCACGCCCTTGCGGCCCCGCGCTTCCTCGGCGGCACGCCGGCTCGCCTCCTCCAGGTCACCCGGCCCGTCGACGTCGATGAACCGGAAGGCACGGCCTTGCTCACGGAACACCGTAGCCAGCGCCTCGCGCCGGGCCTGGCCATCCTGTGCGCCCGAACCCGGGTTGGACACCACCAACAGTTCGGGTACCTGGCCCGCCACGGTGTCGGCGGAAATGTCGTCGGCTTGCGCGGCCTGCATCCGGCCCAGCTTAGGAGGGCCGGGTGGTGGCTCCGTGTCGGACGGCGGCGTGACCTCAGCGCAACTGGACGGAACCGGAGACGTTGACGACCACGTTGGCCTTGCCCGCCTCGAGCGGCACCGGGGCGTCGCCGGCCGCCTTGGCCTCCATCGCCATCACGCGCGGGCGCGGCGGCAGGCCCTGGTCCAGCGCCTGGACGGAGACTTCGCGCAGGGTGTACGCCGGAAAGCCGAAGCCCTTGGCCAGCTCCGCCGCGCGAGCACGGAAGGCCGACACGGCCTGGCCCTGCGCCTCACGTTCCGCCGCCTCGCGCGCAGGACGGCTCAGCCGGAAGCTCGACGACGACACGGCCATGCCCGGCAGGCGACCGGCCAGTTGCCCCATGCGCGCGAAGTCCGTGCCTTCGAGGATGAGCTCGGCCGTGCCCTGCCAGGCGCTGATGCGCCCATCGCGGCCATGGCGCGGACCCACGGTGAAGGCTCCGGTGCGCACGTCCAGCTGGCCCGGCTGCGCCGAGCGGCGGGCATCGGCCAGCGCCGCCTCCAGCACCGCCTTCAACTGCGACTGCACCTGCGCGGCATCGCTGCCCTCGCGGGTGGCCTGCAACTGCAGGACCAGGAGGTCCTGCGGGACTTCGACGGTCGCGCTGGCGGCCAGCTGCACGACGTTTTCGGGGACCGGCAGCACCTGCGCGGCGGCCCAGGAGGCGGTGGTGGCGAGGCAGGCCGCGAGGGCCAGGGGACGGGTGATTCGACGCATCATGGCAGTGTCAACGGGCGGCCCAGCGCGGCCGTGGACCGCGGCCAAGTGATCCGGTCCCAGCTGCCGCAACTTCTGTAACAGTGTGTCAGAGCTCCCGGGGATTCCCGCACGGTTGCTGGCAGCCTCCTTCAGAATCGGCGCTGTTACAAATACGTTTGGACCAACATGACACAAGCTGCAGCCCGCACTGACAAGATCCTCGTGGTCGATGACGATGCGCGCATCCGCGACCTGCTCAGGCGGTACCTGACCCAGGAAGGCTTCGAGGTCATCCTGGCCGAGGACGGAAAGGCGCTCAACCGCCTGATGCTGCGGGAGACCGCCGACCTCATCGTTCTCGATCTCATGATGCCGGGCGAGGATGGGCTGTCCATCTGCCGCCGGCTGCGGGCCGCCAACGACCGCACCCCCATCATCATGCTCACGGCCAAGGGCGAGGACGTGGACCGCATCGTCGGCCTCGAGGTCGGCGCCGACGACTACCTCGGCAAACCGTTCAACCCGCGCGAGCTGCTGGCCCGGGTGCACGCGGTGCTGCGCCGCCGCCCCGCGCAGGAAGCCCCGGGCGCGCCGTCCAGCGAGAACGAGGTGGTCACCTTCGGCCCCTTCGCCTTCGACCTCGGCGCGCGCACCTTGCGCAAGAACGGCGACGAGCTGCCGCTCACCACGGGTGAGTTCGCGATGCTCAAGGCGCTGGTGCGCCACCCGCGCCAGCCCCTGTCGCGCGAGAAGCTTGCGCAGCTGGCCCGCGGCCGCGAGTTCGAGCCGTTCGACCGCAGCCTGGACGTGCAGGTGTCGCGCCTGCGCAAGCTGGTCGAGCTCGATCCGGCTTCGCCCCGCTACATCCAGACGGTCTGGGGCGTGGGTTACGTGTTCGTACCGGACGGCGCGGGTTGATCCTGCTGCGCTCGCAGCGCGGCAATGCCAGAATCAAGATCGCCGCCGCCGTCGTCCAGTCAAGATCGCCGCCGCCGTCGTCCAGAGGAGGAGACGGCAGGCCGCAACCGGCCGCAAGAAGTGAAGCCATGATCCGAGGGGAATTCATCGAAGTCACCAGCCCGGCGCCGCTCGAGACGGCTCCGGCTCCGCTGGACATGCGCCCGCGGGTCGGGCTGTCGCTGTTCTGGCGCACCTTCTTCCTGCTCTCGCTGCTCCTCATCGGGTCCATCGTGGCCTGGCTGCAGACGTTCCGGGCGCTCGAGTTCGAGCCGCGGGCGGTGCAGACGGCCCAGCAGATCGCGTCGCTGGTAAACCTGAGCCGGGCCGCCCTGCGCTACTCCGACGCCATCGCCCGCGTCTCGCTCATCAAGACCCTGGCCGAGCAGGAAGGCGTGCGCATCCTGCCGGCCAAGCCGACCGACGTGTACATGACCGTCGACGACCTGTCGCTGGACGACCGCATCGCCGACGAGCTGCTGGGCCGCATCGGTCCCGGCACCGTGCTGGCGTCGGCGGTCAACGGCGAGAAGGGCTTCTGGGTCGGCTTCAAGATCGACTCCGATTCCTACTGGCTGCTGCTGGACCGCAACCGCTTCACCAAGGTGGGCGGCCGCACCTGGCTCATCTGGCTCATCACGGCTGCCGGCCTGTCACTGGCCGGTGCCGCCCTCATCGCCCGGCTGATCAACCGCCCGCTCAAGCAGCTGTCGTTCGCCGCCAGCCGGGTGCGCGACGGCGACTTCGATGCCAGCCGCCTGGATGAGAAGGCCGTCACCAGCGAGATCCGCGAGGTGAACATCGGCTTCAACCGAATGGCGCAGCAGCTGGCCAAGATCGAGCAGGACCGGGCCGTCATGCTGGCCGGCATCTCGCACGACCTGCGCACGCCCCTGGCCCGCCTGCGCCTGGAAACCGAGATGAGCGTCGCCGACGCCGACGCGCGCGAGCACATGGCCGCCGACATCGACCAGCTCGACGCCATCATCGACAAGTTCCTCGACTACGCCCGGCCCGACCACGCCGAGCTCAAGCCGGTCTCGCTGCGCGACGTGGTCGAGGCCTGCGTCTACGCGGTGCAGGACAACGAGGACATGCGCATTCACGTCGACGTGCCGAAGAACCTCTTCGTGCTGGCCGACGAGGTCGAGCTCGCCCGCGTGGTGTCCAACCTGCTCGAGAACGCGCGGCGCTACGGCAAGACGCCCGAGACCGGCATCGCCAAGGTCGACATCGCAGCCAAGGCGCGCAACGAATGGGTGCTGCTGAAGGTGCGCGACCATGGCATGGGCGTGGCACCGGAAGCGCTGCCCAACCTCATCAAGCCGTTCTTCCGTGGCGACGCCGCCCGCACCGCCGCCACCGGCGCCGGCCTGGGCCTGGCCATCGTCGACAAGACGGTGCAGCGCATGGGCGGCATCTTCGCGCTGGCCAACACCACCTCGGGCGGGCTGGCGGCGCACATCAAGCTGCAGAAGCCGAGGGCGCCGCAGGCGGCCGACGGCCAGCCCGAGCAGCTGCAGCGCGAGACCTCCGACGACTAGGAACCGGCGCGCACCAGCAGCGCCACCGCCCGGGCCTCGATGCTCTGGCCCTGTCCCACCGGGCCGAGCTTTTCGGCCGTCTTGGCCTTGACGTTCACCTGGGCAGCGTCCACGCCCAGCGCCTTGGCGATGCGCGTGCGCATGGCGTCGATGTGCGGCGCCAGCTTGGGCGCCTGGGCCACGACGGTGCTGTCGACGTTGCCGACCTGCCAGCCGGCCGCACCCACCCGCCGCACGGCCTCCTCCAGCAGCAGCACCGAGTCGGCGCCGCGGAAGCGCTCGTCGGTGTCGGGGAAATGGCGGCCGATGTCGCCCAGGCCGGCGGCCCCCAGCACCGCATCGGTGATCGCGTGCAGCAGGGCGTCGGCGTCCGAGTGCCCGAGCAGCCCGCGGCCGTAGGGGATGGTCACGCCGCCGAGGATGAGCGGGCGGCCCGGCACGAGCGCGTGCACGTCCCAGCCTTCGCCGATGCGGATGGTCATGTCGTCCTGCTTTCGAGCACGGCGCGGGCCAGGGCGAAATCCTCCGGCCACGTCACCTTGAAGTTCTGCGCGCTGCCCTGCACCAGCCGGGCTTGCAAGCCGAGCGCCTCGATGGCCGACGCCTCGTCCGTCACGCCCGGGCCGGCCTCGGCCAGCGCCCGGCGCAGCAGGCCGAGGCGGAACATCTGCGGCGTCTGCGCCAGCCACTTGCCCTGGCGCGGCAGCGTGGCGGCCACGCGCCCGCCGGCCTCCTCCTTCAGCGTGTCGGCCAGGGGCTGGGCCAGCAAACCGCCGACGGTGTCGTCGGCGCAGGCATCGATGAGGCGGTCGACCAGGGCCGGCGTGACCAGGCAGCGCGCCGCGTCGTGCACCAGCACCCAGTCGTTCTCCGACGCGCCGCGCCGGTGCAGTTCGTCCAGGCCGTTGGCCACGGTCTGCGCGCGGGTGGCGCCGCCGCATGCCACCACGGTGTAGCCGCTGCCGGCCGGCATGCGCCGGTCGTCCGGCGCGACCATCACCAGCAGCGACGCGAGGCGCCGGACCTGCGCCAGGGCGGCCAGCGTGTGCAGCACCAGCATCCGCCCGGCGAGCGGTTCGTATTGCTTGGGGCCTTCGGTGCCGGCGCGGCTGCCGGTTCCTGCGCACGGCAGCACGGCGTGGAACCGCACAGGGGAATCGGAAGGATGGGCCGGCATGGAGATGGGGGCCATTCTAGAATCCATGCACACCCCTCCCTGCCCGGCGAGGGGTGTTCGCATTTGCACCACCGATGGAACTTCCCAAGCTGTCACCCGGCAAGCGCTACGCGCTGCCCCGCCCTCCCGGCTCGGCGGACGCGCTGTTGCTGGCCCGCCTGTCCGAGCGCGAGAAGGCCGCCGGCCGCCCCACCGGCATCGTCACGGCCGGCGCGGCCGATGCGCAGCGCCTCATCGACGAACTGGCGTTCTTCGCGCCCGACCTGCGGGTGGCGCTGTTCCCCGACTGGGAAACGCTGCCCTACGACACGTTCTCGCCGCACCAGGACCTGATCAGCGAGCGCCTCGCCACGCTGTGGCGCATCTCGCAGGGCGAGGCCGACGTCGTCATCGTGCCGGCCACCACGGCGCTGTACCGGGTCGCCCCGCCGTCCTTCCTGGCCGGCTACACGTTCTCGTTCCAGGTGAAGCAAAAGCTGGAAGAGGCGCGGCTGAAGGCGCAGCTCACCCTGGCGGGATACAACCACGTCACGCAGGTCGTCAGCCCCGGCGAGTACGCGGTGCGCGGCGGCCTGATCGACCTGTTCCCGATGGGGTCGGCCGTGCCGTATCGGGTCGACCTGTTCGACGACGAGATCGACTCGATCCGCACCTTCGACCCGGACAGCCAGCGCAGCCTGTATCCCGTGCCCGACGTGCGCCTGCTGCCCGGCCGCGAATTCCCGATGGACGACGACGCACGGGCCAAGTTCCGCAGCCGCTGGCGCGAGCTGCTGGAGGGCGACCCGACCCGCAGCCGCATCTACAAGGACATGGGCAACGGCGTGGCCACCGCCGGCATCGAGTACTACCTGCCGCTGTTCTTCGACGACACGGCGACGGTGTTCGACTACCTGGGTCCCCAGGCCACGCTGGTGCTGCATGGCGACCTGGAGCCGGCCTTCCAGCGCTTCTGGCAGGACACCCGGGACCGGCATCGCCTGCTGCAGGGCGACCCCGACCGCCCCATCCTGCCGCCCGAAGCCCTGTTCCTGACGATCGAGCAGTTCTACGGCCGCGCCAATGACCACGCCCAGCTGGCCTTGCGGCCGGGCACGCAGGACATCGCGGACAGCGCGCTGTTCCAGAAGCTGCCCGAGCTGTCGGTGGTGCGCGGCGCCGAGGAGCCGCTGGCCCGCTTCCGCCAGCACGTGGCCGCCACCGCGCACCGCGTCCTCGTGGTCGCCGAGAGTGCGGGTCGCCGCGAGAGCCTGCTCGACTTCCTGCGCGCCAGCCAGGTGTCGCCACCGGCGTTCGATTCGCTGGAGGAGTTCCTGGCCAGCGACGAGAAGCTGGGCATCGCCACCGCGGCGCTGGCCGAGGGCTTCAGCTGGGTGGCCGAGGCGCTCGACATCGTCACCGAGACCGAGCTGTTCGCGGCCGGCGCCACCACGCGCCGGCGCAAGAAGCAGGAGCAGGTCAGCGACGTCGAAGCCCTGATCAAGGACCTGTCGGAGCTGAACGTCGGCGACCCGGTGGTGCACACGCAGCACGGCATCGGCCGCTACAAGGGCCTGGTGAACCTGGACCTGGGCCAGGGCAACACCGAGTTCCTGCACCTGGAATACGCCGACAAGGCCACGCTGTACGTCCCGGTCAGCCAGCTGCACCAGATCAGCCGCTACACCGGCGTGTCGGCCGACGAGGCGCCGCTGCACAAGCTGGGCTCGGGCCAGTGGGAGAAGGCCCGCCGCAAGGCCGCCGAGCAGGTGCGCGACACCGCCGCCGAGCTGCTGAACATCTACGCCCGCCGCGCGGCGCGCGAGGGATTCGCGTTCCGCTTCTCGCCGCAGGACTACGAGGCCTTCTCGAACGACTTCGGCTTCGAGGAGACGGCCGACCAGAACGCGGCCATCCACGCCGTCATCCAGGACATGATCTCGCCGCAGCCGATGGACCGGCTGGTGTGCGGCGACGTCGGCTTCGGCAAGACCGAGGTCGCCCTGCGCGCCGCCTTCATCGCCGTCACCGGCGGCAAGCAGGTGGCCTTCCTCGCTCCCACCACGCTGCTGGCCGAGCAGCACTTCCAGACGCTGGTCGACCGCTTCTCCAAGTGGCCGGTCAAGGTGGCCGAGGTGTCGCGCTTCCGCTCCGGCAAGGAAGTGACCGCCACGCTCAAGGGCCTGGCCGACGGCAGCGTCGACATCGTGGTGGGCACCCACAAGCTGCTCTCCGAATCGACCAAGTTCAAGAACCTGGGCCTGCTCATCATCGACGAGGAGCACCGCTTCGGCGTGCGCCACAAGGAGGCGATGAAGGCCATGCGGGCCGAGGTCGACGTGCTCACGCTCACCGCCACGCCCATCCCGCGCACGCTGGGCATGGCGCTGGAGGGCCTGCGCGACCTGTCGGTCATTGCCACTGCGCCGCAGCGGCGCCTGGCCATCAAGACCTTCGTGCGCAACGAGGGCAACGGCGTGGTCCGGGAGGCCGTCCTGCGCGAGCTCAAGCGCGGCGGCCAGGTGTACTTCCTGCACAACGAGGTGGAGACGATCGCGAACCGGCGCGAAAGGCTGGAGGCGCTGCTGCCCGAGGCCCGCATCGCGGTCGCGCATGGCCAGATGCCCGAGCGCGAGCTCGAGCGGGTGATGCGCGACTTCGTGCAGCAGCGCTTCAACGTGCTGCTGTGCTCCACCATCATCGAGACCGGCATCGACGTCCCGACGGCCAACACCATCGTCATCAGCCGGGCCGACAAGTTCGGGCTGGCGCAGCTGCACCAGCTGCGCGGCCGCGTCGGCCGCAGCCACCACCAGGCCTACGCCTACCTGATGGTGCCCGACACCGAGAGCCTGACCAAGCAGGCGGCCCAGCGCCTCGACGCCATCCAGCAGATGGAAGAACTGGGCTCGGGCTTCTACCTCGCGATGCACGACCTCGAGATCCGCGGCGCCGGCGAGGTGCTGGGCGAGAACCAGAGCGGCAACATGCTGGAGGTGGGCTTCCAGCTGTACAACGAGATGCTGGCAGAGGCGGTGCGTTCGCTCAAGGCCGGCCACGAGCCCGACCTGCTGGCGCCGCTGTCCGTCACCACCGACATCAACCTGCATGCCCCGGCCCTCCTGCCCGAGGACTACTGCGGCGACGTGCACCTGCGGCTGTCGTTCTACAAGAAGCTGGCCACGTCCAAGACCACCGACCAGATCGACTCGCTGCTGGAGGAGATCGTCGATCGCTTCGGCAAGCCGCCGGCGCAGGCGCAGACCCTGATCGACGTGCACCGGCTGCGCGTGCTGGCCCGCCCCTATGGCGTGGTCAAGGTCGACGCCGCGCCGGGCGTCATCACCATCACCTTCCGGCCCAACCCGCCGGTGGAGTCGCTGCGCATCATCGAGCTGGTGCAGAAGAACCGCCACATCAAGCTGGCCGGCAACGAGAAGCTGCGCATCGAGCGCGAACTGAAAGAGCCCCGCGACCGGGCGCAGATGGTGCGCGACGTGCTGCGGTCGCTGGGGCAGCCGAAGGTTGCTGAAACGGCCTGAAGGCGGGAGCGGACGCAAACCCCGAACGCGCACTCCCGTACGTCCCGTTTCCTCATTCCAGAATGGGAAAATCGCCCCCATGCCACTGACCTCCTTCGCTCCCGGCCTTTCCATCCAGGGCTTCACCCCGCCGCTGCGGCTGTCCGACTTCAAGCTGGTCGCGTTCGACATGGACTCGACCCTGATCAACATCGAGTGCGTCGACGAGATCGCCGATGCGGCCGGCCGCAAGGAGGAAGTGGCCGCCATCACCGAGGCCGCGATGCGCGGCGAGATCGCCGACTACAAGGAGAGCCTGCGCCGGCGGGTCGCCCTGCTGCGCGGCGTCACGGTGGCCGACATGGAGCTGGTCTACACCCAGCGCCTGCAGCTCAACCCGGGCGCCGAGAAGCTGGTGAAGGCCTGCCAGGCGGCCGGCCTGAAGACGCTGCTGGTGTCGGGCGGGTTCACTTTCTTCACCGACCGCATCCGCGACAAGCTGGGCATCGACTACACCCGCTCCAACGTGCTGGAGATCGAGTCCGGTCCCAATTGCGGCCAGCTCACCGGGCGCATGGTCGACCAGCCCTGGGGCGACATCTGCGACGGCGCCGAAAAGCGCCGCATGCTGCTGGAGACCTGCGCGGCGCTGGGCATCGATCCCCGGCAGGCCATCGCGGTGGGCGACGGCGCCAACGACCTGCCGATGATGGGCGAAGCCGGCCTGTCGATGGCCTGGCACGCCAAGCCCAGGGTGCGCGAGCAGGCCATGGTGGCGGTGGACGAAGGTGGCCTCGACCGCCTGCTCGAGGTGGTGCGCCCCTAAGCGGCGCCCGTCAGGCCGGCGCGCCGGCCGGCACCATGGGCAGGCGCACGGTGAAGGTCGATCCCTTGCCGAGGGTGCTCTCCACGTCGATGCGGCCGCCGTGCACCTGGACCGCGTTCTTCACGATGGCCAGGCCCAGCCCCGTGCCCTGGATGCTGCCGACGTTGCTGGCGCGGTGGAACGACCCGAACAGGTGGCCGACCTCGTCGGGCGGGATGCCGATGCCCTGGTCGGCGACCTCGAACACCAGCTCGGCGCCCTCGCGCCGCACGTCGAAGCGCACCTGGCCGCCGTCGGGCGAGTACTTGATGGCGTTGAACAGCAGGTTGCCGAAGATGTGGCGCAGCAGCTTCTCGTCGCAGCGGCAGGTGCCCACCGCGGGAGCGGCCCGCACCGCGATCTCGCAGTCGGTGTCGGGGTGCTGCGCCCACACCTCCTCGACCAGGCGGCGGCACAGCGCCGGCAGGTTCACGTCGGCCGGGCGGAACTCCAGCATCTGCGCGTCGGCCTGGCCCAGCAGCAGCACCCGGTCGAGCATGCGCGACATGCGCTGCACGCCGGCCGCGATGCCGTCCAGGGTTTCCAGGCGATCGGTCGCGGGCAGCCGGTCGCCGTAGTGCCGCAGCACCTCCTCGGCCGACAGGATGGCCGCCAGCGGCGTGCGGAACTCGTGGCTGGTCATCGCCACGAAGCGCGTGCGCAGGTCGTTCAGCGCCCGCTGCTGCTCCAGGGCCTCCAGGATCTCGGCCTCGCCCTTCTTGCGCTCGGTGATGTCCAGGAAGGTCCAGATCACGCCCGAATCGGGGTCGTTGGCGCGCACGCAGCTGCCGCCCATCTGCACCCAGATCAGCTCGCCGGTGCGGCGCCGCAGCTGCCGCTCGCAGGTGTAGCCGTTGGTGGCGATGAGCGAGGCGCGCGCCTCGACGCCGAACCGCTCCCAGCTCTCGCGGTCGGCGTGGATGTACAGGGACGACTGGCCGATGAGGACCTGGCGCGGGTAGCCCAGCATCTGCGCGAACTTCTCGTTCACCCACTCGTGGATGCGGAACACCGACAGCACGATGCCCACCACGGCGTTGTTCAGGATGGCCTCGCGCTCGGACATCGTCGACTGCAGCTGCTCCTGCAGCCGCTTGCGCTCGGTGATGTCCATCACCACCCACACCGTGCCCTGGCCCAGGTCGCGGCGGCTCACCGCCTTGCCCGACAGCGCCACCCAGATCAGCGCGCCGTCGCGCCGCCGCACCAGCAGCTCGCGCTCGTACACCTCGCCGCGCGCCACCGCGGCGGCCACTTCGCGGCCGACCTGGAGGTAGTCCTCGCGCGACAGGTAGAACGGCTCCATCGAGGTGATCGGCTCGAAGCCGCCGCCGAAGATGTCGGCCATGGCCTTGTTGGCCCAGCGGAAACGCCCCTCCGGCGTGAGGAAGGCGATGCCGACGATGGAGTTCTCCAGGATGACCTCGCGCTCGTCCAGCACCTGCTGCAGCCGGGCCTGCGACTGCGACAGCGCCTCCACCATCGCGTGTTCGGCCGCGATGCGGGCCTGGGCCTGCTCCTTGAAGCGGCGCGCCACGTTGATGCGGTCGCCGAGGGCGAACGACAGCAGCACCATTTCCAGCGCCGACCCGATCAGCAGCGAGTTGGCCGTGACGGCGTTGGACGGCAACAGGCCGACGTTGTGCAGCAGCAGGATGGCCACCCCCAGCAGGAGCAGCGCCCAGGCCAGGAAGAAGGCGCGCGCGCCGGCGAAGCCGCCGCGGGTGCCGAGGTAGCCCAGCACGAACACGGTGACCACGCCCGCCAGGGACAGCCCGATGACCAGGTACGCGGACGAGCGGTACGGCAAGGCCAGCGAAGCGACCAGCGCGACGGCCCAGCCAGCCATCTGCGCCAGCACCAGCCTGTCCAGGCGCGGCATCCGTGCGGCGCTGGAGAGGAAGCTGCGCGCGAACTGCAGCCCGAAGAGGGCGGTGGCCGTGAACGCCACCGGCACCGACACGGTGTTCCACCAGGTCTGCCCGGGCCACAGGAACTGCGCGCCCAGGCCGAGGAGCGCGGCCTGGCCGACGCCCATCGCGGCGACGAAGGCCACGTACACCAGGTAGGAGCGGTCTCGCACCGAGACGAACAGCAGCAGGTTGTAGAGCAGCAGCCCGCCCAGCAGGCCGAAGTAAAGGCTCAGGCCCGCGTAGGTGGCCTGGTCGTGCTGCCACAGCGCCGCCGGCTGCCACAGGCGCGCCGGCGCCGACAGCGTGCCGGCCGACGCGATGCGCAGGTACAGCACGGTGGGGCCGCCAGGCTGCACGTCGACCTTGAACACGTGGTTGCGGTGCGGCATCGTGCGGTCGGCGAAGGGCTCGGTGTCGCCGCCCACCTGGCGCGCGACGCCGCCGGGGCCGGGCACGTAGACCTCCACGCGGTCCAGCGGCGGGTAGGCGATCTCGAGCAGCCATTCGCGCGGCGCCTGCGGCTGCGCGTCCAGCCGCACCATGAGCCACCAGGCAGACCGCGACAGGCCGAAGTTCGGACCCGGCCCGCTGGCCGGCACGGGCTGGAACCGGGCCTGCAGCGCCGGTTGCCTTACCTCGTCGACGGTGAGCATGCCGCCCGGGTCCTCCAGCGCCGCGAAGGCGCGCGACAGGGCGTACACCGGCTCGGTCCCGATCGCGACGCTGCCGGCCTGGCAGGGCAGCACGGCCGCCAGCAGCAGCCACGCCAGCCACAGGGCGCGCCTCATGCCCGCTCGAGCCGGCGGCGGCCGGCTTCGACCGTGAACCGGGCCAGCGTCGAGACCTGCGCGTCGATGCGCCGCGCATCGTCCAGGCCGCGCAGCGTGGTGGTCAGGCGATCGGGCGTGAACTCGGCGACCCCGTAACCCCGGTGGGCGGCGTCGGCGAAGACGAAGTGCGGGTTCTCGGCCAGCCGCGCCGGCAGGCGCTCGGCGCCACCGGGCCGCGACGTGATGCTGGTGCCGCAGAACTCCACGCCCAGGAGCTCGCTGTCGGCGCGGTCGTAATCGGCGAGCACGTGGCCGACCCAGTTCTCGTGCACGTCGCCGCCCAGGAACACCGGGTTGGCGACCCGGTGACGCTGCAGCGCCTCCAGCAGGCGCCGCCGCGCCGCCGGGTAGCCGTCCCAGCCATCACCGGCAAAGAGCTGGCCGGGCCCCGATCGCAGGTCGCGCTGCCCGAACAGCGTCTGCTGGCCCAGCACGGTCCAGGCCTGCGGAGCCTCGCCCAAAGCCTGGTCGAGCCAGCGCTCCTGCTGCGGGCCGAGCAGGGTGCGCCGGGGGTCGTCCCAGGACGGGCAGGTGGCGGGGTCGACCGGCCCGGAGGCCTGTCCGTCCGGTGCGCAGGCCTGCGGATCACGGTACTGCCGGTCGTCCAGCAGCAGCAGGTCGGCCAGCCGGCCGAACCGGTAGCGCGTGTGCAGGCGCAGTTCGCCGCCCGCCCGGCCGGCCGTGAGCGCCTTCGCGAACTCGGCCGCGCGCACCGGCATGTGCTCGTAGTACGCCTGGTAGGCCGCCGCCCGCCGGGCCGCGAAATCGGCCACCGCGTTCATGCGCAGCGGGCGCGGATCGCCGGCGTGCCCGCCGGCGTAGTCGTTCTGGACTTCGTGGTCGTCCCAGGTCACCAGCCAGGGGCAGGCGGCATGCATCGCCTGCAGTCCGGGCTCGCTGCGGTGCAGGGCATAGCGTTCGCGGTACTGGGGCAGCGTCTTCACCCAGCCCAGGGTCGGGAAGCTGCGGACCGCCGCCGTCGCATTGGGGTACTCGTAGATGTAATCGCCCAGGAACACCACGAAGTCCGGCCGCTCCGCGTGCATGTGGCGCCAGGCCGCGTAGTGCCCGTGCTCCCACCGTTGGCAGGAGGCGTACGCGATGCGCAGCAGGTTGGGCGCCGCGCCGGGCGCAGGCAGCGTCCGGGTCCGGCCCACGGTGCTGGCGGCGTCGCCGGCCAGGAAGCGGTAGAAGTACCAGCGGTCCGGCTCGAGCCCGGGCACTTCGACGTGGACGCTGTGCCCGAGGTCCGGCAGGGCCAGGGCCTCGCCGCGTTGCACGATCTGGGCGAAGTTCTCGTCGTGCGCCACTTCCCAGTGCACCGGCAGCGCCGAGCGGCCGCCGTCGGGCAGGCCCCCTGCCGGCAGCAGCCGCGTCCAGAGCACGACGGAATCCGGTGCAGGGGCGCCGCTGGTGACGCCCAGCGTGAAGGGGTCGCTGGACCATCGCTGCTGCGCCTGGGTGCCGCGGGGCAGCCACAGCGTGCCGGCGGCCGCCGCCGCGAGCTGGAGCAGCCTGCGGCGGTCCGGACGGTGGGCGGCGGTCATGGCCGGCGGACTATAGCAACCCATCCGTGTGCACGCAGTGGCAAGCGTCCGGTCTGACGCGCCGCCGCACGCTGCCTACACTGGTCGCCACAGCCACCGGGAAGCGCGCATGCTCGTCATCACCTGGAACATCCAGTGGGGCCGCGGGGTCGACGGCCGGGTCGACCTGCCCCGCATCGTGGCCGGCGCCCGCGCCCTGGGCGACTTCGACGTCCTGTGCCTGCAGGAAGTGGCGGACAACTATCCCGGGCTGGAGGGCCTCGCGGCGGGCGTCGACCAGTTCGCGCAACTGGCCGGGCTGCTGCCCGCCTACCACGCGGTGGACGGCGTGGCGACCGAGCGCCACACGCCGGGGCTGGGGCCGCAGCGCTTCGGCAACATGGTCTTCACCCGCCTGCCCCCGGTGCAGGTGCTGCGCCACCAGCTGCCCTCGCCCGCCGATCCCGCCAACCACAGCATGCCGCGGCTGGCGCTGGAGGTCGTGCTCGACGCCCCGGGCGGCCCGCTGCGCATCACCACCACGCACCTGGAGTACTACTCGGCCGCGCAGCGGCAGGCGCAAGTGGAAGCCTTGCGCGACCTGCAACGCACGGCGGCCGCCCACCCCTCCCCCGGCCTGCCCGGCCAGGAGGGCACGCCGTTCGAGCCCCGCCCGCGCGGGCCGCGCGCCGTGCTGACCGGCGACTTCAACTGCGCCGCCACCGATCCGGCCGTGGCGCGCCTGCAGGAGCCGGTCGCCGGTGCCCCGCGCTGGGTCGATGCCTGGACGCTCGCGCATCCCGGCCAGCCCCATCCCCCCACCCTCGGCCTGCACGACCGGGCGCAGTGGAAGGGCTTCACGGGCAGCTTCGATTTCCTGTTCGTCAGCCAAGACCTGGCCGGGGCCGTGCGCCGGATCGAGGCCGACCTGCAGACGCAGGCGTCCGACCATCAACCGGTCCTGCTCGAGCTGGACCTGAGCCGGTAGAGCAGGAACAGCACGATCGCCAGGTTGAGCGCGTTCCAGGCGATGCCGTTCAGGAACGCGGCGCGGTAGGAACCCGTGAGGTCGAACACGGCGCCCGACATCCAGCCGCCCAGCGCCATCCCGAACAGCGTGGCCATCAGCACCGTTCCGACCCGGGCGCCCGCCTCGGCCGGCGGGAAATGCTGTCGCACGATGAGCGCGTACGACGGCACGATGCCGCCCTGGAACAGCCCGAACATCGCGGACACCAGGTAGAGCGACATCATCCCGGCGGCGGGCAGGAAACTCAGCAGCGCGATGCCCTGCAGCACCGAGCCCAGCAGCAGGGTGCGCAGGCCGCCGATGCGGTCGGAGATCCAGCCCGACACCAGCCGGCTCACCACGCCCATGCCGAGCATGAGCGCCAGCATCTCGGCCCCGCGCGCCGCGCCGAAGCCCAGGTCGCTGCAGTACGCGACGATGTGCACCTGCGGCATCGACATCGCCACGCAGCAGGCCACGCCCGCCACGCACAGCAGGGTTTGCGCCACTCCGGGCGCCAGGCCCATCGGCCGCGAACCGGCTGCGGGCGCCGGCACCGGGCCCGCGGTCGGGGCCGGCGCCGCCAGCACTGGCGGGCGCGGCCGCAGGAACAGCGCCAGCGGCAGGATGGTGACCAGGCAGAACACGCCGATGCCGACGTAGGTGTTGCGCCAGCCGTGGCCATCGATGAAGTGCTGCATCACCGGGGGCCACACCGCGCCGGCCACGTAGTTGCCGCTCATGCAGATCGCCAGCGCGATGCCGCGCCGCCGGTCGAACCACAGCGAGGTGTCGGACACCAGCGGCGCGAACGTGGCCGAGGTGCCCAGGAAACCGAGGAACAGGCCCTGGGCGATGCAGAACGTCCACAGGCCCGGCGCCAGCCCGGCGGCGATGAAGCCCACCCCCAGGCCCACGCCGCCGACCAGCACCGGCCACATCACGCCGAAGCGGTCGGCCATGCGGCCCATGACGACGCCGCCCACCCCGAAGCCGATCATGGTCAGGGTGTAGGGCAGCGAGGCATCGCCGCGGGCGACGCCGAATTCGACCTGGATCGCGGGCAGCACGACCGTGACGGCATACATGCCGGCACCGCCGATGGTCATCAGCACCAGCGACACGGCCAGGCGCAGCCAGGCATAGGTGGACTCGATGGCGGCGGCCGCGGCGGGCGCGCCCCGCAGGACGGCGGCGGAGGTCATCGGCGCATTGGACACGGCGCCGCAGCCCGGCGCATCGGGAACATCCTGCTTGCGCGCGCCCCGTCGGACGGCACCGACAAGCGCCGGTGCCCCGTGCCGACTCAACCCTGCCGCACAGCGACTAAGGTGAGCCGATCCATCGACCGGCCCTCCCAACCCATCCACCGTCCCTGCCATGCACACCGTCGCCCCCCGCCACTTCTCGATGCTGCGGGGCTTCCACCTCGCCGACTTCTTCACCCTCGGCAACGCCGCCTGCGGCGTCGGCGCCGTGTTCCTGGCCATGCGGTACCTGGTCAGCGGCGAGACGCTGCATTTCTTCGCCGCCGCCGCCCTGGCCCCCGCAGCGTTCATCTTCGACGTGCTCGACGGCCGCATCGCCCGGGCCCGCCACGAGCACTCCCCGCTGGGTCGGGAGCTCGATTCGCTCTCCGACGTGATCTCGTTCGGCGTCGGTCCGGCCGCCCTCGCCTTCGCCGCCGGCGCCCAGGGCGGCTGGGACGCCGCCGCCCTCATCTATTTCGTGTGCTGCGGCGTCAGCCGACTGGCGCGCTACAACGTCACCGCCGAATCGCTCAGCGGTGACAGCGGCAAGGTCTCGCATTTCGAGGGCACGCCCATTCCCACCAGCGTGCTGCTCACGGCCGTGCTGGCATTCGCCGCCTGGCAGGGCCGCATCGGCGAGCAGCTGTGGGGCGGCGCGATCGAGCTCGGCCCATGGACGCTGCACCCGGTGGTGCTCCTGTTCGTGCTGTCGGGCAGCCTGATGATCAGCAAGACGCTGCACATTCCCAAGCCGTGACGATCGCTGGCGTCCCTTCCCTGCGCCTGTTCCTTGCCCTCTGGCCCGACGACGCGACCCGCCGCTCCCTGGCCAGGCAGCAGCAGGAGTGGGGCTGGCCGCCCGGTGCCGCACTGGTGCCGCCGGAGAAGCTGCACGTCACGCTGCATTTCCTCGGGGCGGTGCCGGCGACCCGCCTGCCGGCCCTGCGCCCGCTGCTCGCAGTGGCGGGTCAATCGTTCGAACTGGGTGCCGAGGGTGCCCGCACGAAGGTGTGGCCGGGCGGCATCGCCGTCCTGGAACTCGCCGCGCCACCTGCGTTGCAGGAGCTGCACGCGGCACTGGCGACCGCGTTGCGCAACCAGGGCTTCGCGAGCGAACTCCGGGCCTACCGTCCCCACGTCACGTTTGCGCGCAAGGCCACGGGCGCGCGGCCGCCGGGAGCCGTGCGGCCCTTCGCATGGCGCTGCGACGGCACGTGGGCGCTGGTTCGCAGCAGCCCGCGCGAGGGCTACCAGGTGGTGGCGGTCGATGCGCTGCGCTGACCTGGTCTTCGGAACGGCAGAGGCAATCATGCCTCTGCCGTTCCTTCCTGAGCATGGCTCCTTCGGACTAGCCAGTGGCCCAAGGGAGTCAGGCGGCTGGGAAAAAGGAGCATTCCACTGGCAACAGGCGGAACAATGCACCGAGACCCACTCTCCTCACACAATGCAAGAACGCCTTTCCTGGGCCCAAGCCGCCTGTGCGCGCGTGATGCGCCCCCTGGTGCGCCTGGCGCTGGGCATGGGGCTGAAGCACCCCCACCTGGAAGGCATGCTGCGCGACCTGCTGCTGGAAGAAGCCACGCGCCTGTGGCAGCGGCAGGGCGTCGCAGCCCCCAACATCAGCCAGCTCGCCGTCACCACCGGCCTGAACCGCAAGGACGTGACGGCGCGCGTGCGCCGGCCGGCCGATCCGCTGCCGCACACCGAACTGTCGGCGGCGGCCAAGACCTTCACCCGCTGGCTGCAGCTGGCCAGCGAGGACCCGGCGCTGGCGGTGCTGCCGGTGGCCGCCAACGGCCACGGCCTCTCGTTCGAGGACGTTGCCCGCGAGGCCAGCCGCGGCGACGTGCACCACCGCGCGGTGCTCGACGAACTGATGCGCCTGGGCATGTGCTCCCGCGTCGATCCCGGTCGGGTCGAGCTCACCGCCGAGGGCTTCGTGCCGGCGTCCGACCTGCAGGGAACGCTGGCCTTCCTGGGTGACAACCTGCGTGACCACGCCTCCGCCGCCGTCTCCAACGCACTCGCCGAGGCGCCGCTGCTCCTGGAGCGCGCGGTCTACGCCGAGGGCCTGAGCGAGGCCGACTGCGACGCCGTGCACCAGTGGATGCGCCACCGCTGGAGCGGCCTCCACCGCGACCTGGTGGGACAACTCAGCGAGGCGATCGCGCGCAGCGGCGCCCAGGGGGAGCGCCGGCTGCGCATCGGCGTGTACGTCTGGCACGGCGACCGGGAGCCATCATGAAGCGGCGCGAGGTCCTCGCCGCCACCGCCCTGGGCCTGCTGCTGCCCGGCTGCGGCGGCGGCGGAGGCGGCTTTGCCTCTCTCGGCTCGATCGGGTCAATCGGCTCGGGCGGCACCGGCATCTCGCCGGGCGGCATCGGCTCGGGCGGCACCGGCGTGGTCGTCACCACGGTCGGCCCGGTCGATGGCTTCGGCAGCATCATCGTCAACGGCATCCGGTTCGACATCGAGACCGCGCAGTTCGACCTGCGCGACCAGGGCGAGCTGCGGCTGGGCATCGTGGTGCAGGTGGTCGGAACCTACGATCCCGCCACCAACCAGGGAACGGCATCCCTGGTGTCGTCGTCCGCCGACCTGCGCGGCCTGGTGGCCGGCCTGGACCGCACGGCGCGCCGTTTCGCCGTCAAGACGATCGAGGTCCAGGTCGACGACAGCACCGTCTTCGCCGGCGGCCTCTCCGGCCTGGCCGACCTCGAGGACACCCAACCCGTGCAGGTGCATGGCCTGCCCGGCGGCAACGGACAGCTGCGCGCGACACGGGTGGAACTCGTGGCCACGCTGGGCGCCCCCGTCGTGAGCGGCATCGTGCAGGCGAGGGACCCGGTCAACCAGACCTTCCGGATCGGTGACCAGCTCGTGCGTTACGACAAGGCGACGTCGGGCAGTTCGGGCGCCCCCGCCACCGTGGCCGAGGGCGACCTTGTGAAGATCCGGGCTTCGGTGGCCGCCCCCGTGCTGGACGCCACGAGCGTCGAGCCCTGGTCGCAGGCGCCCGCCAACGACGAGTCCCTGAGCCTGGGCGGCCTGGTGAGCGACTTCCGCAGCCTGGGCTCGCTGCGCGTGGACGGACGGGCGGTCGATGCGTCGGGCGCCAACGTCTCCGGCGGTCCCGCTTCCTCGGTCGGCAATGGGGTCCGGGTGGACGTCACGGGCGTGGTCCGGCAAGGCGTGCTGGTCGCCAGCCGGCTGCGGTTGCGCGGTGAGCCGTCGTCCGGGTCGACGCCCACGACGCCCACGACGCCGACGACCCCGACTACCCCGACAACGCCCGGCACACCGACGACCCCCGCGCCGACCGCCAACGAGGCCGCCTTCAGCGCCGAGGGCACCGTGGGGTCGTTCCGCTCGGTCGCCGAGTTCAAGATCAAGGGCCAGGACATCAACGCCAGCCGCGCGACCTTCGTCGGCGGCACCCAGGCCTCGCTGCGCTCGGGGGCGAAGGTGCTGGTGACCGGCTCGCGCGTCGTCGACGACGTGCTGCAGGCCGACCGGGTCGAGTTCCGGGAGGACCGCTAACCCGGCCTGCTGTTCAGCGGCCGGGACCGCCGCCGCTGGGCAGGAAGCCTGGCCTGGTCGCCTCGAAATCGGGGCCCGACGGGGCCTCCTTCATGGCAGCGTCGCGGATGGCGAACAGTGCCTGCAGGTCCTCGGCCACGTCGTCGTCCACCCCCGCGGTGCCGGCGAGCGCGGCGGGAGCCGTGCCCTGCGCCCCTTCCTTGTGCCACGCGCCACCCTCCGGCAGGGCACCGCCGGACTTGGCGGTGATGCCGGCGAACTGCCAGGAAATGCTGAGCAGCCAGTCCCAGGCACGCGGATCGAACTTCTCGATCTCGGCCATCAGGCTGCTCTGGAACGAGGGGATGTAGGTGAGCAGGCTGGCCTGCCCCTGCTTGACGACGAACTGCACGTGCAGGCCGCTGCGGCGCTTGCTGTTGACCACCGGCAGCATGCGGCACTCGATCCAGTCGGATGGCACGGCATGCCGGCGCATGGTGTCGCGCAAGGTGAGCTGCACCAGCTCGCGACGCGCCGCCTCGCGCTCGGCCGCGTCGTCGTCCGGGTCGTCGCTCTCCTGGAAGCGGGTGCCCGAGACCGGGCCGGAGTCGGGCTCGGCACGCTCCGACTTGAACAACTTGTTGAGCAGCCCCATGGCCGGATTATGGCCCGGCAGCCCAGCAGGAGCGCCGGGAAAGTTATTCGAGGAAGGCCGTGTTCAGCCTGGCGCCGACGGTGTAGCCGCCAGCGCAGGGGTCGCAGCGCACCACCGTGGCGAGGCAGCGCAGCGGGAAGTTGTGGCCATCCAACAGGTATTCGACGGTGAGGTCGATTTCCTCGCCCACCGTGTAGGGCTCGCGGGCGGTAAACGACAGCCCGCTGACGCTCAGGTCGCGCGTGATGCCCGCCCGGTCCGATCCCACCGCGAGCGGCAGCTCCATCTCGAAGCGCTCGGCCCCGCGCTGCTCCTCGCGCCGCCGCAGCGGCACCACGACCCGGTGTTCAACGGTTGCCATCGTGTCCTCCTGCGCCGCGACACCGGCGCGCTGTCCATGTCCATCCATGCCCCGGCGCGCCCGGTCGCCGTGGCGCCCTCCGGTCAGCCGGTGCCGCCTTCCTGCGGCACGGCCTCCTGGAACAGCGGCTCGTTCAGCCGCACCGCGATGTTGTAGTTGTCGCCGTGGCGCTCGACCCGTACCACCTGGCCGCGGCAGTCCACGGTGAACGGCCGCCCGCCGGACTGGTACTGCAGGCTCAGCGCCACCTGGGCGCCCAGCTGCGGCGCCTGCGCGGCTTCGAGCAGCACACCGGTGGCGCTGATGTCATGGCAGGCACACTCCTCGCCTTCCATCGTGATGGGCAGCGCCAGCCCGAACCGATCGGCCGAGCGCTGGCGTAGCTGGACATCCTGCATGTCTTGGGTCTCCGTGGCGCATCGCGCTCTGCCAGGCAGGGTAGGCAGCGATGCCGCCTCAGCTTGTAGGAGCAGGTCGTATCAATCTGTCGGGATCGGCAACACGACGAGACGCGTGTTGCAACGCGTAGCGCTAGCGCCGCACCCGGAAGTTCAGCAGGCGCGTCGCCACGAAGGTCTCGGCCAGGAAACACAGCAGCGCGAACAGGAAGCAGGCGACGCCCAGCAGGAAACTGCCCACCGCCACCACGCTCACCTTCACGGCCGTGGTCTCGCCCAGGAACAGGATCAGGATGGTCAGGCCGATCAGGAAGGCGCACGACGTGAGCAGCGCGATGCAGCCGTTGGCCAGCCGGCCGCGTTGCCGCAACTCGGCCAGTTCCGCCTCGGCGCGGTCCAGGAAGTCCGCATCGGTGCTGGTCCGCGCGCGGTCCTCGACCAGCCGGGCGCGGTCGATGATGCGCGCCAGCCGGCCGGCGACGGCGCCGATCATTCCCGAGACGGCGGTCAGCAGGAACACCGGCGCGACCGCCAACTGGATGCCGTGGGTGATGGAGCTGGTGTCCAGCGGCAGCGCCACGGCTCAGGCGCGCCGGGGCGGCAACGGGTAGGACGGATCGGTGAACCCGGGTGTGGACGGGTGCCCGGGGGCCACCAGGGAGTCGACCAGGGCCTCGTCCGCGGCGTCGGGCACGAAGTCGATCGCCGGCAGGTAGGCCTGCCACTGCTCCAGCGTGCGCGGGCCGGCGATCACCGACGACACGGCGCGGTGCGCCAGCACCCAGGCGGTGGCGAACTGGGCCAGGGTGACGCCCCGGGCCGCGGCATGGCCCTGCAGCTGCTGGGCGATCTGCAGCGACTCGGTGCGGAACTCGGTCTCGCCGATCCGCTTGTCGCCGCGGCCGGCGCGGGTGCCTTCGGCGGGAGGCTGCCCAGGCAGGTACTTGCCGGTGAGCACCCCGCGCGCGATGGGGCTGTACGGCACGACGCCGATGCCGTGGTGCGCGCAGGCCGGGAGCACCTCGACCTCCGGCATCCGGTTGAGCAGGTTGTAGTACGGCTGGCAGACCACCGGCCCCGGCATCCCCAGCTCGCGGGCGATGCGCACCACCTCGACGATGCGCCAGCCGCGGAAGTTCGACACGCCCCAGTAGCGCAGCTTGCCGTCGCGGATCATCGCGTCCAGGGCGCGCAGGGTCTCTTCCAGGTCGGCGTCGGGCTCGTCGCGATGCAGGTAGAGGATGTCGATGCGGTCGGTGCGCAGGCGCTGCAGGCTGGCCTCGACCTCGCGCAGCATCCAGGTGCGCGAGTAGTGCCCCTGGTTGGGCCGATCGCCCATCCTGTTGCCCAGCTTGGTCGCCAGGACCCAGTCGTCGCGTTGGCCTTGCAGCAGCTCGCCGACCATGGTTTCGGACGCGCCGCGCGTGTAGACGTCGGCAGTGTCGATGAAGTTGACGCCGCGCTCTCGGGCGTCGGCCACGATCGCGCCGGCGACGGCGGCGTCGGTCTGGTCGCCGAACATCATGGTCCCCAGGCACAGGGCCGAGACCCTCAGGTTGCTCTTGCCGAGCTGACGGTAGTGCATGGACGCAAGCTTAACGCCCGCGCCGCCCCCTGGCTTCAGCGCAGACCGGCCAGCAGGTCGTCCAGGGCCGATTGCCCCGCATCCAGCCGCTGGTCGGCATCGGGCTCCAGCCGGCCGTCGGGCGAGAGGCGGTCGACCATCTCCGGCAGGATCTGCGCGAAGCCGCTGGCCACCTCGTTCTGGTCGACGCCGAGCCGGCTCGACAGGCTGGCCAGTTCCTCGGAGCCGACCAGGTCGTGCACGGCGGAAGGCGCCAGCGGCTGGTTGGCACCGGTCCCCAGCCACGAGTCGGCCTGTGCCCCATAGCCGCGCTGGCCGGCGTTCTGCAGCACTGCGCCGATGCCACCCTGGCGTTGCACCCACTGCATCGCTAGCGGCACCAGCATCGCCAGCAGCGCGCCGCCGCTGCCGCCCAGGCCTCCCGTCCTGGCGCCCATGCCGCCGCCCTGGCCACCGAGTCCGCCCAGGCCGCCCAAGCCGCCCAGTCCACCCAGGCCGCCCGGGTCGCCGCGCGAGGCGCCCGTCGCTTGGCCTAGGCCGCCCCCGCCCAGGATGCTGCCGAGGATGCCGCCCAGGCCGCCGGCACTGGCGCCGGGCGCAGCGCCGCCGCGGCCCCCCAGCACGCTGCCCAGGATCTGGCCCAGCAGTGGATCGTTCATCTCGCTCTCCTTGTCGTTGCGGGGAGGCGAAAGCTAGTCCACGGCCGGCGTGCCGCCTGTAGGTCAGGAACGCGCATTGCCGGGCGTTCACGGGTGAGCAGCACGCCATGGCCCAGCCGTTCGCAATGGCTCTGCCGGGCCATTCGGCGACTGCCCTCTCCTACGTCGATTTGCTCCTTGGCGGCAACCGGCAGAGGCTGGGAACTCCGACCATCCAATGCGACGTGCAAGGAACGAACCGCGTCATTCAACGCAACTTGGAGGTACCGAATGATCAAGCGAGCAACGAGACAAACGATCCACATCACGGCTGCGCTGGCCGCGTTGTGGCTCACCGCTTGCGGCGGTGGTGGCGGCGGCGATGGCGCGGCGGCCCCCATCGCCGGCGGGCCCCCGCCCGCACCAGCGCCCGCTCCCGGTCCCGCTCCTGCGCCCGCTCCGGTCGCCGGCACGACCCTCATCACGGGCGACACGCAGGCAGCCGCCAACCAGAGTTACGGCGTCAACGCTGCCGGCGCCGGCCCGGTCACGATCACGCTGCCGGCTACCGCCGGGCTGGCGGTCGGCGACACCGTGTCCGTCACCGGCGTCAGCGCCGCCGCCTGGCAGATCGCGCAGAACGCCGGCCAGACCATCCTGACGGGCGCCATCGGCGGCAATCCGGCCGTCACCGGCAATGTGCTGCCCGGGACGACCTGGACGCCGTCGACCATCGCCGCCACGCCCTGGCATTCGGTCGCCATGAACCCCGCCGGGGATGTGGTGCTCGCCACCAACATCCGGGGCGCCGTCGGCACCGTGCCGAGCAACGTGCACATCTCGACCGACGGCGGCGCGACATTCGCCAACAGCGCCGACCTGCCGGTGGACCAGGCCTGGATCCAGGCCGACATGTCGGCCGACGGCCAGCGCATGGTGGCCATCGCGTTCGGCGGCGGCATGTGGGTGTCGACCAACAAGGGCGTGAACTGGACGCAGGTGAGCGGCGGCGCCGCGGTCAACCTGGCCGCGCGCGACTTCGAGTCGGTCACCATGTCCGACGACGGCCAGCGCATCACCGCGGTGATCATGAACGGACCGGTGGTGAGCTCCGCCAACGGCGGCACGACCTGGGTCGTGGGCACCTCGGCCGGCGCCGCCCTGACCAAGCCGTGGCGCTCGGTCGACAGCTCGCCCGACGGCCTGAACCTGGTCGCCGTGTCGCAGGCGGTCACCGGCGCCAACGGCCAGGTCTATACCTCGGCGGACGGCGGTGCGACCTGGACCCTGCGGCCGGTGACGGTCACCACCGCCGGCGCGGCCATCACCGAGAGCGGCTGGTACCGCACCCGCATGTCGCGCGTCGGCAATGTGATCGCGATCGCGGCCAACAGCACCTTCGCGGGCGGCAGCGGCGCCAGCACGATGTACATCTCGAGGGACCTCGGCGCGACCTGGACGGCTTCCGGCGCCACGGGTGGCGACTTCACCGGCATCGCGATGGACGAGACGGGCACCGTGATCGGCGCCACCAGTTCCAACGGCACCGCCGGCAGCGTGCAGTTGTCGACGGATGGCGGCACGACCTTCCAGCCGCTGACGGTGCCTGGCGCAACCAACTTCCGGCAGATCGCCATGGACCGCTTCGGTGCGGCGATGGCGGTGGTGACCGGCACGTTCACGACCACCAGCGGTCAGCTGTTCACGTCGATCGGCAACCGCACGACGACAGGCACTACCGGCGCGCTCGCAGGCGGTGACACCGGCGAGTCGCTGCAGCTGCGCCACGAGGGCAACGGCGTGTTCAGCGTCACCGGGTCCACGGGCTCGTTCACCCCGCGCTGAGCGGGAGCCAGCCACACACAAAGCTGTCACCCTTCAGGGAGGGCGACGAAAGCCGGGCCGCAAGGCCCGGCTTTTTTCTTTTGGCTTGGCCGGCCTCGATCCGCCGGTTCCGCTCCATCCCTCTCCGGCCCTGCCCTTCCATGGCCCGTTCGGGCTCGGCGTGCGCCCGACAGCAGCATCCCGGCCGGTCCTACGGGCAATGGCTGAGATGGACCACGCCTGCTGGCTCTGCCGCTGCGGACACTGCGACCCACACACGCAACACAGGGAGTGGTTCGACAGATGGACGAGAAGAACGAGCAACCGATCGGGCGGCGCTGCGGCGCCCTGGCGCTGTCGGCGCTGGCGGCCCTTTGCCTGGCCGCGTGCGGCGGCGGAGGCGGTGCCGACGCATCCGCGGCGAACGGCGCCGGACAGCTGGCCGCCAACGGCCCGGTTGCGCCCGCTGCGCCTGCGCCCGAACCCGAGACCATCCCCGCGCCGGCGCCGGCGCCGAACGCAGGATCTGAACCGGCACCGGCACCGGCACCGTCTCCCGCTCCCGCTCCGAGTCCTGCGCCCGCACCCAGTCCGGCGCCGGCCTCCCTGCAGGCCGCGCCGAATGGCAGCTACACGGTCACCTCCGACGGCAGCACGGCCGTCGTGGTCACGCTGCCGCGCGCCGAGGACCTGCGCGCCGGCGATCGGGTCCGCGTCGCGGGCACGGGCACCGCGCCCTGGCGCCTGGCCCAGAACGCGCTGCAGTACGTGGACACCGCCGGCCTGCCGGGCAACAGCGTGCCGGGCGCGGCCTGGACCGCACGCGTGCCCGACCCGGCGTCGCCCGACCTGCCGTGGGCCGGCACGGCGATGTCCGCCAGCGGCAACCGCATCGCCGCAATCGCCAATCCCGGCGGCGTCTACCTGTCGGGCGACGGCGGGGCCAGCTGGACCCGCACGACGCTGCCGTCGACCAGCTGGACCCAGGTGCTCATGTCCGCAGACGGCAGCCGCCTGGCTGCGGTGGGCGCCGGCACCCTGCACGTCTCGTCGGACTTCGGCGCCACCTGGTCCGCCCGCAGCGCCACGGTCGCCTGGGCCGCAGTCCACATGAGCGACGACGGCCAGCGCATCGTGGGCGTGGGCGGCGGCGCCGTGCACGTCTCCACCGATGCCGGCCTCACCTTCACGCCCGTCGCCGGCACGGCCGGCACCGACTGGCGCGCCATCGCGGGCTCCAGTGACGGCCTGCGGCTGGTGGCCAGCGCCTCGCTCTACACCGGCGACCCGGCACGTCAGGGCGTGTACGTCTCCAGCGACGGTGGCGCCACCTGGACGCGCCGCCTCGGCAACGGCAACTGGACCCACGCTGCAGCCAGCGCCGACGGCCAGCGCATGGCGGTGCTCGACAACGGTGGCAACCCGTGGGTGAGCGACGATGGCGGCGCCAGCTTCACCGCACGGTTCAGCTACAGCGGCTGGAGCGGACTGGCCATCTCGCGCGACGGCCAGGTCGTCACGGCCCAGGAGCCACGCAACGATGCCTACGGCCACCGCGGCTACGTCTTCATCAGCACCACCGGCGGCAACGATCCCTGGGAGTGGCGCGCCGCCGACCTCAACCTGACCTGGCGCGGCATCAGCCTGTCGTCCGACGGCAACCGGTTCGCCGCCGCCGACAACGGCCTGCCCGGCTCGGCCGGGGGCA
Organism: Ramlibacter pinisoli; assembly: GCF_009758015.1. Classification (NCBI taxonomy): domain Bacteria; kingdom Pseudomonadati; phylum Pseudomonadota; class Betaproteobacteria; order Burkholderiales; family Comamonadaceae; genus Ramlibacter; species Ramlibacter pinisoli. The sequence goes on from NZ_WSEL01000009.1 coordinate 684,414, forward strand.
GGATCTACACGTCCTCCGGCAACCGCACGGCCGGAGGCACGGTCGGCTCGATCACGGGCGGCCAGGGGCAGATGGTGGAAGTGACCTACCAGGGCAACGGCCGGTTCACGGTCACCGACCACGCCGGCGGGCCGTTCACGATCCGCTGACGGCCTTGCCCTCCGGGGCGGGTCGACTCACTGGAAGATCTTCACCACCGCATCGAGCACGTCGTTCACCATGCGCTCGATCGGGTCGCGCTCCTTCTCCCTGGGCTTGGGCCTGGGCCGCGGGATCGCGAATTCCGCCTGCGGATCGATCCAGCGGTTGCGCTGCGCCTGCTGGAAGAACTCGCCCACGACGGGCAGCGCGCTGCGCGCGCCCGGCCCCCAGCTGTCCGGCATGGTGATGCGCTGGTCGTTGAAGCCGACCCAGGCACCGGCCACCAGTTGCGGGTGCGCCAGCATGAACCAGCCGTCGGCGTTGTCCTGCGAGGTGCCGGTCTTGCCGGCGACGTCCGCCGTGATGCCGTAGCGCGTGCGGATGGCGGTGCCGGTGCCCTCGTCGACCACGCCGCGCAGGGTGTTCACCAGTGTCAGCGCGGCCGGACGAGGCAGTGCCTGTTCGCTGCGCGACGGCACGAACCCGGCCAGCACCTTGCCCGACTTGTCCTCGATGCGCAGCACCAGCATGGGCTCGGTCCAGATGCCGTTGTTGGCGATCGCGCCGTAGCCCGCCACCATCTCGCGCAGCGTGACCGGGCTGGTGCCCAGCGCCAGCGCCGGCACCTCGTCGAGCCGGCTCTCGCGCACGCCCATCGCCTGCGCCAGGCGCGCGACGCGCCCAGGCCCGACCTTGTCCATGAGCTGGGCCGTGATGCTGTTGCGCGACTGCACCAGCCCGTCGCGCAAGGTCATGGGCTTGCCGGTGGGCGGCGTCACGTCCTTGGGGCTCCAGACCTCCCCGGCCTTGCCGCGCAACTGGACCGGCTGGTCGACGAAGGTGTCAGTGGGCCGATAGCCGTCGGCGAAGGCGGCCCCGTAGACGAAGGGCTTGAAGGTCGAACCCGGCTGGCGCCGGGCCTGGCTCACGTGGTCGAACTGGTCGACCTCGAAATCGCTGCTGCCCACCCAGGCCAGCACGTGGCCGTTGCGCGGGTCCATGGCCAGGAAGCCCGCCTGCAGCAGCGCGCGTTCCTGGTCCCTGGAGCGCCGGCGGTCGGCCAGCGGCTGCAGTTGCGCCAGCTGGTGCGCGACGGCCTGGTTGGCGGCCTTCTGCAGCCGGGTGTTGATGGTGCTGCGCACCACCAGGCCGTCGCCGTGGATGTCGAAGCCGTTGCGGTCGGCCCAGGCGATCAGCCACTTGCGCAGGTACTGGGCCACGTGCGGGGCCGGCCCCAGCGGCGCGTCCTGGCGTTCGAAGTCCAGCCGCAGCGGCCGCTGTGCCAGCAGCCGGGCCCGCTCGGGCTCCAGCACGCCGCGGCGCGCCATCTGGGACAGCACGACGTTGCGGCGGTCTCGCGCGCGCTCGGGGTTGAGCACCGGGTTGTAGTAGCTCGTGCCCTTGAGCATGCCGATCAGGGTGGCCGCCTCGAGCACGTCGAGCTGGCTGGCCGGCTTGTCGAAGTAGGTGCGCGCGGCCATCTCGATGCCGAACGCGTTGTAGAGGAAGGGCACCGTGTTCAGGTAGGTCTCGAGGATCTCCTGCTTGCTGTAGACCGCCTCGATCTTCAGCGCGGTGATCGCCTCCTTGACCTTGCGGTGCAGCGTCGGTGCCCGGCCGATCTCGTCGGGGTACAGGTTGCGCGCGAGCTGCTGCGTGATGGTCGAGCCGCCCTGGCGCTCGCCGCGCAGCGTGTGCCAGGCCGACGACGCCGTGCGATACAGGTCGATGCCGTGGTGCTCCCAGAACCGGTGGTCCTCGGTGGCGATCAGTGCCTGCACGACCGGCTTCGAGACCTGCGCCAGCGGCACCCACTGCCGGTGGACGCGCTGGTAGGTCGCCAGCACGATGTTGTCGGCCGACACGACGACGGCCGGCGCGTCGACCTTGGCCTTGCGCAGGTTCGAGATGCCGGGCGTGAATGGCACCAGGACCAGCACGTACAGCAGCGCCGCGGCCGGCAGCAGCGCGGCGGTTCGCCAGGGGTGGCGACGCAGCGCGCCCCACCAGCGCGCCGCGCGCGCGCCCACACCGTCGATCACTTCACGCACCCTCGTTCGCATCCTGCCTGCCTTGCCCTCGCTGAGGACGGTCCTGCATCCACTGTAGGGACTGCCTGCGTTTCACTGTGTTTCCTCCCGCCCCTGAACGCGACGGTGATCGCTGTCGGCCCTGTCCGACAAGGTGATGCGCCACCCACCTCCAGAATCGGGACGCCCGCAGCCAACAAAACCACAACCCTCATGGCCATTCCATCCCAACGCCCGGTCCGCGATGCCGGGCCGGCCACCTTGTCGGCCGCGCCCGCCACCACGGCTCCGCAGCGCGACAACCTCGAATTCCTGCGTGGCTTCCTGCGCAACCCCGCCCAGGTCGGTTCCGTGATCCCGAGTTCGCACCGGCTCGAGCAGCGCCTGGTGCGCAGCGCGAAAGTGGCGAGCGCGCGCACCGTGGTCGAGCTGGGCCCGGGCACCGGCGGGACCACTGCCGCCCTGCTGCAGGCGATGCCGGCGGGCGCACGGCTGCTGGCGATCGAACTCGACCCCACGTTCCACCAGCACCTCATGCAGATGCTGCACGACCCGCGCCTGTTCCTCGAGGTCGGGAGCGCCGAGCGGCTGGCCGAGTTCGTCGCGGCCCGGCGGTTGCCCGCGCCGGACGCCATCGTCTCGGGCATCCCGTTCTCCACCATGCCGGCGGACGTTGCCGATGCCATCGCGCGCTCGGTCGCCGCCACCCTGCGGCCGGGCGGCCGCTTCGTCGCCTACCAGGTCCGGGCTCACGTGGCTGCGTACACCACGCCGCACCTGGGCGTGCCGGACAGGCAATGGGAGCTGGTGAACATTCCGCCGGTGCGGGTGTTCACGTGGACGAAGGCGGATTCTTCTTCGGCATCCTGACCCGCTGCCAGCCCACGAACTGCGGGTAGTGCCGGGCCACCACCGCGCCGTCGGTGTCCCAGGCAATGCAGCGCCCCAGGTGGTAGGGCGGCTCCCTGGCCTCGCCCGGCCTGATGCCCGCCAGCCGGCGCTCGCGCTCGCGCCAGGGAAAGACAGCCTGGTAGGCCGCGGTGGCCATGTTGAACAGCAGTTCACGCAGGTGCGTACAGCCGCGCACGCCGCCCAGCGCCTTCTCGATCGCCTGCCGCCAGCCCGGGCCCAGGGTGGCGCCCACCATCTGCTGCATCGGGTCGTTGCCCTGCTGGCACTCGCCGAACGGGGCGTGGTCCATCGCGGTGGCGATGGCACGGATGGTCATGCTCTCGTCGATGGTGAGCCGGATCAGCATGTGGTGAATGGGCTCGCCCGCCGGCTTCTCGCTGCCGTCGGACCGGGTGAAGCCATACGTCTTGGTATCGGCGAGCTCGGCCTCGATGTCCCAGAGGCCGTCCTCGCGCAGGTAACCGCGGTAGGTGACGGCACGCGTGTGAAGGTACCGGCGCGGCGCCGGCTCGGGCAAGGGCATGGCGTGCGCCTCAGGCCGCCAGGCGGGCCATGGCCTCGCGCTTGCCCATCTTGCGCAGCTGGGCGATGGCCTCGAGCTGGCGCGCGCGCGGACGCGTCTTGCCGCTCTCCCACTTGTAGACCGACAGCGCCGACACGCCCAGGATGTGCGCGACCGACGCGGCCGACAGCCCCAGCCGCTTGCGCTGCGCGGCCAGGCCCTTGGCCGAAAAGCGCAGCGACGGGCCGCTGTCCTCGTCGTCGTCGTCGGCGGGGGCCGCCTGCGCCTTGCCGCTGCTCCTGGCCAGCCGCTTGACCTGTGCCTCCAGCGCCTGAAGGCGGCGGCGCAACTCCGCGATCTGGCTGCGGTACTGCGTGACGGATTTCTTCAGCTGCTGCGTCTCGGACCGCAATTCCTTGCGGGCCACTCGTGACATTTCGTTCTTCAGCACGGCGCCGATATTGGGCATGGTGTTTCTATCCCTCGTTGGCACGGCAGCGGCCCGATTCGGCGGCGGGCATCGTCTGCAAGGTCGGGCTGTCTCCCTTCCCGCATCTTAGCCGCAGCACGGTCGCGCCACTTTGCAACGACCGGCCCGCGCGGCCACGCGCCTCGATACCGGGCTGCGAACAGTCAGGCCCCGGTCAGCGGCGGCGCCGGCGCGCCAGCAGGACCCAGCCGACCGCCACCAGCACGAGCACCGCCACGGCCGGCAGCAGCACGGACTGCCAGCGCTCCAGGTGCCCGACCACGGCCTGCCACTGCCCGCCCAGGGCCCGCACGGTCCACACCAGCAAGGGGATCTCGACGGCACCCGCCAGGCCGTCGTACAGCCACAGGTCGCGATGGCGCAGCTTCAGCGAACCGGCCGCGAACAGCACGGCGCTCCTCAGGCCGGGCAGGAAGCGCACCAGGGCCAGCGCGGCCGGCCCCCAGCGCCGCACCCGAGCCTGCATCGCTTCCAGGCGGCCGGGCGGCAACGCGCGGGCGGCCAGCCGGTGGCGAAGCAGGCGCGCGCCGAAGCGATGGCCCCAGTGGAACACCAGCGTGTCGGCCAGCAGGATGCCGGTCCAGGCGACGATGGCCAGCGGGACCGGTTCCATGATGCCGTGCAGGGTGAGCGCGGCGGCGGCCAGCAGCAGCAGGTCTTCGTTGATCGGCAGCCCGAACCCGCTGCCGGCCAGCGCCGCGAACACCAGCGCGTACGCGGGTGCGCCCTGCAGGGCCTGCAAGGACCCGAGCACCGTCTCCAGCATGCCTGGATTGTCGCGGGGTCCGGCCCGGCGTGGGTCGACTCGCCCGCGATCCGGAACAATGTGTCCCGATCCGGGGTCTTTCATCCGATGGCTGGCGTCCTTACAGTCATGGTTGCTCCGCCAAGGACCCTCATGCCTCGCCTCCCTTCGCTCTTCGTTTCGCACGGCTCGCCCATGTTCGCGCTCGAGCCCGCCCAGGCCGGCCCCCAGCTGCGCGCCCTGGGCGCCTCGCTGCCGCGGCCGCGCGCCGTGCTCGTGCTGTCCCCGCACTGGATGACGCCCGGCGTGCGCGTCACCACCACGGCCGCGCCGGAGACCATCCACGACTTCGGCGGCTTCCCCGCCGAGCTGTACACGCTGCAGTACCCCGCCCCCGGCGCACCCGACGTGGCTGCGCGCGCACTCGAGCTGCTCAACGCCGACGGCTGGAACGCGACCGCCGACACCGAGTGGGGCATGGACCACGGCGCCTGGGTGCCGCTGCGCCACCTGTTCCCCGATGCCGACGTGCCGGTGCTGCAGGTCTCGATGCCACGCAACCTCGACCCCGAGGGCGCGGTCCGGCTCGGCCGCACCCTGGCGCCCCTGGCCGACGAGGGCGTGCTGCTGCTCGGCTCGGGCAGCATCACGCACAACCTGTACGAGTTCCGGCATGACGTCGGCGCGGCCGGCCCCGGCTACGCCTACGAGTTCGTCGACTGGGCGCGCCGCGCGGTGACCGGCCACGACGGCGACGCACTGGTGCACTACCTCGAGCGGGCCCCGCACGCGCGGCGTGCCCACCCGACGTCCGAGCATTACCTGCCCCTGCCCTTCGCCTATGGCGCCAGCGCGCCCGGCGCGCCGGTGCAGGTCATCGACGGCGGCATGACCTACGGCGTCCTCGCGATGGACGCCTACCGGTTCGGCGACCTGGCGCAGGCCTCCCATGCCTGAGGCGCTGGTGCTCCACCGCCCGCCGGGCGGCAAGGTGAAGCAGCTCGTGCTGCTGTTCCATGGCGTCGGTTCCGCGCCGCCGTCGATGGCGCCGCTGGGCCGCCGGCTCGCGGCGGCCTTCCCCGATGCGCTCGTCGTCGCCGTGCCGGGCGCGCACGCGTCCGACCTGGGCCAGGGCCTGCAATGGTTCTCGGTGCGCGGTGTCACCGAAGCCAACCGCGGCGAACGCGTGGTGCAGGCCATGCCGCTGTTCGTGGCGGCCGTGCGCGAGCAGCAGGCGGCCGCGGGCGTCGGTGCCGACGAGACCGTGCTGGTCGGCTTCTCGCAGGGCGCGATCATGGCGCTGGAGTCCGCGGCGCGCGGACACCGGCTCGCACGCCGCATCGTCTCGATCGCGGGCCGCTTCGCCGATCGGCCCGCCGCCGTTCCCGAGAGAGTTGCTTTCCACCTGCTGCATGGCGCCGACGATCCCGTCATTGCGTACCGCGACGGCGAACGGGCGGAGCAGGCCCTGGTCGAACTCGGCGCCGCCGCCACCATCGACGTGCTGCCCGCCACGGGCCACACGGTCAGCGTGGCCATGGAACACCTGGTCGTGCGGCGCCTGCAGAGCGACACGCCTTCGGCCGCGCACTAGGCCGGAACCGGCTCGCCGCCTGCAACGCCATGGCCCACCCGGGCCATCGGCGCCCCATGGGCCTCGGCGTCCAGCCTACGCTGTGGGTCCCACCACCGAGCGGCAGCAAGACACAGTCCATGGGCGAAGGTTTCTGGATCGGCCTCCCGGCCGGCATGGCCGTGCTGTTGGCGATCGTGCTCTGGTCCGCCCGGCGGCACCGCAGCCCGAAGCTGGAGGTCGACTGCGACGCGTCCATCGAGCGGCTGATGCCGTCGCTGGCGGGACTCACGCTGGGCCTGGCCGTCGGGGGCAACCGGCTCGACGTGCTGCAGAACGGCCACTATTTCGACGTACTGGTCGAGCGCATCGGGCAGGCCCGGCGCACCGTGCACTTCGAGACCTTCCTGTGGAAGGAAGGCGTGCTCGGCGGCCGCATCGCCGCCGCGCTGGCCGAACGGGCGCGCGCCGGCCTGACCGTGCGCGTCATGCTGGACGCCACCGGCAGCCGCCAGATCGGCAAGGGTGAGCGCCGCCTGCTGGAAGAAGCCGGCTGCAAGCTGAAGTTCTTCCACAAGCGCACGATCTACAACCTGGGCGTGCTCACCGACCGCGACCACCGCAAGATCGTGGTGCTCGACGGCCGCGAGGCCTTCGTCGGCGGCCACTGCATCACCGACGACTGGCTCGGCGATGCCGAGGACCACCTTCACTCGGCCGACGTCAGCGTGCACGTGCACGGCCCCGTCGTCCATGCGATCCAGGCCGCCTTCAGCGAGAACTGGGCCGGCGAGACCGGCGAACTGTTCGTGGGCGACGCGGTCTTCCCGCCGCTGGAGCCTGCCGGCGACACGCTCGTGCACGCCGCCTACGTCAAGCCCGAGAATTCGGCGCCCGCGGTGAAGATCCTGCACCACACGGTGCTGGGCCTGGCACGCGAGCGCATCTGGATCCAGAACCCCTATTTCATCCCCAAGGCCGAGGCGATCGAGGGGATGGGGGCCGCGGTGCGGCGCGGCGTCGACGTGCGCGTGCTGATGCCATCGATCGGCGGGTCGGACAACCCGCTGGTGCAGCATGCCGGCCACCGCAACTTCGAGAAGCTGCTGCGCTGCGGGGTGCGGCTGTTCGAATATCCGCACACGCTGCTGCACCAGAAGGTCATGACCATCGACGGCCGCTGGTGCGCCGTGGGATCGACCAACTTCGACGATCGCTCGTTCGACACCAACGACGAGATCACGCTGTCGATCCTGGATGCCGCCCTGGCCCGGCAGCTGGACGCCATCTTCGAGCGCTACGTGGCCCGTGCGCACGAGATCCAGCTCGATGCGTGGCAGCGCCGTGGCGCCTGGCACAAGCTGGTCGACAACGCGAGCTACCTGCTCAACGACGTCTTGTAGAAGCCGCGCTGGGGAGATGCCCCACCCGGATAGGGGCACATCGCACGCAGAGCCAGGCGCTTGCGCCCACCGTGCCTGCGACAAGGGGACGCCTGCTCGCCCCGCGACCGATGGGTCGAATCGCGCGCCGATGGCACGCACCATGCAAGGGCATGGCCCCTCCGGCAGGAACCGTCTCCATGCGTGGCGATGGACTCCCGTCCCGGCGTAGTCATCCACTGGGAGACCCCCATGAGCATCCACCTGAAGCTTTCCGCGCTGCACCCACTGGCCATGGCCGTGGTGGGCAGCGCACTCGCGCTGGCCGCACCGCTGGCCCAGGCCGCCTCGTCCAAGTTCTGCGAGGGCGGCGGCTTCTCCGTCGTGCGCGCGGGGCAGCCCGTCGTCAGCGGCGACCGCGACGTCCGGCTGCCCGCCGGCACCCTGGGGCAGACCTTCACCGTGCGCGGCCGCTACGTGCAGTTCCAGGTGGTCGCCGCCACCTTCGGCATCCAGGACTACCGCTTCCTGGCCTCCAATGCGCCGGGCACGCAGACCGTGGGCGGCGACGCGCCGGTGTTCGAGGCCAAGATCCCCGACCACCGTGGCCGGGTGCTGGCCGGCGACGTGCTGGTGGAAATCAAGGACGACAGCATCGAGCTGTCGCGCACCGGCACCGGCCTGAGCATGAAGATCCAGGCGAAGGACTGCACCCAGGGCGGCCTGTTCCAGATGGAGCCCGAGCGCGCCGATGGCACGGCCACCCGCATCCGGCACGTGCTGGCTGCCGGCACCTTCTACTTCGACAACCCCAACTTCCGCGCGCGCGAGGGTGACGTCGTGCCGTTCAACCCGAGCGACCCGGCCCGCGCCACCACCGTCACGGTCGCGCCCCGCATCAACTGGGCCAACGACATCTCGCCGGTCTTCGTGGGCCGCGACAGCGCGCAGGTCGCCACCCGCGTCATCCCGGCCGGCTGCGACAACCAGATCCGCCGCCGCGACAACACCTTCGCCACGGTGCAGCACTGCGGGCGCGAGTCCATCTGGGACGTGGCCAGCGGCGGGCGCATGGGCATGGTGACGGGCGAGGACGGGACCGAGGTCGCACCGCCGCCCACCAACTGCGTGCAGAACTGCCAGGCGCAGAACCGGGTTCGGGGCGGTGCGGTGGTGCTGGGATTTCCGTTCCCGGTGCCCGCCGACGTGCGCCTGCGTCCGGACTTCTCGACCGGCAACCTGACGCCGTGACATCCTGAAGGCCGCCGGGGCGCCAGCCCCGGCCGGACCGCCCCGTCAGTGCAACTGGTGCAGCGGCAGGGGCGGCACCATCGCCTGCCCGGCCTGCGACCGCACGGCGGCGATGCGCTCCCAGACTTCCGGCCGTCCGCACTCCCATGCGCCCTCGAGCAGGCGGCAGAAGGCGGGATCGGTCCAGGCCTGCCAGACGATGCGGTCCGCGAAGGCCGTGCCGGCCTGCTCGATCAGGTCTTCCAGCGGCCCCGCGGCCAGCACGCCCAGCACTTCCGGATCGGACGTGACGCACAGCACCGCGAGGATGGCGCGCCAGCAGTCCTCGAGGCGGCCCGCCTCCGAGAACAGCATGAACCGTTCGACCGCCCACCACAGGGGGTGCGTGTCCAGGGCCAGCAGGTCGGGATCCTGCTGGGCCAGGCAGTAGGCACGGGCCCAGTCGATGATCTCGGCGGGCGTCAATTCCACGGCAGCGGCAGCATCGTCCACGGTGCGACCGCAGCGCACCTGCAGCTGCATCGGTGGCACAGCGGGAATCGGGCGCGCCAGGCGCGCGACGCGGCTGGCGTGGGCCAGCACGAAACGGCGGCGGGGCGGGCAGGTTCGCATGCAGGAGTCTCCGGCGAGTCTTGCCGTTTTGCACGTCCCGTGCCAATCCTCGCACGTGCACCCCAGCCGGCTGCAGGCCGCGCGGACACAGGCCTCGCGTCGCTTGGGCTCTCGTGGCACAGGCATGGCCAGGAAGGGTGATTGGGTGCTGCCGCCAAGCGCGTGGGGCATCTGCCCCACCCGCGCTTTCAAGTCAGGTTGTCCGGAGGCTGGAGCTCGAACTTCTCGATGCGATAGCGCAGCGTGTCGCGCGACACGCCCAGCAGCTTGGCCGCCCGCGTGACGTTCCAGCGCGTGCGCATCAGGGCCTGCCGCATCAGCGTGCCCTCCACTTCCTCCAGCACGACGCCCTGCTCGGGCAGCACGCCCATGCCGCTGGAAGGCGCCTCGTCCACGCCGAACGCCGCCATCGGCGCCAGCACCACCTGCTCCGCCTGGATCTCGTCCGTCTGCGCCATCAGGACCGCCTGTTCGAGGCAGTTGCGCAGCTCGCGCACGTTGCCGGGCCAGGGATAGTCGAGCAGCAGCCGTTCGCAGGCAGGCGCCAGCCGCAGGCCGGTCTTGCCATAACGCTCGCCGTGCAGGGCCAGGAAATGCCGCGCCAGCATCAGGATGTCGGCGCCGCGTTCGCGCAATGCCGGCAGGTGCAGGTGCACGATGCGCAGGCGGAAGAACAGGTCGGCGCGGAAGTGGCCCAGCGCCACCTGGCGCTCCAGCTGCTGGTTGGTGGCCGCGATGATGCGCACGTGGCTGCGGTTGTCGCGCACGCTCCCAAGGCGACGCGTGACCCGATCCTCGATCAGCTTGAGCAGCTTGGACTGCACCGACAGATCGAGCTCGCCGATCTCGTCGAGGAACAGCGTGCCACCCTGCGCCATTTCCACGATGCCGGGCTTGCGTTCGCGCGCGTCGGTGAAGGCCCCGCGCTCGAACCCGAACAGCTCGGACTCCACCAGCGCCACGGGCAGCGACGCGCAATTGAGTTCGACGAAGGGCCCCTCGCGGCGGGCGCCCCCCTGGTGGATGGCCCGTGCCACCAGCTCCTTGCCGGTGCCTGTCTCACCGGTGATCAGCACCGTGGGCCGGTCATGGTCCTTCAGGGCTTCTTCCGCCTCGAACAGCCGTGCCAGCGCGTCCTTCAGGGTCAGCATGGGCGGCGAGTCACCCAGCAAGGAGCCGAGGCTGCTGCCGGCCGGCGGGCCGCGACTGGGCGCCCGCGCCACCGGCGGGGCGGATTCGCCCAGCGCCTTTTCGACGGCGTGGTGCACGTCGGCCAGCGCCACGGGTTTGGACAGGTAGTCGCAGGCGCCGGATTTCATGGCCTCGACCGCGATCTCGACGCTGCCGTGGCCGGTGATCATGATCGTGCGCACCTCGGGCTGGCGCGAGCGCAGGCGGCGCAGGACCTCCAGGCCGTTGATGCCGGGCAGGTTGTAGTCGACGAGCACCACGTCGGGCGGGTTGGCCTCGGCTTCCGCCAGCCCCTGGGTGCCCTGGGCCGCGACGGTCACGCCGTAGCCATGCTGGCGCAACGAGGTGGCAAGGTTGCGCGCCAGCGTCGCGTTGTCTTCGATGACGAGAATGGAACGACTCATCGCGCGATCACCAGATCGACGTTGACCGTCGCCCCGCCCGTTGCACGGCCCACCAACTCGATCGCGCCGCCGAACCTCTCGACGATGCGTTTGGCCAGCGGCAAGCCCACGCCCAGCCCCGTGCTCTTGGTCGAGCGGCGCGGCACGAACACGTTGGGCAGTTCCTCCGGCGCCACGCCGGCCCCGTTGTCGCTGATGCTGATGCGCAGCTTGCCCTCGTCGGGGGGCTTGCTGATCGCGAGTTCCACCAGTCCGCCGCTGGGCATGGCGTCCATCGCATTGGTCAGCAGGCAGTTGAAGACCTGGGTGAGCAAGGCTGCGTCACCCCGCACGGCCGGGGCCTCGTGCAGCGACGACGTGGCCACGCGGATCGCGCGGCGCTGGAACACCCGCGCGAAACTGCCCAGGCTGTCGTCCAGCACCTGCGCAATCTGCACGTTCTCGGGTTCGCCGGATTCGGGCACCGCGTACGCCAGCAGGTCGCGCACCCAACGCTCCAGGCCGTCGACCTCGTCGACGATGTCGCCGCTGGACTCGCGCACCGTGGCCGACGGGCTGTCGAGATTGAGTTCCGCGCTGGTGCGGATCGACGCGAGCGGGTTGCGGATGCCGTGCGCCACGGCGGAGGCCATGACCCCCAGCGCGGCCAGGGTCTCGCTCTCGACCAGCCGGGCCTGCTGGGACTGGATGATGCGGTCGGCTCGCCGCACCACCCACAGCAGCAGCCCGTAAAGGAACAGGCCGCCGCCGACGCCGCTCCACCACACCAGCCTGGTGCCGTCCTCGATGGCCTCGAACAGCGCGCGCGGATTCTTGTAGACCTCGATCACGCCGACGACGTCCTGGCCGCTGCGCACCGGCAGGTAGTTCTCCACGTAGCGCAGGACCGTGGCAGGCAGCAGCGCGTGCTCGGCCTTCGTCCCGACGGTGTCGACGCCGACGTGCAGCTTGCCGTGCAGGGCTTCGTCCAGTTCGGGGTTGTCCTCGAACTTCATGCCGATGAGACTGGAGTCGCTCGACCAGATGATGGTGCGGTCGCGCGAGAAGACATTGGCCCGCACCACGTCCGGCATGGTCGCGATGCGGTCGAAGAACTCGACCAGGTTGTTGTCGGCTTCCCGCTCGCGCGTGAAGTAGCTGCGCGCATGCTGCACCTCGACGATGCCCTGCACGAACTCCATGCTCACGTTCGCGTCCTGCCTCAGCAGGTTTCCCACCAGGAAGCGGGACAGCAGCAACGACGATGCAACGCTGACCAGGGCCGTGGTCAACAGCCCGAGAATCGCAAACCAGCGCGTCAGCCTGAACGGGTTCTGCATGGACGGGCCCAAGAATGAGCAGAAGTGGTAAGAGGACGTTGCAGGCACGAAGCACCTGCCGGTGAATGGCCGACGCGGTACGCCATCGTGCTCCGGATGAACGAACGGCCTGGGGCCATCCATCCAGCGGAAACATCTGATGCGTATTTCTTACAGATTTAGAAGGAGTCGCGGCGTTTGCGCAACGGCCGCGCAGCCACGGTCGGGCTCAGGGAAGGTTCTCGCGAAAGATCACCTGGCTGCGCACCTGCTCCACGCCACTGTTGGGTTCGCGGCCGTCGCGCAGGTTGGCGAAGATGCGCACGCAGTTCATCACGGCACCCTGCGGGTTCTGCGTGATCACCGCATCCATGGTCCCGTCGATCAGCAGCGCCCGGGTGTCGGGCGTGAGGCCATGGCCGATGAAGACGGGCTTGCGCGCCAGCCTCGCCTCGTGGATGGCGCGCCCGATCCCCTCGGCGCCGCCGCCGATGTTGTAGATGCCTGACAGGTCACCGTGCTGCTCGAACAACGCGCGCGCCTGGCGGTAGTTCTTCTCGGCATCGTCGTGGCCTTCGCGCAACCCGACAACGTGGACGTCCGGGCACTGCTCCTCGAAGAGGTGCAGGAACCCGGCCTCGCGTTCCTCGTGCGCGCGGTAGCTGAGGGAGCCGGCGATCATCGCCACCTTGGCCGTGCGCCCGCGCGCCGCCGCCCCCATGAAGCGCGCGATCAGGTAGGCGGCGGTGCGGCCGGCGGCGCGGTTGTCGAGGCCGACATACGCGCTGCGGCTCGAGTTGGACAGGTCGGAGATCAGCGTGACCGTGGGCACGCCGCGGGCCGCCAGGTCGGCCACCGCCTCGCGCACCAGCGGGTGCTCCAGCGCCATGAAGGCAATGCCGTCGCATTTCCTGCCGTGCCGCAGCAGCTGGCGGGCCAGCGCCTCGGGATTGAAGGCCTCGATGTACTCGGCCTGGCAGCGCACGTTGAACGGCGCCCAGTGCTCCTGCGAATAGCCGATCAGGTCGCCGAGCATGCGCAGGAAGCGGTTGCTGCCCTCCGGGATCAGGAACGCGAGGCGCAGCGGCTTGGGCCCCAGCGTCGTGCGGGCCTGCGCCTCGGACACGTAGCCGATGTCCGCGGCCGCGCGCATGACCCGCTGCACGGTGGACGCGCGCACGCCGGCCCGGCCATGGAGCACCCGGTCGACCGTCGCCAGCGACACCTGGGCCCGCTCGGCCACCTCTTCCATGCGCGGCAACGACACCTCAAGACACCTCAAATACCGGTTTGACGCACCAGTCCCTTCGGCCTACTCTAGCGCCGCTGGCAGGAGAGGACAACCCGCCTGTCCTCAGAACCCATCAGAACCCTTCAAGGAGACTTCCATGCCCCGCACTCCCGTGCCCACCTCCCGCCGTGCCGTCCTGCGCCAGCTGGGTGCCCTGCCGGCCGCGGCCGTGGCCACCGCGCTGCCCCGCTTCGCGCACGCCGCCGAGTTCTCGCTCAAGTACGGCAACAACCTGCCGGTCACGCACCCGCTGAACGTGCGCGCGCAGGAGGCGGCCGACCGCATCGCCAAGGACAGCAAGGGCCGGGTCGAGATCAAGATCTTCCCGAACAACCAGCTGGGCGGCGACACCGACATGCTGGCCCAGGTGCGCTCGGGCGGCATCGACTTCTTCACCCCGTCGGCGCTGGTCATCGCCACCCTGGTCCCGGTGGCGGCCATCAACGCGACCGGCTTCGCGTTCAGCGACTACAGCCAGGTCTGGGGCGCGATGGACGGCAAGGTGGGCGCGCACGTGCGCGCGGCCATCGGCAAGATGCGCCTGCACGCCTTCGAGAAGATGTGGGACAACGGCTTCCGCCAGATGACCAGCAGCAAGGGGCCGATCAACACCGCCAAGGACATGGACGGGCTGAAGATCCGGGTGCCGGTGAGCCCGCTGTCGGTGAGCATGTTCAAGGGCCTGGGCGCCTCGCCCGCCAGCCTGCAGTTCAGCGAGGTGTACTCGGCGCTGCAGACCAAGATCGTCGACGCGCAAGAGAACCCGCTGCCCATCATCCAGGTGGCCAAGCTGTTCGAGGTGCAGAAGAACTGCTCGCTGTCCAACCACATCTGGGACGGCTTCTGGTTCATCGCCAACGGCCGCATGTGGGAGAGCCTGCCGGCCGACCTGAAGACGGTGGTCTCGGGCGCCATCAACGACGCCGGCCTGAAGCAGCGCGAGGACATCAAGAAACTCAACGAGACGCTGCAGGCCGATCTGGCGGCCAAGGGGCTGGCGTTCAACAAGGCCAACCCGGACAGCTTCCGCGCCAAGCTGCGCGAGGCCGGCTTCTACGCCGAGTGGAAGGGCCGCTTCGGCGACGAGGCCTGGGGCCTGCTGGAGCAGTCCGTCGGCAAGCTCGCCTGATCCCGCCGGGGCGACCATGTCGGCTTCCCTCGCACAGGACGTGACACCGCCGCCGGCGACGGCCCTGGGTGCCTTGGCGCGCCGCGTCGACACCGCCATCGGCGCCACCGTCGAGGCGGTGGCCGGCAGCCTGGTGCTGGTGGAGATCGTGGTGTTGCTGGCCGGCGTGATCGCCCGCTACGTCTTCCACAAGCCGCTGGTCTGGTCCGACGAGCTGGCCTCGCTGCTGTTCCTGTGGCTGTCGATGCTGGGCGCCGTCGTGGCGTTGCGGCGCGGCGAGCACATGCGCATGACCGGCGTGGTCAACCGCGTCGGGCCCCAGGCCCGGGCCATGCTGGAAACCCTGGCCCTCGCGGTCCCGCTTGCCTTCCTGGCCCTGGTGATGTGGCCGGCGTTCGAGTACGCCAGCGAGGAACTGCCGGTGGTCAGCCCGGCGATGGAGGTCAGCAACGCCTGGCGCGCCAGTGCCATCCCCACCGGCCTGGCCCTGATGGCCATCGTGGCCCTGCTGCGGCTGTTCGAGCAGCACGCGTTGCGGCGCATCGCCATCGCGCTGGCGGCCACCGCGGCCGTCACTCTCCTGTTCTGGCTGGCGGGCCCCCTGCTCGCGCCGCTGGGCAAGTTCAACCTGGTGCTGTTCTTCGTCATCGTGGTCGCCGCCTGCGTATTCGGCGGCGTGCCGATCGCCTTCTCGTTCGGCCTGGCCACTTTCGGCTACCTGGCGCTGACCACCCGCACGCCCATGCTGGTCATGGTGGGCCGCCTCGACGAGGGCATGTCGCACCTCATCCTGCTGGCGGTGCCGCTGTTCATCTTCCTGGGCGCCCTGATCGAGATGACCGGCATGGCCCGGGCCATGATCCAGTTCCTGGCCAGCCTGCTGGGCCACGTGCGCGGCGGGCTGTCGTACGTGCTGATCGGCGCGATGTACCTGGTGTCGGGCATCTCCGGCTCCAAGATCGCCGACATGGCGGCCATCGCCCCGGTGCTGTTCCCCGAGATGAAGCAGCGCGGCGCCAAGCCGGGTGACCTGGTGGCGCTGCTGTCGGCCACCGGCGCGCAGACCGAGACCATCCCGCCGTCCATCGTGCTCATCACGATCGGCTCGGTCACCGGGGTGTCCATCGCCGCGCTGTTCACCGGCGGCCTGCTGCCGGCGGTCGTGGTCGGCGCCTTCCTGTGTGCCGTGGTCTGGTGGCGTTACCGCGGCGAGGACCTGTCGCGCGTGCGCCGCTACGGCAAGGGCGAGATCGGCCGCTTCCTGCTGGTGGCGCTGCCTGCCATCGCCCTGCCCTTCGTCATCCGCGCCGCCGTGGTCGAGGGCGTGGCCACCGCCACCGAGGTGTCGACCATCGGCATCGCCTATTCGGTGCTGGTGGGCGTGTTCATCCACCGCCAGTTCGACCTCAGGCGGCTCAAGCCGATGCTGGTGGAGACGGCCTCGCTCACCGGCGCCATCATCTTCATCGTCGGCTGCGCGACGGCCATGGCCTGGGGCCTGACGCAATCGGGCTTCTCGCAGGACCTGGCCATGCTGATGAAGGCGATGCCCGGCGGCGCCATCGGCTTCATGGCCGTGTCCATCGTCGCCTTCGTGGTGCTGGGCAGCGTGCTGGAGGGCATCCCGGCCATCGTGCTGTTCGGTCCCCTGCTGTTCCCGATCGCCAAGGCGGTGGGCATCCACGAGGTGCACTACGCGATGGTGGTGATCTTCGCCATGGGCATCGGCCTGTTCGCGCCGCCCTTCGGCGTGGGCTACTACGGCGCCTGCGCCATCTCCAAGATCCATCCGGACGAGGGCCTGCCGCACATCGGCGGCTACATGGCCGCGCTGTTCGCCGGCCTGGTCGTCGTCGCCGCGATCCCCTGGATCTCGACCGGTTTCCTCAAGTGACCCGGGTCGTGCCGACCCGGCCGTCCCCCATTCCACAAAGGCAGTTGCAATGAGCAGATTCTTCGGCGAGATCCGCCAGGTGGCCTACCTCGTGCCCGACATCGAGGCGGCCATGCACCACTGGGCCAGCGTGCTGGGCGTCGGCCCCTGGTACTACAACCCGCGCGTGCCGATCCGCAACTACACCTACCGCGGCGAGCGCTACGAGCCGCACAACTCGGTCGCACTGGCCAACGCCGGCGGCCTGCAGATCGAGCTGCTGCAGACGCGCAACGACGTGCCGTCGATGTACCGCGATTTCCTGCGCGCCGGCCTGCAGGGCGTACAGCACGTGGCCTACTGGACCGAGGACTTCGACGCCGACCTGCGCCGGGCCGAGGAGGCGGGCTTCAAGGTCTGCATGGGCGGCGAGGTCGGCGAGCGCGGCCGCTTCGTGTATTTCGAGGAGAAGCCGGCGGGCAACGCCTTTCCCGGAACGGTGGTCGAACTGTCCGAGGTGGCCGGTCCCAAGGGCAAGCTGTTCCGGCTGATCCGCGAGGCGTCGCAGGGCTGGGACGGCCGCGACCCGGTGCGCCCCTTCCCCGACCTGGACACGCTCTGACCCGATGGCCGCCGACCGCTTCGAGGCCACCTACCTCATCGAAACCCCGCTGGATCCCGCGCACGTGGCGGAGGTCCTGGCCGGCGAACAGTCGTGCGGCACCTTCACCCGCGTCGACGGCGAGACCGATGCCCTGCGCGAGCGGGCGCGTGCCGTCGTCGAGTCGGTCGAGCTGCTGGACGTCGCCGAGCGCCCGTCGCTGCCCAACGGCTGGATGCAGCGGCGCGGCCTGTACGACAAGCCCCAGCGCTGGCAGCGCGCGCGCCTGCGCGTGAGTTTCCCGGTGGCCAACGTCGGCGCCAACCTGCCGACGCTGGCGGCCACGGTGTCGGGCAACCTGTACGACCTGGGCGAGGTCACCGGCCTGCGCCTGGAAGCGCTGAAGCTGCCGGCGGCCTACCGGGCGCGCTTCGACCGCCCGGCCCAGGGCATCGCCGGCACCCGGGCACTCACGGGCGTGCACGGCCGGCCCCTCATCGGCACCATCATCAAGCCCAATGTCGGCCTGTCGGCCGAGGAGACCGGCGAGCTGGTCGGGCGCCTGTGCGCGGCCGGCGTCGACTTCGTCAAGGACGACGAATGCTGCGGCGACCCCGACCATGCGCCGCTGGAGCAGCGCATCCGGGCCGTGATGCGGCGGGTGCGCGACCACGAGCAGCGCACCGGCAAGAAGGTCATGGTGGCGTTCAACATCAGCGACGAGACCGACGCCATGCGCCGCCACGCCGACCTGGTGCAGCGCGAGGGCGGCAGCTGCGTCATGGTCAGCCTCAACTGGTGCGGCTACTCGGCGGTCCAGACGCTGCGGCGCCACACGCCACTGGCCATCCACGCGCATCGCAACGGCTACGGCGCCCTCTCGCGCCACCCGCTGCTCGGCTTCTCGTTCCAGGCCTACCAGGCGCTGTGGCGGCTGGCCGGCGTCGACCACATGCACGTGCACGGCCTGCAGGGCAAGTTCTCGCAGACCGACGACGAGGTCATCGAGTCGGCCCACGACTGCCTGGCGCCGCTGGCCGAGGGCCTGGACGACCGCGTGCTGCCCGCCTTCTCCAACGGCCAGTGGGCCGGCACCGTGCCCGCGACCTGGGACGCGGTGCGCACCGACGACCTGCTGTTCATGGCCGGCGGCGGCATCCTGGGCCACCCGGACGGCGCGGCCGCCGGCGTCGCCAGCATCCAGCAGGCCTGGGACGCGGTGCAGCACGGCGAGTCGCTGTCCGACCGCGCCGCGCGCTCGCCCGACCTGCGCCACGCGCTCGACTTCTTCGGCAAGAAGGCCGGATGAACCCGACGGAGACGGCACTCCGGCTGGGCTGGTACGGCGACGACTTCACCGGCGCCACCGACACGCTGGCCGTGCTCACGCAGGCCGGCCTGCGTGCGATGCTGTTCCTGGGCGTGCCCGCCGAGCCGCAGCTGGCGCGGGCCGCCGCCGCGCTCGGCGGCCCGCTCGACGCGGTGGGCATCGCCGGCGCCGCCCGCTCCATGGCGCCCGCGGCGATGGCGCGCGAGCTGGAACCGGTGGGCGCCTTCTTCGCCCGCCTGGCGCCACCTGTGCTGCACTACAAGGTCTGCTCCACCTTCGACAGCGCGCCGGGCATCGGCAGCATCGGCGGCGCCCTCCGCACACTGCGGCCGCACGTCGACCAGGCCGTGGTGCCGGTCGTCGGCGGCCAGCCCAGCCTGGGCCGCTACTGCGCCTTCTCCAACCTGTTCGCGGCGGCCGGCCGCGGCGGCGCGGTCGAGCGGCTCGACCGGCATCCCACGATGCGCCAGCACCCGACCACGCCGATGGACGAGGCCGACCTGCGCCGGCACCTCGCGGCGCAGGGGCTGGAGCCGATCGCGGCGCTGCACTACCCGGCCTACGCCCTGCCCGACGCCGCGCAGGATGCCGCCTTCGCCGCGCACGTCGCCGCGGGCGCACAGGCCGTCGTGCTGGACGTTGCCGACCCCGGCCACCTCGCGCCCGTCGGCCGCCTCCTGTGGCAGCAGGCGCAGGCCGGCCGCCTGCTGGCCGTGGGTGCCAGCAGCGTCGCCCAGGCGCTGGCCGCGCACTGGCAGCAGTGCGGCACGCTGGCCGCCGCGCCGGCCGCCACCGCCCCCCTGGCTGCGGCCAGCGGACCGGTGCTGGTCTTCGCCGGCAGCCTGTCGCCGGTGACGGCGCGCCAGGTGCGAGCCGCGACGTCCTACGAGCGCATCGCCCTCGCGGCCGCCGATCTCCTCGACGCCGGCGCCAGCGAAACAGCCGGGGTGCGCATCCGCCAGGCCCTCGCCGCCGGCCGGCACGTCCTGGCCTATACGGCGCCGGCCGACGCCGCCGGCGCCGACACCACGCAGGCGGCCGCACTGGCCGCGGCCAGCGCGCGCTTCGTGCGCCGCCTGCTCGACCAGCAAGCCGCCGCCGGTGCACCGCTGCGCCGGGTGGGCATCGCCGGCGGCGACACCTCCAGCCTGGCGACCCAGGCGCTCGGCCTCTGGGGGCTGTCGTACCGCGGCAGCCTGGGTGCCGGCGTCGCCATCAGCCGCACCCACGCCGACGCACCCGCGCTGGATGGCATCGAGCTGATGCTCAAGGGCGGGCAGATGGGGGGCGACGAGGTGTTCGAGCAGTTGCTGGGCCGGTGACGCAGTCGCTGTGGTAGCGTCCGCGCGACCGCCCGGCGACCATGAAGAAGACCCCACCCGCTCCCGCCGCCGCCCCCCGGCCGCGGCCTCGCGCACGCGCCGAGGGCGGCGTCACGCTGCAGGACGTCGCCCGGCTGGCCGGCGTGTCGCCGATGAGTGCCTCGCGCGCGCTCAACACGCCGGCCCGGGTGTCGCAGGACATCCTGCAGCGCGTGCAGGAAGCGGTGGCGCGCACCGGCTACGTCCGCAACAGCCTGGCCGGCGCGCTGGCCTCGCGCCGCAGCCGGCTGGTGGCCGCGCTGGTGCCCAACGTCGCCGGACCGGTGTTCCAGGACCTGATCCAGGCCCTGATCGCCGCGCTCGGCAGCGCTGGCTACCAGCTGATCCTCGCCCAGAGCGGCTACGGCGTCCTGCCCGACGACCTGCTCAACGCGGTGCTGGGCCAGCGGCCGGACGGTCTCGTGCTGGCCGGGGTCGTGCCGTCGGCCCAGGGCCGGCAACGCCTGCAGTCCGCCGGCCTGCCGGTGGTGGAAACCTGGGACATGGTGGCCGAGCCCGTGGACATGCTGGTGGGGTTCTCGCACGAGCAGATCGCGGGCGCCGTGGCCACCCACCTGATCGCCGACGGCCGCCGACAGCTGGCCTTCGTGGGCGGTGAACATGCGCGCGCGCAGCGGCGCGCCCGCAGCTTCGTGTCGGCGGCGCTGGACAAGCGCCGGACCGCCCGTGGCCACGCCGACGCCGTGGCCGTCGAATCGGTGCCGGCACCGGCCGACGTCCGCAGCGGACGCGACGCGCTGGCCCGCATCCTGGCGCGCCAGCCGAAGACCGACGCGGTGTTCTGCAGCTCCGACCTGCTGGCGCTCGGCGTGGTGACCGAGGCCCAGGCACGCGGGATCCGCATCCCCGAGCAACTCGCCGTGGTGGGCTTCGGCGACCTGTCCTTCGCCGCCGACGTGCTGCCGGCCCTGACCACGGTGCGCATCGACAGCGCCGCGATCGGCGCCACCGCGGCGCGCTTCATCGTCGAGCGGGCCGAGGGCCGGCCGGTCGCCGCGACCACGGTCGACGTCGGCTTCTCCATCGTCACGCGCGACACGGCCTGACGCTGCTGGCCCAGCGTTGGCGACGGGCTATGATCGCGGTTTGGTAGCGCTACCCAACATGACCACTTCCACCGCAATCGCCTCCGTGGCCTGCCTGCAGGTGCGCCTGCCCTTCGACCATGGCGGCCCGGCGCCGCTCTTTGCCGGCAAGCCGCGCACCACCCTCGACAGCGCCTGGATCCGGGTCGAACTGGCCAACGGCCTGGTCGGCTGGGGCGAGTCCTACGGCGCCGACCTGGACGCCATGTCGTCCATCTTCCGCAACCGCGTGGCGCCGCTCGCGGCCGGCCGCGACGCGCTGGACCCGGCGCTCACGGCCACGCTGGACCGGACGCTGCACAACATGGGCCGGTCCGGGCCCGTGACCCACGCCCTGAGCGGGCTCGACATCGCCCTGTGGGACCTGCGCGGCAAGCTGGCCGGCGTGCCGGTGTACCGGCTGCTGGGCGGTGCCCGGCGCACCCGCATCCCGGCCTACGCCTCGCTGCTGCAGTACTACGGCGACACCGCGCTCGTGGCGCGCAACGTCGAGCAGTCACTGGCGGCGGGCTACGGCCAGATCAAGCTGCACGAGAAGACGCTGGACAGCGTGCGCGCCGCCCGCGCGGCCATGGGCCCCGGCGTGCCGCTGATGCTGGACACCAACTGCGCCTGGGATCGCCAGGGAGCGATCGCTGCCGTGACGGCCATGCGCGAGCACGACCTGCACTGGGTCGAGGAGCCCGTCTGGCCGCCCGAGGACGTGCCCTCGCTGCGGGCCGTGCGCGAGGCCACCGGCGTGCCCACCGCCGTCGGCGAGAACGCCAGCAGCCTGTTCGAGCTGCTGGACCTGGTGCGCTCCCGTTCGGCCGACCACGTGCAGCCCAGCGCCCTGAAGTCCGGCGGGCTGACCACGCTGAAGGCGGTGTCCGATGCCTGCGCCGGAACGCCCGTGCGCCACTCGCCGCAATCGGCCTTCTTCGGCCCCGGCTTCCTCGCCACCTTGCACGTGCTCGCCGCCCAGGAGCAGGAGGTCGCGGTGGAGCGCCTGTTCTGCGGGCTGGGCCACGTGCCCTACGCGCACAGCGTGCCGTTCGAGGGCGGCGCCTTCCATCTCAATGACCAGCCCGGCCTCGGCGCCGACCCCGAGCCGGACCTGCTGGCCGGCCCCTTCGTATCCTGATTCCCCAGCGCCCCCTCCCGGAGACACCATGCATTCCAGATCCCACGTGCGCTGCTCGCGCCGGTCCCTCCTTCGCCTCGGCGCCGCGGCGTGCGCGGCTGCGGCCTTCCCGCTCACCGCCGGGGCGCAGTCTGGCACCGGCAAGGTCATCGTCCCCTACGCACCGGGCGCGGCCACCGACACGCTGGGCCGGCTGATGGCCGACCTGCTCGGGACGGCCACCGGCACCAGGTACATCGTCGACAACCGCGGCGGCGGCGCGACCCAGATCGGGACCAAGGCGGTGGCCACTGCGGCGCCGGACGGGCTGACGCTCGGCTTCATCGACACCGCCTTCGTCATCAATCCCGGCCTGTTCGGCAGCGCCCTGCCCTACGACACGCGGCAGGACTTCGCCCCCGTCTCGCTGATGGCCACCGCGCCGCTGGTGCTGGTGGTGCACCCCTCGGTCGCTGCCAAGACCGTGGCCGAGCTCGTCGCACTGGCCAAGGCACAGCCCGGCAAGCTGGTCTACGGATCGGCGGGCGCCGGCAGCGCGCCCCACCTGGCCGGCGAGCAGCTGCGCCAGGCCGCCGGCATCGACATCATCCACGCGCCCTACCGCGGCGGCGCCACGGTGCTGAACGACCTGCTGGCCGGGCACATCCAGTTCGGCTTCACCACCGTGCCGACGATGCTGCAGCACATCCGCGCCGGGTCGGTCCGTGCCCTCGCGGTGACCAGCGCGACGCGCGCCGGGCAGCTGCCGCAGGTGCCCACGATGAAGGAAGCAGGCCTGCCGGCCGTCGACGCCTCGCCCCTGTTCGGCCTGGTCGCCCCGGCGAAGACACCCCAGCCGGTGCTGGAGAAGCTGGCCGCGGCGGCGCAGGCCGCCCGCAGTGGCACGGCCCAGGCCCGCCTGTCCGAGCTCGGCTTCACGCCGGTCGGCAGCTCGCCCGAGGAGTTCCGTGCCCGCATCGAGGCGGAGATCGCGAAATGGACGGCCGTGATCCGGGCCGGCAACATCAAGCCGGGCGAATGAGCGGCGACGACCGATTCCCGGCCGGCAAGGACCGGCTGGATGCGCAGCAGCTGGCCGCCTACGAGCGCATCCAGGCGCGCCGCGGCGCCGTCCCGGTGCCCTACCTGTCGCTGCTGGCCCGTCCCGACCTGGCCGAAGCCTTCGAGCAGTTCTCGGCCCTGGCCTGGCAGGGCCGCCTCACGACCGACGTGCAGGAGGCGATCTACCTGGTCACGGCCCGTGCCTACCGCTGCGCCCACCAGTGGCGCAACCACGAGAAGAAGGCGCTGGCGGCGGGCGTCGGTGCCGACACCGTCGCGGCCATCCGGGCCGGGCGGTTCGACGCGCTCGGCGGTGCCACGCCCGAACTCGCGCGCTGCATCCGCTTCGCCGCCGAACTCCATGCGCACGACTCGGTCCCGGACGAGGTGTTCGACGCAGCCGCAGTGCAGGCCGACCCGGCCTGGATGTCGGAACTGGTGGGGTTCTGCGCCCTGGCCGCCTCGATCGCGGTGCTGCTGAACGTGCGCGAACGCGCCCCGGCCAACCTGTCCTGATCGGCACGCCGCGGACCGGCGCCCTCCCGCTAGGGCGTCGACGGCGCGGCGCGCAGGCGCGCGATGGCGGCCGGAAGGTCGGCCCAGGGCGGCTGGCCGGGAGCGAAGCGTCCCCGCATGTAGCCGGCCAGGTCGGCGACCTGCTCGTCGCTGAGCGCGTGGCGGAAGGCCGGCATGAACCCCAGGTCGCGGCCGGCCGGCTCGCGGATGCCGTCCAGGATGACACGCACCAGGTTGTCGGGGCGCGCGGCGTGCAGGCTGGTGTTCAGGGCCAGCGGCAGGTTGACGCCCAGCAGGCGCGGCCCGTCCCCGTCGTGGTGGCAGGCGCTGCACGCGCCCTCGAACAGGCGCTGGCCGGTGCCCAGCAGGGCCGGCTGGCGCGCGGCGGCGGCGGCCACCACCGACCGCGCGAGGCCCGCCTCGTCGGCCACCGGCGCCTGGAAGCTGGCCAGGTAGGTGGCCATCGCACGGACGTCGTCGTCGGGCAGCACCGCCAGCTGCTGCACCACGGGCGCCATCGGGCCGGCCGCGATGCCGTGGTGCTGCGTGTGGCCGTGGCGCAGGTAGCGGTACAGCTCGTCGGCGGACCAGGGGACCGGCGAGCGCGACAGGCCCGTGAGCGCCGGCGCCTCCCAGCCCTCGACCATGGCGCCCCCCAGGTAGGACGCGCCGCCCCGTTCAGCGCCCAGCGCGTTGCGGGCCGTGTGGCAGGCGCCGCAATGGCCGACACCGTTGACCAGGTAGGCGCCGCGGTTCCACTCGGCCGGCCGTTGCGGCTGCGGCTGGAACGGCGTGGCGTCGTGGAACAAGCCCTTCCAGCCGGCCAGCAACGGCCGCACGCCGTAGGGGAACGCCAGCTGGTTCGCCGGCGTGGCGGCTTCGACGGCCGGCTGCGCCATCAGGTACGCATACAGCGCGACGAGGTCGTCGTCGGTCATCCTGGCGAACGCCGTGTACGGAAAGGCCGGGTAGAGATGGCGGCCGTCGCGCGAGACGCCCTCGCGCATCGCGCGCTGGAACGCGCTGAACGACCAGGCGCCGATGCCGGTGCGCGCGTCGGGCGTGAGGTTGGTGCTGTGGACCACGCCGAACGGCGTCTCCAGGGCGCGCCCGCCGGCGTTGGGCACGCCGCCCGGCGCCGTGTGGCAGACCACGCAATCGCCGGCGGCGGCGAGCAGGCGGCCGCGCTCGATGGTGGCGGCGGTGTAGACCGCCGAGGTCGAGGCCGCCACCGGCGCGATGGCGGGCCGCCAGCCGGCCAGCGCGGCCACGGTGCCGAGGACGCCGGCGCCCAGCACCAGCGCGTGCGACCAGGCCGGCCGGCGGCGCGGCCAGGGCGCATCGGCCGGTGCGCCCCGCGGGGCGGCGGGCGCTGGCACCGGCTCCGCGGCGGCCGGCGGCCCGTGCAGCGCAGCCCGCACCACCTCCGGCGTGAACGGCGGCTGCCGCAGGCGCACGCCGGTGGCGTCGAAGATGGCATTGGCGATGGCGGCCGTGCCCGGCACCGACGCCGCCTCCCCGGCGCCCAGCGGCGGCTCGCCGGGACGCGGCATGGTGACCACCTCGACCACCGGCACGTCGCGGAAGCTCAGGATGGGGTAGCTGCCCCATTCCTGGCTGGCGACGACGTTGGTCCCGGGCGCCAACTGCACCTGTTCCTTGAGCGCGCGGCTGGTGGTCTGCAGCACGTTGCCGTGCAGCTGGTGCTTCACCCCTTCGGGATTGATCATCAGGCCGGCGTCGTGGCCCACCACCACCCGGCTGACGTGCACTTCGCCGGTGGCGCGATCGACCTCGACGTCGGCCACCCAGGCCGCCCAGGCCGAGCCATGGCCCGGCCACTTGCTGTGCATGTAGCGCGCATAGGCCACGCCCTGCCCCTTCACGAGGTCGCCGCCGGCGGACTGCTGCCGCGGCCCGCTGCGCGGCTGCCAGCCGGCGCGGTCGGCGGTGGCGCGCAGCAGCTCGGCGGCCCGTGTGTCCTTCAGGTGGCGCAGGCGGAAGGCGACCGGATCGGCGCCGGCCGCGGCGGCCAGCTCGTCGATGTAGCTCTCGTGCGCGAACGAGTTCGGCAGCGCCGAGACGCCGCGCAGCCAGGAAGCGCGCAGCACCGGCGGCATGTCGTTGACGGCCACGCGCAGGTTCTCGTAGTCGTACGGCGGGCGCGCGGTGCGGTCGCCCATCTCGAAGGCCTGCGCCACCGGCTCGATGGTGCGCGTGAGCAGCAGCGCCAGCGTGGGCGCTCCGTTGGACGGGTAGGAGGTCTGGAAGTCGTAGGCGGCGACCGAGCCGTCGGCGGCGAGCCCGCCGTTCACCTGCATCAGCTGGGCCGCGCCCTTGGGCTCCCAGGCGTGCTCCTGCTCGCGCGTGAGCTGCACCCGCACCGGCGCACCCACCGCGCGCGACAGCAGGGCCGCGTCGGCCGCCACATCGTCGGCGCCGTTGCGGCCGTAGCAGCCGGCCGCCTCCATGCGCACGACGTCGATGGCGGTGTCGGCCATGCCCATCAGCCGGGCCAGGTCGGCGCGCAGCACGTGCGGGCTCTGCGAGCCGGCCCAGACCGTCATGCGCTCGCCCTGCCAGTCGGCCAGCGCACACGAGGGCCCGATGGAGGCATGCATCTGGTAGGGCCAGACGTAGGTGCGCGGCATCGGGTGCGCGGCGCGGGCGATGGCGCCGTCGACGTCGCCCTGCTCCACCAGGCGGCGCTGGGTGGCCGGGTTGGCACGCAGCATCCCGGCCAGGTCGGCCTGGTCCGGCAGCCCGGGCCAGGCCTTCCAGCGCACCCGCAGCTCGCGCAGGGCCTGCTCGGCGTGTTCCTCGCGCTCGGCCACGATGCCGACGAAGTCGCGGATGACGACCACCGCCCGGATCCCCGGGATGTGGGCGATGGAGGCTTCGTCCACTGCCTCCAGCGTGTTGCCGATGAAGTCGCCGTGGTCGGCGCCCGCATAGGGTGGCCGCACCACCCGCCCGTGCAGCATGCCGGGCACCCGCATGTCGTGCACGAAGACCAGCCCGCCGGTGGCCTTGGCCGGGATGTCGATGCGCGGCACGCCGTGGCCGACGATGCGGTAGTCGTCCGGATGCTTGACGGGCGTGGCGGGGTCCAGCGGCAACTCGACGTGCTGCCCGTGCAGCAGCGCGCCGTAGCCCAGCTTGCGGTCGGGTTCCTCGACCACGCGCACGCTGCCGTTGCGCAGGCTGAGGGCGGACGGTGCGACGCCCAGTTCCCCGGCGGCGCGCACCAGCAGCCAGACCCGGGCCTGGGCCGCCGCCGCACGCAGCGGGGCGCCGTGGACCTGCAGGGACGCGCTCGCGATGGTGGGCCCCTGGTTGGGCGCCATGGCGGTGGTGCCCAGCACGGTGGCGACGCAGGCCAGCGGGACGTCGAGTTCCTCGGCCACGATCTGGGCCAGCGCCGTGGCCAGGCCGGTGCCCAGGTCGACGTGGCCGTGCAGCGCCGTGACGCTGCCGTCGTCCCACACGGCCAGCAGGATCTCGGGCCCCTCGGCCGGGTTGCCCGGCACCACGGCCGGCTGGCCCGGCACGGGCGGCAGCGCCGGGGGCGGTTCGCGCGTGACCAGCAGCACGCCGGTGGCGGCGTGGAAGTCCGCCCGGCTGCGCGGCTGGTCGGCGCGCCGGCTCATGCCCGCAGCCGCCGCGCGGCCAGCCGCACCGCCTCGAGGATTTCCAGGTGGCAGCCGCAGCGGCACAGGTTGGCGGACAGCTCGCGCCGGATGTCGGCCTCGCTCGGGTCGGGGTTGCGCGCCAGCAGCGCCACCGTCATCAGGACCATGCCATTGAGGCAATAGCCGCACTGGGCCGCCTGGGCGTCGATGAAGGCCTGCTGCACCGGATGCGGCGCCGCGGCGGTGCCCAGCCCTTCCAGGGTGGTGATGGCGCGGCCGGCCACGCCGCCGGCCGGGATGGCGCACGCGCGCGCGGCGATGCCGTCGACCAGCACGGTGCAGGAGCCGCACTCGCCCAGGCCGCAGCCGTACTTGGGGCCGTTGAGCCCCAGGTCGTTGCGCAGCACGGTCAGCAACGAGGCCTGGCCGGACACCGGCAACCGGTGCGCCTGCCCGTTGACCTGGAGGGTGACCGTGGCCGGGTGCATCGGTCCGGCGTCGCCTGCTCGCTCAGCCCAGGACGTCGGCCGACTGGATGCGCTTGACGCCCTTGGACGTCATCTGCTTCCAGGCCGCCGCCAGCGACCCGTTCAGGTCGATCGCGCGGGTGGCGTCCTCGATGACATAGGTCTCGAAGCCCAGCTTGCGTGCATCCATCGCCGTCCAGGCCACGCAGAAATCGGTGGCCAGCCCGGTGATGTAGACCGTGCGGATGCCGCGCTGCTTGAGGTAGCCGCCCAGGCCGGTGGCGCTCTTGTGGTCGGCCTCCTCGAAGGCGGAGTAGCTGTCCATGGCCTTGTGGTAGCCCTTGCGCACGATCAGCTGGGCGGTGGGCAGCTTCAGGTCCTTGTGCAGCGCCGCATCGTCGGTGCCCTGCACGCAATGGTCGGGCCACAGCACCTGCTGCCCGTACGACAGCTTGGTGGTCTCGAACGGCTTCTTGCCCGGATGGCTGCTGGCGAACGAGGCGTGGCCGGGCGTGTGCCAGTCCTGCGTGACCACGATGTTCTCGAACGACCCGGCCAGCTTGTTGATGATGGGCACGACCTCGTCGCCCTTGCCCACCGGCAGCGTGCCGCCCGGCACGAAGCAGTTCTGCACGTCGACCACGATGAGGGCCGCCTTGGCTCCGGTGTCGGGCTTGCCCGCCGCGAACAGCGGGCCGAAGGGGACGGCGGATGCGGCGAGGCCGAGTGCGCCGTGGCGCAGGAAGGTTCTTCGTTCGAGGCTTGGCATGGCGTGCTCCTGGTGGGGAAGGATGGAATGGCGTGGGGTGCCCTGGGCCTTCAGACGCTCAGGTGGTTGCGCCGCACTTCGTCGTTGGCCGCCAGGTCCGCCATCGGACCCTGGAAGCGGATCTGGCCCTTCTCGAGCACGTAGGCCCGGTCGGAGACGAGTTCGGCGAAATGCATGTTCTGCTCGGACAGCAGGATGCTCACGCCCTGCGCCTTGAGCTCCACGATCATCAGGGCCATCTGCTCGACGATGACGGGCGCCACGCCTTCGGACGGCTCGTCGAGCAGGACCAGGTAGGGGTTGCCCATCAGCGTGCGCGCCACGGTGAGCATCTGCTGCTCCCCCCCGCTCATGCGCCCGCCCGGCCTCTCGCGCATCTCGCCCAGGTTGGGGAACAGCTGGAACAGCCGCTCCGGCGTCCAGGCCGGCGCCGGCTGGCCCTCGGGCCAGGTGCGCGCGGGCTGGCGGCCCACGGCCAGGTTCTCCATCACCGTGAGGTCGGTGAAGATGCGCCGGTCCTCGGGCACGAAGCCCAGGCCCAGGCGCGCCACGTCGTGTGGCTGCGCGCGCGAGATGTCGCGGCCCATGAAGTCGAGCGTGCCGCGCCGCCGGTCCAGCAGGCCCATCAGCGCCTTCAGGGTGGTGGACTTGCCGGCGCCGTTGCGGCCCATGAGCGCCACGACCTCGCCGCGCCGCACTTCCAGGTCGACGTCGAACAGGATCTGCGCCGCGCCGTACCAGGCCGACAGGCCCTGCGCGCGCAGCAGCGGCGCGTTGCCGACGTTCACGTAGGGATGCGAGGCACTCATCACGCCGCCGCCTTGGTGGCCGCGGCCACCTTCTCGAAGGTCTTGCCGGTGCCGAAGTAGACCTCCTGCACCTTGGGATGGTCGCGGATCTCGGCCGGCCGGCCCTGCGCGATCAGCCGGCCGCGCGCCAGCACGATCAGGCGGTCGGCATAGGCGAACACCACGTCCATGCTGTGCTCGGTGAACAGCACCGCCAGCCCGCGCTCGACCACCAGCCGCTTGGTGAGCGCCATGAGTTCGTTGCGCTCGCGCGGCGCCATGCCGGCCGTAGGCTCGTCCATCAGCAGCAGCTTGGGCTCGTTGGCCATGGCGATGGCCAGCTCGACCCGCTTGACGTCGCCGTAGGCCAGCACGCTGCACGGCCTGTCGGCCTGCTCGGCCATGCCGACCTGCGCCAGCAGCCGCAGGGCGTCGTCGCGGCGGTGCGCGGCGGCCGGGCGCCAGAGCGAATACAGCTTGTGGTCGGCCGACAGCAGCGCCATCTGCACGTTCTCGACCACGGTGAGCGAGGCGAAGGTCTCGGCGATCTGGAAGGTGCGGCTCACGCCCATGCGCCAGATCGCGCGCGGCCTCAGGCCGACCAGCTCGCGCCCTTCCAGGCGGATGGAGCCGCTGTCGCAGCGCAGCTGGCCGTTGACCATGTTGAAGGTGGTCGACTTGCCGGCGCCATTGGGCCCGATGAGCGCCAGCAGCTCGCCGGCCGCGAGCTCGAAATCGATGCCGTCGACGGCGCGCACGCCGCCGAACGACTTGCCCAGCCCCTTGACCTGCAGCAGGCTCATGGCCGCACCCCGGCGCCGCGGCGCTGCTGGACCTGGCGCAGGAATCCGGCGATGCCCATCGGGAACAGCAGCACCAGCAGCAGGATGACGGCGCCCAGGGTGGCGCGCCAGTAGTCGGTGTTGCGTGCCACCGTGTCGTGCAGCCAGGTGAACGTGACCGCGCCCACGAGCGGGCCGGACAGGGTCTGGATGCCGCCCAGCAGCACCATCACCAGCGCGTCGACCGACTTGCCCACGTGCAGGCTGTCAGGCGAGATGCTGCCCTTGGAAAAGGCGAACAGCGCGCCGGCCAGGCCGGCGAACAGGCCGACCAGCACGAACGCGACCCACTGCATGCGCCGCACGTCGATGCCGATGGCGTCGGCCCGCAGCGCCGAGTCGCGGGCGGCCCGGATGGCGTAGCCGAACGGCGAGAACAGCGCGCGCCGCAGCCACAGCACGCTGCCGGCGACCAGCAGCAGGGTGAGGTAGTAGTAGCTGCGCCGGTCGGCCAGCCAGGACGAGGGCCAGACGCCGGTGAGCCCGTTGCTGCCCCCGGTGAAGCCGTCCCACTGGAACACGACGGCCCAGGTGATCTGCGCGAAGGCCAGCGTGAGCATGGCCAGGTAGACGCCCGACAGGCGCACGCAGAACCAGCCGAACACCAGCGCGCCCAGCGCCGCCACCGCCGGGGCGACCAGCAGCGCGCCTTCCATCGGCAGGCCGATGCTGCGCACCAGCAACGCGGCACCGTAGGCGCCGAGCCCGAAGTAGGCGGCGTGGCCGAACGAGTGCATCCCGGCCGGGCCCATGATGAAGTGCAGGCTGGCCGCGAACAGCGCGGCGATCAGCAGGTCGATGGCCAGCACCGTGACGTAGGGCGAGCCCGCCGTGGCCAGCGGCAGCAGCACCAGGCCGGCCAGCAGCACCGCGGCCGACACCTGGAACGGCCGGCCTCCGGGGCGCAGCGGCGCCTCGGCCTCCCCCACGTGGCGGCTGATCGACTGCGGCCGCCCCATCAGGCCCCAGGGCCGCACGACCAGCACCACCGCCATGACGAGGAACTCGACCACCAGCGTGAGCTTGGACATCGAGAGGCTGATGCCGGCCACCTCGACCAGCCCGAGCCAGATGCACAGGGCCTTGAGTTCGGCGATCAACAGCGCCGAGACGTACGCGCCGGGGATGGACCCCATGCCGCCGACCACGACGACCACGAAGGCCGAGCCGATGGTGAGCAGGTCCATCTCGAGGTTGGCCGGCTCGCGCGGCAGCTGCAGTGCGCCGCCCAGGCCGGCCAGCATGGCGCCCAGCGCGAACACGCTGGTGAACAGCCAGGCCTGGTTGACGCCCAGGGCGCTGACCATCTCGCGGTCCTGCGTGGCGGCGCGCACCAGCGTGCCCCAGCGGGTGCGCGTGAGCACCAGCCACAGCGCGCCCAGCACCAGGGGGCCGACCGCGATCATGAACAGGTCGTAGGCCGGGAAGCGCCGCCCGAGGATCTGGATCGAGCCGGCCAGGCCCGGCGCGCGCGGCCCGAGCAGTTCCTCGGGGCCCCAGGTCCAGAGCGCGGCGTCCTTGATGACCAGCACCAGCGCGAAAGTGGCCAGCAGCTGCAGCAGTTCGGGCGCGCGGTAGATGCGCCGCAGCAGGGTGATCTCGATGACGGCGCCGAGGGCGCCGACGGCCAGCGACGCCAGCAGCAGCGCCGGCCAGAACCAGGCGCCGCCGCCGCTGGCCTGCACCAGCGAATAGGCACCGTAGATGCCCAGCATGTAGAAGGAGCCATGCGCGAAATTGACGATGCGCGTGACCCCGAAGATGAGCGACAGGCCCGCCCCCACCAGGAACAGCGAGGAGGCGCCGGCCAGCCCGTTGAGCAGCTGGACGACGAAACCGGACAGGTCCATGGACGCGGGACGGGCGGGTGCGGCGGGTCGGGTTCGCGCTCGCTCAGGGCGCCGCGCGCATCTTCTTCACTTCCTCGTCGGACGGCAGGTACTTGGCCCCGTCGAGGTACTTGTAGTCGACCATGGTGCCGGCGCCGTTGCGGTTGGCGGTGCGGCCCACGTAGGCGCCCATGGTGGACTGGTGGTCGAGGGCGCGGTAGGTGACCTTGCCGAACGGGGTCAGGACTTCCAGGCCGGAGAAGGCTTCGATGAGCTTCTCGGTGTCGGTGCTCCTGGCCTTCTTCATGCCCTCGGCCAGCGACTTGATGGTGCTGTAGCCGACCACCGAACCCAGGCGCGGGTGATCCTTGTACTTGCCCTGGTAGGCCAGGAAGAACGCCTTGTGCTCCGGCGTCTGGATGCCGTACCACGGATAGCCCGTGACCACCCAGCCGTTGGGCGTCTCGTCCTTCAGCGGGTCGAGGTACTCGGGCTCGCCGGTCAGCAGGCTGACCACCTCGCGGCCATGGAACAGGCCGCGCGTGTTGCCCTCGCGCACGAACTTCGACAGGTCGGCGGCGAACAGCACGTTGAAGATGGCGTCGGGCTTGGCATCGGCCAGGGCCTGCACCACGCTGCCGGCGTCGACCCGGCCCAGCGGCGGGGCCTGCTCGGCGACGAATTCGACGTCGGGCTGCGCCGCCTTCAGCAGCGCCTTGAAGGTGGCGGCCGCCGACTGGCCGTACTCGTAGTTCGGGTACACGATGGCCCAGCGCTTCTTCTTCATCTTGGCCGCCTCGGGCACCAGCATGGCGGCCTGCATGTAGGTCGAGGTGCGCAGGCGGAAGGTGTAGCGGTTGCCGTTCTGCCAGACGATCTTGTCGGTGAGCGGCTCGCCGGCCAGGAAGAACACCTTCTTCTGCTTGGCGAAGTCGGTCAGCGCCAGGCCGATGTTGGACAGGAAGGAGCCGGCCAGCACGTCGACCTGCTCGCGCGCCAGCAGCTCCTCGGCGGCGCGCACGGCCTCGCCGGGGTTGCCGTTGTCGTCGCGCACGAACAGCTCCACCTTGCGGCCGTTGATGCCACCGGCCGCGTTGATCTCCTCCACGGCCAGGTCCATGCCCTTGCGGTAGGGCTCCAGGAAGGCCGGCTGCGCCTTGTAGCTGTTGATCTCGCCGATCTTGATCGGCTTCTGCGCCTGGGCGTGGACGGTGGTCGCCGCCAGCGCCCCCGTGGTGGCGAGGACCGCGGCAGCGGTCTTCAGCAGGTTCCAGGTGAATGTCATCTCGGGCTCCAGGGATGGAAGTGGAAAAAAGTGAAGTGCTCGGTGGCAGGTGGGAGCCTAGCGCAGGCCGTCCTCGCCCTTGATCTCGTGGACCTGCAGGCCGCCCACGCGTGCCGACGGCCGCCCGCTGTCGGTGACGACCACGGCCACCACGATCTCGCCGGCGCGCGGGGCGTCGGCCACCCGCGCCTCCATGGCGTCGAAATGGCTGCGCACGAAGGCGGCGTCCTTGTGGCCCAGCGGGACATCGATCGCGGTGCCCAGGCCGCCCTGCTTCTTGGCCGAGGGCACCAGCGCGGCGCCCTTCTCCACCGCCTGGCGCAGCGGTGCGCCCAGCTTGGGATGCAGGATGGCGGCGGCATGCTCCAGCTCGCCGGCCTCGCCGACGATGGCCGCCTTGCCGTAGCTGTGCGCCTGGCCGGGCTGGATGCCCAGCGCCTGCACGCACCGGCGGCCCAGCAGCGCGCCCAGCTCCTCGCCGATGGCGACCAGCTCGTCCAGGTTGTCGCTGTAGCGCCCGGCGTACGGGTTGTCGATGACGGCCATGGCCAGCGCCTTGCGCGCAGGCGGGTCGATGGCACGGCCCATCTCGGAGCGGATCTCGTCGACCTGCACGACGATCTTGCGGATCTTGCTTGGCATGGCTGTGGTTCCTCTGCTGTGGCCGGCCGCGCTCAGCGCTGCCCGTCCCATTGGCTGATGTCGGCCGCCTTCAGGCCGCCGACGCGTGCATGCACGCGCGGCCCGGTGCTCATGGCCAGGATGAGGACGATCTCGTCGGCGTGCGGCGCGCCGGGCACCCGCACCTCCATCGCGTCGAAGTGGCTGCGCACGTAGGCGGCGTTGATGTGGGTGAGCGGGATGTCGAGCGCGGTGCCGGGGGCGCCGACCTTCTTGGTCGACGGCACGATGGCCAGCGCATTGCCGGGCTGGCCCAGGCCCTTCGCACCGGTCCCGGCGTCGGCCTTCCAGCCGAGCAGCTCGCGCATGGCGTAGCCCCCCGGCACATGCCAGAGCGCGCCGTGCTCCAGCTCGCCGGCGGCGCCGATGACGGCGCCCTTGCCGTAGCCCTGGATGGCGGCGGGCGGCACGTCCATCGCCGAGCACAGGCGCTGCGCCATCTCGATGCCCACCGGCTGCAGGGCGTCCATCAGCGGCAGGATGTCGGGCTCGTAGCGGCCGGCGTACGGATTGGCGAGCACCGCCGCGATGGCGCCCCGGCGCAGCGGCTGGGCAGGGACCGGGCCGAACTCGTGGTGGATGTCCTCCACCTGCGTCAGCACGCGCCGGATGTCGATGAGGGAACGGGTCATGGCGGCGCTTTCAGGCAGGAAGCCGTTCAGGGGCGGCAGGCGCGCTGGCGGGCGGCTGCAGGCGGGTGGGTGGATGGTCGGCAGTGGCGAACCAGCCTTGGCAGGCGAGGACGGCGGACTCGATCAGGCCTGCCGCCTGCAACTCGCGTGCCCGCGCCGCTCCGCGCGCGAGGGCACGCCGCACGGCCGCCTCGCCGAGCGCGGGGACGTCCACCGTGACGGGCAGCTCGCCCAGGTCGGTGTCGTCCTTCAGCTCGCAGGCGGGCCGGCGCCGGATGCGCGGATCGTCGACGTCGACCGCGTTGGCGACGACGGTGGCCGCCGCGTCGGCCTGGGCGGCGGTGCGCGCCAGCACGGTGACGCTGTCGGCAATGCCGAGCGAGAAGCTGCGGCCGCGCCAGCCGCTGGTGGCGATGCCGCGCACCGGCTGGGCCGCGTGGATGCGGAAATCGCCGTCGAGGTGCAGGGCGCCGCCGCTGCGCTGCAGGCGCCCGAGGTCGGCGAACAGACCGACACGCAGGACCTCGCCCGGCGCCAGGTGCAGCGCGATGTCGCCGCCGTTGTTGACCCAGGCGCGGGCGATGCCGGGCTGCCGGTAGAAGGCGGCGAGTTCCTGCGCCACGGCGCCGGCCACGGCCGCCATCGGGGTGATGAAGCCAGCGCGGTACGGCTGGCAGGCCTGCCACATGCGCCGGGCGATGGGACCGGCGAGCGAGCACTCCTCGCCCACCGGCTGGCGCAGCAGCGGCAGCTCGGCCACGAGTTCGTCGAGCACGCCGCGGAAACGCTGCCACGCCGCCTCGTGGGCGGCCTGCACCGCACCCGCCTCGCCGTCGGCGCCGATGACGATGTCGATCGGGCCGTGCTGGAAATGCCAGCGCTGGCCGGACAGGGGTTGGCGCTGCGCGCTCATGGCCGTTGCCTCAGCCCAGCATGGGCGGCATGCCCAGCGGCCAGGCGTTGGCGGGCAGGAAGGCCTGCGGGCGGCGGCCGGTGGGGGCGCCGTCGTTGTGCCAGGCGCCATGCGCCAGCACGTCTTCGAGCGGGCGGACATAGCCCATGTGGCCGCCGAGCGCTTCGTAGTCGGCCAGCCGCATGCTGAACTCGATGGGCGCGACGATGGCCGGCGTGGGCACGGTGCCGAAGCTGTGGTCGGGCATGCGCATGACGTCGACCATCACGGTGATGCCGCCGCCCGGCCAGACGTAGGCCGGCGCACCGCCGCAGGTGACGTTGACCAGCGCCTGCTTGATCGCCCGCGTCAGCTGCACCGGGTTGTCGGTGACGCCGGCGCGCAGGCTGCCCCCCGCCCCGCCGAGGAACAGCACCGTGCACAGCGACGGCTCGCAGTTCTCGCCGATGCGCGCCACCGTGCCCGCCACGGCCGGCGGCAGAGGCAGCGGCCGCGGGACCAGGTCGTGGTCGAGCTCGTACCAGGCGGCGTGCTCGCCGGTGGTGGACACCATGAGCAGCCGCAGCCCGGGCCAGGCCGCCTGCGGGTCCCAGCCCTCGACGATGGACAGCGGGTCGGCGATGTCGGTGCCGCCCCAGCCGGTGCCCGGGTTGGCCACCTGGAAGTAGCGCCCCGGGGTGGACTTGCGCCCGCGCACCTGGATGCCCGAGGGCCGCATGCCCAGGCAGCGGCCGGCCTGGTGCTGGGTGAGCACGCCGGTGATGTGGTCGTCGACCACCACCACCTCGTCGGCGTGGCCGAAGAACTGCTTGGCGAAGATGCCGATGGTGGCCGAGCCGCAGCCCACGCGCATGCGCTGCTCCTCGACGCCGTTGACGATGGGCGCCCGGCCGGCCTGCAGGACGACCTGCGCGCCGCCGTCGATGGCGACCTCGACCGCCTGCCGGTTGCCCAGTGCCTGCATCAGGTCGCAGGTGACGCGGCCTTCCTTCTTGCTGCCGCCCGTGAGGTGGTGCACGCCGCCCAAAGACAGCATCTGCGAGCCGTACTCGATGGTGGTGACGTGTCCGACCACCTCGCCCCTGCAGCGCACGTTGGCCTGCTCGGGCCCCAGCCAGCGGTCGGTGTCGATCTTCACCTTCAGGCTGCAGTAGCTGAAGATGCCCTCGGTGACCACGGTGACCAGGTCGACGCCCTCGGCCTGCGACGCCACGATGAAAGGCGCCGGCTTGTAGTCGGGGTAGGTGGTGGACGAGCCGATGCCGGTGACGAACACGCCCTCGGCGGGCAGCAGGCCGGCGGCCGGATCGGTGGGGTCGACCTCGCGGGTGGTGAAGGGCACCAGCGCGGCCTCGCCGGCGGCCAGCGAGCGGTGCAGGAACACCACCGGGTCGACCCGCACCAGGACGCCGGCCTCGTTGGCGTAGCGGTCGCAGGCGCCGGTCTTGCCGGCGGAGATCTGGCACAGCACCGGGCAGGCGTTGCATTCGATCTTGTCCGTGGCCATGCGCTCGTTGCGCGGCGCCGCCCTCTCCAGGACCTGCACCACGGGCACCGACTCCAGCGTCGGCAACCCGTCAGTCTTGGTGTGTTCGGTCATGGACAATGGAGGGTTTCGGATCGGCTTGCCGGGTGGGGGACCATCATGTAGGATCCACTGCAGTTTCATGTAGTGGACGCAACATGAAGCAGCAAATCTAGCCCATCGCCCGGCGGGTTGCAAGATTTTCTTTCGCGCCCCGCAAGAGGGCGAGGAGCCCCAGGATGAACCACACCATGCACATGCGTGCGCAGCCGGAGGCCCGGCCATGAGCGCCTTCAACGAGGAAACCGTCACCGAGGTCCACCACTGGACCGACCGGCTGTTCACCTTCAAGACCACGCGCGACACCTCGCTGCGCTTTTCCAACGGCCACTTCACCATGATCGGCCTGCGCATCAACGGCAAGCCGCTGCTGCGCGCCTACAGCATCGTGAGCGCGAACTACGAGGACCACCTCGAGTTCCTGAGCATCAAGGTCCCCGAGGGCCCGCTCACCTCGCGCCTGCAGCACATGAAGGTGGGCGACACCATCATCGTCGGCCGCAAGCCCACCGGCACCCTGCTCATCGACTACCTGCTGCCGGGCAAGCGCCTGTTCCTGCTGTCCACCGGCACCGGACTGGCGCCGTTCATGAGCATCGTGCGCGACCCCGAGACCTACGAGAAGTTCGAGCAGATCGTGCTGGTGCATGGCGTGCGGCAGAAGGACGAGCTGGCCTACCACGACCTGCTGGTCGAGCACCTGCCGGCACACGAGGTGCTGGGCGAGCTGGTCACCAGCCAGCTGCGCTACTACCCCACCGTCACGCGCGAGCAGTACCGCACCATGGGCCGCGTCACGGACCTCATGCGCACCGGCAAGATGTTCGACGACCTGGACATCCCGCCGCTGAACCAGGCCGAGGACCGCGTGATGATCTGCGGCAGCCCCGGCATGCTCAAGGACCTCAAGCACATGCTGGAGGAGCGCGGCTTCGCCGAGGGCAGCACCTCGCGGCCCGGCGACTTCGTCATCGAACGGGCCTTCGCCGAGCAATGACCGCCACGGCGCCGCGCCGCTCCCCCGCCCGGACCGCCACTGCCGGCAAGCCGGGCGTGCGCGCGCTGGCCGCCCAGGAGACCCGCGACGCCATCCTCAAGGCGGCGACCCGCGTGTTCGCCAAGCACGGCTACTCGGGCGGGCGCGTCGACGCCATCTCCAAGGCCGCGCGGTCGTACGACCGCATGATCTACTACTACTACGGCAGCAAGGAAGAGCTGTTCATCGCGGTGCTGGAGGACATGTACCGCCGCTTCAACGAGGCCGAGTCGACGCTGGAGCTCGACAGCGACAACCCGGTGGAGGCGCTCACCGCGGTGATCACCTTCATGTGGACGTTCTACCAGCGCAACCCCGAGTTCATCACGCTGCTGAACGACGAGAACCTGCACCGCGGCAAGCACATCGCCAAGTCGCTGCGCGCGCGCGACTACTCGTCGCCCGCCATCCAGATCCTCGAGCGCGTGCTGGAGGCCGGCGTCCGCCAGAAGGTGTTCCGGGCCGGCCTGTCGGGCCGCGACGTCTACCTGATGATCGCGGCGCTGAACTACTTCTACCTGTCCAACCGCCACACCTTGTCGGCCTTCCTGGGCGAGAAGCTCGAGTCGCCCGAGGCGCTGGCCCACTGGCAGGCCTTCGTCGTCGAATCGGTGCTGCGCACGGTTCGGCCGTGAAGCGCCAGGCGGTCCGCTTTCGGTTTCTTTTCAGGAGAACGTCATGGCAGAAGCGGCAGTCAGCGGCAAGTCCGGCAAGGTGGCCATCACCAACATCGGCCTGCTGCTCTCGGGCGACCTCGACCGGCCCATCCTGGACGCCGACACCATCGTCGTCCACGACGGGCTGATCACCGCGGTCGGTCGCGCCGCCGACTGCGACACGGAACGGGCCGACGTCACCATCGACTGCCGCCGCACCTGCGTGGCGCCCGGCCTCATCGACAGCCACGTGCACCCGGTGTTCGGCGACTGGACGCCGCGCCAGGGCCAGCTGGGCTGGATCGACTCCACGATGAACGGCGGTGTCACGACCATGGTCTCCGCCGGCGAGGTGCACCTGCCCGGCCGGCCCAAGGACATCGTGGGCCTGAAGGCGCTGGCCATCACGGCGCAGCGCGCGTTCGACAACTTCCGCCCCGGCGGCGTCAAGGTGCTGGCCGGCGCGCCGGTCATCGAGCACGGCATGGTCGAGCAGGACTTCAAGGACCTGGCCGATGCCGGCGTGGGCCTGCTGGGCGAGGTCGGCCTGGGGTCGGTCAAGGCCGGCCGGGAGGCGGCGCAGATGGTGGCCTGGGCCCGCAAGTACGGCATCCAGAGCACCATCCACACTGGCGGGCCGTCCATCCCGGGCTCCGGCCTGATCGACAAGGACGTGGTGCTGGAGGCCGACGCCGACGTCATCGGCCACATCAACGGCGGCCACACCGCGTTGCCCGAGGCCCACGTCTGCGAACTGTGCGAACGCTCGGCGCGGGCGATCGAGATCGTGCACAACGGCAACGAGAAGGTGGCCATCGCCGCCGCCCAGGCCGCCCTGCAGCTCAAGTGCCCGCACCGCATCATCCTGGGCACCGACGGGCCGGCCGGCTCGGGCGTGCAGCCGCTGGGCATCCTGCGCATGGTCGCCATGCTGTCCAGCCTGGCCAACATCCCGGCGGAGCTGGTGTTCTGCTTCGCCACCGGCAACACGGCCCGGATCCGCAAGCTCAACTGCGGCCTCGTCGAGGTCGGCCGGGCCGCCGACTTCGTGTTCATGGACAAGGCGCAGCACTCGGCCGGCAAGGGCCTGCTGGAGAGCGTGCAGCTGGGCGACCTGCCGGGCATCGGCATGGTCATGATCGACGGCATCGT
Source organism: Ramlibacter pinisoli (assembly GCF_009758015.1). NCBI lineage: Bacteria > Pseudomonadati > Pseudomonadota > Betaproteobacteria > Burkholderiales > Comamonadaceae > Ramlibacter > Ramlibacter pinisoli. The sequence goes on from NZ_WSEL01000009.1 coordinate 724,583, forward strand.
GCGCTGCGGCCGCAGCCGCAACACGCCGCCGGCCACCGAGGTGCCGGTCGTCCTCTAGTTGCGCGGCGGCCCGCAGTCGCCGCTGGGGTCCAGCACTTCGGGGCCGCAGGCCGCGAAGGCCTCCGGCTTGATCCCGCCGCCCGCGTTCCGGTAAGGCGCGAAGCAGGCCTGGCTGCTGTCGTACGCCTGGCGCCGCTGACGGCAATCCTCGGCGCTGCCCCGGGCCGGCCGCACGCCGCCGGTCGCAGGCGCCGATGCGCCGACCGCCGGCGGGGGCGCCTGCGCCACCGCGCCCTGGCCGTCGTCGGCGGCCCGCGCCGCACCGGCCGCGCCGACGGCGAGCAGGCAGGCCAGGGCCCAGGCCCGGCAGGGCCCGGCGGGTCGTCGTGCAAGGAAGTGGCCGTTCATGCCGACCAGTCTAGTGCGCCGGCGGGCGCAGCGGCCGCGGCGCCTCCACCGAGGAACAGCCGCTCGATGTTCGGGTCGGCCAGCAGCTCGCCGGCCGGCCGGTGCAGCACCAGCCGGCCCGATTCCAGCGCGATCGCGTCATCGGCCATCTTCAGCGCGCTCTTGACGTTCTGTTCCACCATCAGCACCGTCACGCCCTGCTCGTCCGCCAGCTGGCGCAGCAGGCGGAACACGTCCTGCACCACCAGCGGCGACAGGCCGATCGACGGCTCGTCGATCAGCAGCACGCGTGGGCGCAGCAGCAGCGCGCGCCCCACCTCCAGCTGCTTCTGCTCGCCCCCGGACAGCGACGAGGCCGCGCTGTGCAGCCGCTCCCTGACGCGCGGGAACAGATCCAGCACCTGCGGGATGCGCTCGCGCGTGGCCTTCATGCCCAGCGCGATGCCGCCCAGTTCCAGGTTCTCGTACACGCTGAGCTGGCCGAACAGGTTGCGGCCCTGGGGCACGTAGGCGACCCCGTGCCGGGTGAGCAGCTCGCGCGGGCTGGCGCCGGTGATGTCCTGGCCGCCCAGGTGGATGCTGCCGCGGCGCACCTTCAGCATGCCGAACAGCGTCTTGAGCACGGTGCTCTTGCCGGCGCCGTTGGGGCCGAGCAGCAGCGTGATCCGGCCGCCAGCAGCCCGCAGGTCCAACCCGTTGAGGATCATGAAGTCGCCGTAGCCCGCGGTGACGTCGCGGAACTCGATGCCGGTGCCGGTGGTCGCTGCCATCAGTGCCCCAGGTAGGCGTCCAGCACCTGGGTGTTGGCGCGGATCTCGGCCGGCGTGCCCAGCGCCAGCACCCGGCCTTCCACCATCACCAGGATGCGGTGGCACAGGTCCATCACGAAGTCCATGTTGTGCTCGATCACCACGAAGCTGCTGCGGCGCGACCGGTTCAGCTCGCGCAGCAGCGTGCCGATGCCGCCCACCAGGCTCGGATTGACCCCAGCGCAGGGCTCGTCCAGCAGCACCAGGTCGGGGTCGGACATGAAGGCCATGGCGATGTCCACCAGCTTCTGCTGGCCGTAGCTCAGCTCGCCGGCCTTGCGGTGCGCCACGTGGCCGAGGCGGAACTGCGCCAGCAAGGCATCGGCCTTGCCGCCCAGCCCCGAATCGGCCGGCGCCGCCATGCGGCTCCACAGCGAGCCGTGGTGCTCCTGCGCTGCCACCAGCAGGTTGTCGCGCACGGTCATGCGGCCGAACACCTGCAGCGTCTGGAAGGTGCGCCCCACCCCGCGCCGGTTGAGCGCCACCGGGTCGAGCCGGGTGATGTCCTCGCCCTTGAGCTCGATGCGCCCGGTGTCGGGCCGGATCTGGCCCAGGACGCTGTTGAACAGCGTGGTCTTGCCGGAGCCGTTGGGCCCGATCACGCCGAAGATCTCGCCCGGCAGCACCTCGAAGCTGACGTCGTCGACGGCCCGGATGGCGCCGTACGAGCGCGACACGCCGCGGACCTGGAGCACCGGTGCGGTCATGCGGCCTCCACGCGCGGCGCGGCGGCGCGGGCGGCGCCGGCCTCGCGCGCCAGCCGCCGTTCGCGCAGCCTGTCGGGGATGCTCAGCAGCCCGTCGGGCAGCCACAGCATCAGGGCGACGACGGACAGGCCGAACACCAGCAGGTACCAGGCCTGCGCGAACCGCAGCCACTCGGGCAGCAGCACCCCGACGGCGGCACCGAGCAGCGGGCCGAAGAAGTAGCCGGCACCACCCACCACCACCATCAGGTACATCATGATCGACGCCCCGACGGTGAAGGCGGCCGGCTCGATGAACTCGACCAGGCTGGCGAACAGCGCCCCGGCCACGCCGGCGTACGCGGCGCCGATGGCGAAACTCAAGAGCGTGTAGTGGCGGGTGTTCACGCCCAGGCTCTCGGCCCGGATCGGGTTGTCGCGCAGCGCGGTGAAGGCCTTGCCCCAGGGCGAGCGCAGCAGCCGCCACAGCAGCGCGCCCAGCACCAGGGTGACGCCCAGCACGAAGTAGTAGAAGGCCAGCGGCTTGTCCAGCGGCAGGCCGGCCAGCGACGGCCGGGCGATGTTGTTGATGCCGAAGGTGCCGCCCGTCAGCCACTCCTCGTTGCGCATCACCAGCCAGACGGCGGTGTTGAAGCCCAGGGTCGCGAACGCGAGGTAGAGGGTCTGCACCCGCAGCGCCGGGAAGCCCAGCGCCAGTCCGACCGCGAAGCAGCCGGCCACCGCGACCGGCAGGCCGACCCACCACGAGAAGCCCGCCTTCATCAGGATGGCGACGGTGTAGGCACCGATGCCGAAGAACGCCGCGTGGCCGAGCGACTTCTGGCCGGCGTAGCCGACGGTGAGGTTCAGGCCCATGGTGGCGATGACGAACACCAGCCAGTAGGTGAACAGGTAGACGCCGTAGTTCTTGAGGAAGGGCGGCGCGGCCAGCAGGACGGCCAGGATCGCCAGCAGCACGGACCAGGAAAGCTTGCTCATGGTCAGACCTTCCGCTCCACCTTGCGCCCGAGGAGGCCCTGCGGCTTGAACAGGATGACGGCCATGAACAGCACCAGGGCCACGGCATCCTTGTAGGCCGGCGAGATGTAGGCCGCCGCCAGGTTCTCGGCCACGCCGACGACGATGCCGCCCAGCAGCGCGCCGCTGCTGTTGTTGAAGCCGCCGATGATGGCCGCGAAGAAGGCCTTGTTGCCCAGCGACTCGCCCATGTCGAACTTGGCCAGGTAGGTGGGCGTCACCAGCAGCGCCGCCGCGCAGGCCAGCACCGCGTTGATGGCGAAGGTGTAGAACACCATGCGCGGCACGTCGATGCCCAGCACGGTGGCGCTGTCGGTGTTCTGCGCCACCGCCTGCATGGCCCGGCCGGTCACGGTGCGCGAGAGGAAGGCCTGGGTGCCCAGCACCAGCGCCAGCGCGATCGCCAGCGTGCCGACGTCGGCCAGCGAGACCGTCACCCCGGCCACCGTGAACAGCTTGTCGGTGAACAGGCTGGGAAACGGGTGCGCCTCGGCGCTGTAGCCGGCGCGCATGCCGCTGCGCGCCGCGATCGCCAGCCCGATGGTGGCCACCACGATGGGCATCAGCCCGAACCGCAGCAGCGGATCGGCGATGCCGCGCTTGAACGCCCAGCCCAGCACGCCCACCGCCAGCACCGCGGTCAGCACGAAGGCCACCGGCAGCGGCGCGCCGGCCGCCGCGAACGCCAGCATGGCGAACGCCGGCAGCATCACGAACTCGCCCTGGGCGAAGTTGATGGTGCCCGAGGCCTGCCACAGCAGGGTGAAGCCGAGGGCGGCCAGGGCATAGATGCTGCCCGTGGCCATGCCGGAGAAGACGAGCTGGAGGAAATCGGTCATGGGGCGTGCCGCATCGTAGTGACGACCCCGGCCTGGACCGAGCGGGAAAGCACCGATAGGCCCCGGCCCCGGAGCCACGCGACCCGCGTGCACCCGCGTGTCCGAATGGATCGCCGGGCCCGCCCGGCGCGGGCTGCGCCTAGCCGGCGGTGACCGGCTGCGGGCCGGCGCCGTAGGCGCGCAGCGCCGACACGCTGGTGGAGGCCAGCCGGTCGATGCGGTCGAGCCAGTCCAGGCCCTGGGGCCAGTCGCCCGTCTCCACGATCGGCACGTAGATGCGCCTCACCTCCTCGTGCAGGGCCGCGGCACCGGCCTCCCCCGCCGCGCCCAGGAGGGCATGCAGAACTTCCTCGGCTTCCTGCAGGCGGCGTGAGCGCACCGCCTGGCCGAACGCCCCGGACAGTTCCTCCAGCCGCGGCAGGTAGTCGGCCAGCACCTCGTCGAGCATGTCGAGGCGGCGGTAGCCTTCCAGGCGCCCCTCGTCCAGCAGCCCGTGCGCGGCCGGCCGGACCTGGACGGCGGGCGCCGGCGTCTGCTTCAGCAGGGCCTCGAGCGTGCTGCACAGGGCGCCGGCCTCGACCGGCTTGACCAGGAACGCGCTCACACCCGCCTGCTGCGCCTCGCGCCGGATGTCGGCATCGGAGCGGCCGGTCAGGGCGACGATGGGCACGCCGGCCCAGGGCATGCCGCTGGCCCGGATGGCGGCTGCGGTCTCGATGCCGCCCATGCCGGGCATGTGGATGTCGACCACCAGCGCGTCGGCGGGGCGCTCCCGCATCGCCTGGATTGCCAGGCTGCCGCTGCCGGCCTCGACGACGCTGGCGCCGGCCGCGCCGAGGTAGGCCGACACGAGGCGCCGGTTGCCGGCGCTGTCGTCGGCCACCACCACCGTGCGGCCGCCCAGCGGGCGGGTGGCGGCCATCACGCGCCGGTGGCGCGGCGCGCGGATCGCCTGGGCCATCGCCTCCAGCATCGACAACTGGCTGCAGGGCTTGGGCAGGAAGCCGTCCATGCCGACCTTCTGCGCCTTGACGCGCGCCAGGTGTTCCGGCTCGCTGCTGTGCGCCAGCACCCGCACCTCGGGGTTGAGCGACACGCCGTCGCGCCGGATCCTCTCGACCACCGAATAGCCGTCGATGCCGGCCATGCGGATGTCCATCAGCACCAGCTCGTAGCGCCGGCTGGCCAGCAGGTCGAGCGCGGCCTGGCCGTCGCCGGCCTCGTCGATCGCGACTTCCAGGCCCTCCAGCTTGCGCACCGCCGCCCGGGCCTGGGCCGGATCGTCGTCGACCACCAGCAGCCGCTTGCCCGCCAGGGCGCCGCGCAGCCAGTCGGACAGTTCGCGCCGGTGCGCTTCCTGGCGATCGGGCGGCACCACCGGGAACCGCAGCGTGAACTCGGTGTACTGGCCCGGCCGCGAATCGCAGGTGATCATGCCGCCGATGGAACGCATGGCCCGCATGCAATAGCTCAGCCCCAGCCCGGTGCCGCCGCTCTTGCCGACCGAGCGGAACGGCTCGAACAGCCGGGACAGCTGGGCCGCCGGGATGCCCGGCCCGTTGTCCAGCACCCGGATGGTCTGGCCGCCCACCGACAGCCGCACCTGCAGCTGCGGCGCGCTGGACACGTAGTACAGCGCGTTCTTGAGCAGGTTGAACAGCGCGAACAGGCAGCTGGTCTCGTCACCCAGGAAGACGAAGTCCTCCTCCACGCTGACGGTGACGCGCTCGCGCGCGGCGTCGTCGTCGAACACGAACTCGCGCACCGCCTTGTCGACGACGGCGGCAGCGGACAGCAGCTTCAGCGAGGCCGGATCGGCCGCCTTGCCGTTCACCTCGTCCAGCGTCATGGCGATCACCTGCAGCCCGCGCTGCACGGCCCGTTCGCCTTCCGACACGTGCCGGTAGAGGGCATCGATCTGGCGCGGGCCCAGCGCCTGCTCGGTCACGCCGGGCGGCGGCAGCACCTGCTCCAGCTGTTCCAGGCTGTGGCCGATGTGGGCCAGCGGGTTGCGCATCTCGTGCGCGATGGAGCCGGCGATGGAGGCATAGGCGCTGCGCACCATCGCGGCGGTGGCGCGCTCCATCGCCAGCTTGAACAGGCTGCCGCCCACCATCACCAGCAGCAGGGTCGGCAGGCGCCCCACGTACTCGGGCGACACGAAGGGCTCGGGCTCGGTGAGCCAGAAGGCGCCGATCGCGGCCGAGAAGCCGACGCCCACCATGAGCAGCATGTTGCGCCAGTCGGTCATGAAGATGACGAAGAACACCGCCATCAGCGTGCTGGCCACGCCGGCGGTGTCGCCGCCGTTCTTCAGCGCCGTGAACATGAACATGAACGGCAGCAGGAAGATCAGGACCCCGTAGGAGTACTCGTAGAAGTACGGCTGCAGGCGGGCCGGCCACCAGCGCCGCAGGATCAGCAGCAGGCACAGGCCGGCCGCCGCCAGGCGCAGGTAGAAATCGTCGTAGCCCAGGCCCTGGCGCGAGAACCGCAGCAGGAAGAACAGCGGGAACGCCACGGCGCCCAGCAGGCCGGCATACCAGATCATCACCGGCTCGGCGCGGTGGTACGAGCGGTAGCGCTCCAGCAGGTCGCCGAAGAATGTCATCCCGCGATTGTCACTGCAGCGTGGTGGAGGCTGCCCGGCCGCGTCCGAGGGCCTGCAGCACGTCGTGCGCGCGGCCGTGGATCAGCGTGTAGGACTTTGCGGTGCCGTGCAGCGGGACGTTGGCGGCGAAGGGGGAGAACGCGAAGCGCCGGTACAGGCGGCTGAGCACGTGCGAGCAGGACGCGAAGAGGTGGTGCACCTCGGTCTGCCGGCTGGCGTAGTCAAGGGAGAGGAACAGGCAACGCCGCAGGGCGTCGACGTCGGTCCGGTGGGCCTCCGCCAGGACGAGGCGGCCGACCTCCCAGCGGGTGCCGGGGACCTGGGGCGCGGCGTCTCCGAGCTGCTCGACCAGCTGGTCGGTGAGCGTCAGGCCGTGGCCCATGGGAACGAGACGGATGGTGCCGATCAGCTCACCGTCGACTTCGAAGGCACCGACGAACCCCAATTCGTCTCTTTTTTTTCGAGCCGAAAGAATTCATCGCCCATGGCGTGCGCCGACAGGTCGATCTCCTGGCGCAGCGGCAGCACCTGCTCGATGTCGGAGGGGGTGCGCAGGTGGTGCAACTGCACCCGGTCGGCGAAGGACAGGGGCTCGGTGGCGCCGAAAGGCATCGGCGCGTGGCGTGCGGCAACGGCACGGTCTAGGGTCGTCAGCATGGTGATGGCTCTGGAGTCGATGAAGAAAAAACGGAAACCCGGGCCGGGCGCGAGGCCTCGGCGGAGATCGGAGGGATGGGTCGGCGGCCGGGTCGGACCGGCATCGCGGCAGCGCGATCCGGGACCGGCGAGACCGACCGGCGCGGCCGGCCGCGCCCCGAGTCATCTGCACTGCGCCACGCAAAAACGATGGCATCAGTCACTTGACACTCCCCCTACTGCGTGATCAAGCGCATAGTCTAAGGCGGCATGCCGATTTGGTCGCGCTTGCCCGGCTTCCGGTTGACCGGCCGGAAACGGCCACCCTGTCAGATCTGACAGGCAGGCATAAGTAGCAATGGACGGGAATGCACCGTCCCCGCGTGGCCCACAACAGGCACGCGGGCCGCTAAGGTGCATCCATGGCCCTCGACCTCACCCGTGTCCGTGCGCTGTGCTTCGACGTCGACGGCACGATCGCGGACACCGACGACCACCTGGTGGCCCGGCTGGCCACCCTGCTGGATGTCCTGCCCGGGGTGAGCGGCCGCCGCGCCGAACGCACCGCCCGGCAGCTGGTGATGGCGGCCGAGACCCCGGTGCACGCGGCCTATGCCCGGCTCGACGCCCTGGGCCTGGACGTTCCCGTGTCACGGCTGCGGGCGCGCCTGAAGGCGATCCGGCAGCGCGGCGCCGACCCCGCCCACACGCGCAACCCGGAGGCGATCGACGAATTGCCGCACGACATGGTGCCGGGCGTGCAGGAGATGCTGGTCACGCTGGCGCGCGACTTCCCCATGTGCACGATCTCGACGGGCGCCGTGCCGCGCATCGAGCGCTTCCTGCAGCACTACGGGGTGCGCGGACATTTCACGGCGGTGGTCGGCGCCGAGACCACCCGCCGGATGAAGCCGCATCCCGAGCCGCTGCGGTACGCCGCCGCCGCCATGGGCGTGGAGCCGCAGCACTGCCTGATGGTCGGCGACACCACCATCGACATCCGCACCGCCGTGGCAGCGGGCGCCCAGAGCGTCGGCGTGCTGTGCGGATTCGGCACCGAGCGCGAACTGCGCGTCACCGGCGCGCAGTTGATCCTGCGCACCACCTCCGACCTGCTGGCCGTGCTGCGGCCGGCCGAGGACCCCCTGCAAAAGACCGCCAGCCCGGAGCCGAAGATCTGACTCGGGTGGGACGGGCCGCGGATAGACAGACGAGTACCAAACACCTAATCACGGCGCTCGTTGTTGATCCAGGTCAAGGGCAGGCGTCGCCGCGCTGGCGCGGGCATCGGTCGAGCGGCGAGCATCGGGGGCTGTCCAGCAGTACCGTACAGATCCATGCACCTGCCCGCTTCCCACGACCAGCCCCGCCGGGTGCTGATCGTCGACGACGACGAGGACTTCCTCACCACCCTGGCGGACCTGCTGCGCCACTACGGCCACGAGGTGCTGGCCGTGGGGACCGGCGAGGCGGCGCTCGCCGCGACGCAGGACTGGGTGCCCCACCTGGTGCTGCTGGACCTCGCCATGCCGGGCCTGAACGGCTACGACACCGCCCTCGCCCTGCGCGCCGACGCGCGGCTGCACGACACCATGATCGTCGCCGTGTCCGGGTTCGGCAGCCACGAGGAACGTGACCGGGCCGCCGCGGCCGACATCGACCTGCACCTGGTCAAGCCGATCTCCCTCGACGAGATGGAGCGCGTGCTCGCGCTCACCGGTCGCCGGCCGGCGCGCTGAGCCGCCTTCTCAGCGGCACGCCGCTTGGTTCGGGGGCGGTCTGGCGTCCGGGGATGGATGCCGGGTCGACCCCGGCATGACGCCACTTGGGGGCGGCGCGGCATCCACCCATCCCCGTCATGGCGGGCTTGACCCGCCATCCATCTCCGGGACCCGGCACGACCCGGGACGTGAACACGGTCGCGACGGGTAGGCGACCTGGCGTGGGCTGCCCGGTCGAGCCCGGCATGACGACCCCCCTTCTGCGACCTAGAACCCCCGCAGGTCGTCCACCGGCAGCCGCAGCGGCGCGCCGGTGATGCGCGCCAGCGTGGCCGCGACGGTGTCGATGTTGTTGTCGAAGCTGCCGTGGCTGGCGCGCACCAGCGTCTTCGGCCCGCCGCCCGCCAGGGTGGGCACGCGCGGCACGGCCACGATGCCGGTGCGCGTGGCCAGCCCGACCTCGCGCGACACATCGCGCCAGGCCTGCAGGGCCTGCGCCGTCTGCGACGAGCCTTCCCAGCCGGCGTCGGCCGCGTCCAGCACCCGCTCCAGCCCGAGCAGCGGCGTGCGGCGGTCGGGCTCCAGCGCGTTGGACACCAGGTACAGCAGCGACTTGCGGTACAGGCCCGCCACGTTGTCGTCCTTCTCCTGCTGGTCGGACAGGATGTCCAGCCACAGGCGCTGCATCAGCCCGGCCTGGGGCGCGTAGTAGCGGTTGGCGAATTCGACCGTGCAGGCCGGCGCGTACAGGTGGCAGGAGGCGACCCGCCCGGCCAGCCCGCGCGCGGCCAGCAGCTCGAGCAGGTGGCCCAGGATGATGGCGCCGGCCGAGTGCCCAACCAGGTGGATCTCGAGCGCATCGCCCCAGGTGGCGGCCAGGCCCTGCAGCGCGTCGGCCAGCAGGTCGCCGGCGCGGCGCGGCTGGCAGGCGAAGCGGGCGTTCTCCTTCATCTCGCCCCACACCCGGCGGCCCGCCCCGCGGCCCAGGGTGCCTTCGATGATGCCGTCGGTCACCTCGGTCACCGCGTCCAGCAGGCCGCCGGCGCGCCGGGTGGCGACGGGCTGGGCGTCCTCCACCAGGTCGCACAGGGTCTCGGCCAGCCCGGTCTTCCACACCAGGAACAGCGGATAGCAGCCATTGCCGGTGAAGTAGCGGCCCATGGCGCGGGCCCGCTCGATCGCCTCGGCCTCGCTGTTCAGGCCGCCGTGGGCGTACAGCACCAGGCGCCTGGTGGGCGCCGACGCCGCCACCGGGTCGTCGCGGAACCAGCGGTCGGGCAGCGCGCAGCCCTGGTGCTGCAGGGTGCGCGTGAGTTCGTCGGGGCCGGCGTAGCGGTCGACCCGGCCGTCGTTGCCGACCACGACGCTGTGCTCGTAGGCGCGCGACTCCAGCCACCAGCGGCCCTGGTCGACGCCCTCCCCGGCCGCCGCGCCGGCACCCCGGCGAGGCGCGGCCAGGCGGCCCTGCACGACGCCCGGCACGCCCAGCGACGCGACCCAAGCATCCATCGCGTTGGCCAGCCAGTCGGCGTATCCCAGTACCGCGAAGCCGCCCAGGCCCCAAGCCGGGCCCCAGGAGTTCTGCACGATGAAGCCGCGCTCGTTGAAGCCGACGATGGCGAAGGCATGGCCGTCCTGGCGTGACGGCACGCCGTCGAAGGCGATCAGCGGCAGCGCGGCGTGGCTCGGGACGCGGGTCGAGGGCGCCTTGCCCAGCAGCTCGTCCCAGCCGGCGTGGGTGTACGCGGAGACGTAGATGGCGTGCGTCTGCAGCACCGCCGCCTGCAGGTCGGTGATCGAGGTGGTGTCGATGCGGTAGTACACGCCCAGCGTGGTCTGCAGCGCGCGCCGGGCGTAGCCGTAGCGCGGGCGCTGGTGGTCGGGCCAGTCGGACTCCAGGCACACGCCATGGTTGAACCAGCCCTTGAGCGCGCCGCGGCAGCTGGAGCCGCCGTAGTCCTCGCCGGCGTACTCGTCGTAGCGGCGCGCGTAGTTGTAGAGCATGCGCGCGCTGACCGACTCCGGCCCCGGTCCGAAGCCGGCCTGGCGCCAGCGCGCGAAGTTGATCACGCAGGCCAGCCCGTAGCCGGTGCAGGAGGCATCGCGGCCCTGGTTGCGCACCAGCGTCCGGTAGTCGCGGAACAAGGTATTCACGTCGGCCGCCGGCGGATGCTGGGCCGGCAATGACAGCGGCGGCGGCTGGTACAGCCGGTCGCGCAGGTCGACCGGGTCCTTGCGGGCGTCGCGCACCACGTCCAGCGCCGGCCGCTGCGACCGGGTGCGGCGCCGGCCGGCGCCGGTGGGGGCCGGCCACAACGCCAGTCCCTGCACGACCGTGGCGCGGAACTCCTCCAGCCCGTGCGCGCCGCCGTTCACCAGCCGGCGCGCCTCGGCGTAGCGCCCGGTGGCCAGCGCCGCCCGCATGGCCGGCGCATGGTCGGCCAGGAACAGTGCCAGCAGCAGCGCCGCCACCTCCGGCGAGTTGGCCAGCTCGGGCCGGCCGACCAGGTCGACGCCGGCCGCCAGCGTGTAGCGGGCGTAGTTGTCGGCGCCGGTCAGCTGCACGAAGCCGCGGCCGCGGTAGCGCGCGCCGTCGCCCGGCTGCGAGTTGCCCAGGGCCTTGCCCGCCGGCGTGCCGGGTTCGTAGGCACTGAACGGCGGCTGGCCCGCCAGCGTGTTGAAGCGCGAGGGGAATTCGGCGATGGGCACGAAGCCGGCCGTCTCGGCGCGGATGGTGCCCAGCGCGGCCAGCACCATTTCCCGGTCGAGCAGGCCGGCGACCTCGAGCGCATCGGTGACGTACGGCAGGTAGCGCACGATGTTGGCCGGCTTGGTCTGCGGGAACAGCTGCCGCACGGCCTGCAGGTCGGGCCGGATCTCCAGGGCCGCCGGCTGCCGCAGGCCGAGCACGGTGAACGCGTGCGGGCCGGCCACGCCGTCGGCCACCAGGCCGGTGCCGGCCTGCCAGCGGCGGCAGGCCGCCTCGGTGTCGGCGTCGTACAGGTCGCCCGGCGCCAGCAGGCCGGGAAAGCTGGCGGCCTCGTCGCCCAGCTGGGCGGCCAGCGCGCGCTTGAAGGCCGGCACATCGTCGGCACGGCTGCCGCGCGCCAGCAGGTGGGTCTGCGTCATGGAAGTCCTCCGTCGGGCGGCCCTCTGCTGGCGGCCGGATGGGGCGGCACCGTGCCGGTGCCTGTCGCCCCGCCGCAAGTTACTGCAGAGCCGTCCGCGGGACAAGGCGGCGCGGGCCCTGCCCCTGTGCAGGTTGCCGGGGGGTCTCCAGGCATGCCCTGGATGCGCGGACGCGGACTCCCGCACGTAGAAGGCGCTGAAGAACGCGAAAGACGGCCGGAGGAAAGGACTTCCGGTCGGAAGCCCGTCGTCACTTCTTCTTCTGCGTCAGGGAGGCCGCTTCCGGGTGCGCAGCCCACCACGGGTCAGGGCTCGATGGTCCCCAGCACCTGCAGCCCGCCGTCCGGCCCGGCCCGCACCACCACGCCCTGGGCGGACGCGGCGCCGATGCCGGTGAGCGCGGTGATGTTGAACTGGTGGGTCACGACGACCAGCGCACCGGGGCCACGCCACCTGGCCAGGAGGTCGCGCGCGGCGGCGGTCTGGGCCTCGCGCCGGGCGGGCGCCTGGCCGAGGAAGGAGTTGAAGGCCGGCTCGTCGCGCGGCAGCTTCTCGCCGAAGGCCAGCCTGGCCGTTTCGCGGGTGCGGCACCACTGCGAGGTGAGCACCTCGTCGACCGCGATGCGCTTCTCGCGGAACAGCACGCCCAGCCGGCGCGCCTCGGCCCGGCCTTCCTCGCTCAGGTTGCGCTGGGTGGCGCAGTCGTCGGCCCGGAACCCCGGGGGATCGCCCGTGCCGGGTGCCGTGGCGTGGCGCAGCAGGACGACGGCGCCGGGCCGGGCGGCTTCCGGCCAGCCATCGGCCGCCATGGCAGCGGTGCAGGCGGCGACCGCGCAGGCCACCAGGAGGCGCAGGGCACGCATGGGCAGGACCGCGTTCATGCCGGCACCCTAGCAAGGATCACGGCGCCGCACGGCCCCAAGCCTCGCAGTGGCGTGTCAAGCAACTCCTCCTGGCAACTTTCGGCAACGGCCCGGATACGCCGGCTGTCCCCGAGGGATGCCCGGCGCGACCTGCGCAGGCCGGCCGCTGCCTCCGGGCCTGAGCGCCGGGCTTTGCACGCTGTTGCACGCCGCGGCGGGCCGCTTTGCCAGCATGGCGGCCGGACAACAACCGGAGGACTGCGTCATGCAAGCCAGACCCATCCACGTGGCGGCCCTCGCCGTCGGCCTGCTGCTGTTGCGCCAGCTGGACCAGCAGCGCCAGGACGACCTCGACGGCGAGATGTTCGACGAGGACATGCAGCCGCACCATCCGGGCCTCGCGCTGCTCGGCCTGGCCGCCCTGGTCGGCGGCGGCCTCTACCTGTCGCGGCAACTGCGCCACGGCACCGGGACGCCGCGCCGCTCGAGCGTGGAGGAATCGATCGAGCTGGCCGTGCCGGTGAGCACCGCCTACAACCAGTGGACGCAGTTCGAGGAGTTCCCGCGCTTCATGGCCAGCGTGGAGCATGTCGAACAGGTCGACGACACGCACCTGCACTGGCGCGCCGTCGTCGCCGGCAGGGCCAAGGAGTGGGACTCCGAGATCACCGAGCAGGTCCCCGACCAGCGCATCGCCTGGCGCAGCACCAGCGGCACGCCGAACGCCGGCATGGTGACGTTCCACCGCCTGGGCGACAACCGCACCCGCGTACAGCTGCAGATGGATTACCAGCCCGAGACCCGGGCCGAGAAGGCCGGCGCCGCCGTGGGCGCCGTCAAGCTGGCGGCCAGGGGCAACCTGCGGCGCTTCAAGGAGCTGGTGGAGGCGCGCGGCATGGCAACGGGCGGCTGGAGGGGGACCGTGCCCGCGCATTGACGGGCCGCGTCGCAGCCCATCCACCGCCTTGCGCGGATCGGCGGCAACCCATCCGCCGCTGGCTCGGCACGAGGCGTTGTCTGACCAGGACCTGACCAAATCGCGGCTAGCCTCGGTGGCTGTTTCAGCCGTGGGGTCCGTCGCATGTGGGTTCAACCGGGTTCGTCCAGCCAGGCTACCGCGCCGCCCGCGCAGCGGCCGGCGGCCGCGCCTCGCGTGGACCACCCCACCCGGCCGGCGCCACCGCACCAGCCCGTGGTGCCTGTCGCACCGCCCGCGACCGCGGCCCGGCCGGTGGCGCCGCTGGCGCCGCTGGCGCCGCCGACGATCTTCCACGAGCCCTGGTGGCTGGAACGGGCGACCGGCGGCGCCGTCGAGATGGCCGAGGTGCGGTCGGGTGGCCGGCTGGTCGCCTGGATGCCGTACCGGGTGAGCCGCCGGCGGGGCTTCCGCGTGAGCGTGCAGCCGCACCTGACGCACCTGCTGGGCCCGGTGATCGACCCCGGCACCGGCAGCGGCAACAACCAGTGGCTGCACCGCATCGACGCCATGGAGGAGCTCGCGGGGCGCCTGCCCGACCTGGCCCTTTTTTCGCAGACCTGCCACCCCGGCCTGCGCGACGTGCTCGGCTTCCAGGCGCGGGGCTTCTCCGCCTCGGTGCAGTACTCGGCCGAGATCGCGCCGGCGGCGCAGGACCAGCTGTGGCGCGCCATGCGCGACAAGACGCGCAACGTGATCCGCAAGGGCGAGAAGTCCTGGCGCACCACCGAGCTCGACGACCCCGGCCAGTTCCACCGCCTGTACGCCGACAACCTGCGGCATGCCGGCCAGCGCAGCTATTTCGACCTGGGCTGCGTCGAGCCCCTGGTCGAGGCGGCGCAGCGGCGCGGCCAGGCCTGCATCCGCGCGGCCATCGACGAGCGCGGCGTGATCGGGGCGGCAGTGCTGGTGGTCCGGGATGCCAGCCGCGCCTGGTACCTGATGTCGACCCGGCACCCGGGCATCGCCGACAACGGCGCCGTCAGCCTGCTGGTCTGGCGCAGCATCCAGGACGCGAGCCGGCGCGGCCTGGTGTTCGACTTCGACGGCATCTCCAGCGAGGGCACCGCCCGCTTCTACGCCGGCTTCGGCGCCACCATGTGCCCGCGCTTCTCGGTCACCCGCGTCTCGCCCGGCTACCAGCTCGCGACCAGCGCGCTGGCGTGGATGCGCGGCCGCAGCACGCGCAACCCGTTCACGGCGCATTGACGGATCGCCTCGACCTGAGGTCACCAAGGGTGTCCCGGGCCTGACAGCGGCCTGTCGGCGCCACCCGGTGGTGCCCTGCGCGGCGCGGATCGTGCTGCAATGGTTGCAAACCCGGCCGCGTGGTTGTCCCACCGGCCCTTGCGCCCGGCTGCAGCGGACCCAACTGCCTGACGGGGCCGCCTGTCGCGGGTCCCGCGGCGCGAAAACAAGGATCTCATGCCCGATTTCCAGCAATTGATGCGCGAGGCGACCCGCCTCACGCAAGAGGGCGACCTGCAAGGCGCCACCCACCTCATCCAGTCCGCCCTGCGCGGCCAGCAGCGCGCGGCAGAGCCGGCGGCCAACGAGGACGTGGTCATCGACGTCGAGGCGCGCGAGGTGCCGTCGGCGGACCCTGCCGTCGCCCATCGCCTGCCGGGTCCGGCGCGCGCGCCGCAGGCCCGGGACACTGGCTCCGAGCCGCCCCCCGTCGCCGAGCGCCCGGCGCCACGTCGCGACACCACCGACGCCCCCGGCGCCTTCGTCACCGGCCGCCACGGCGGCACCGGAGCGGCCGGGCGCGACTACAAGCTCTACATCCCGCCGGGCGCGGGGACCGAACCGCTGCCCCTGGTGGTGATGCTGCACGGCTGCACCCAGGACGCCGACGACTTCGCGGCCGGCACCCGCATGAACGAGGCCGCCCGCGCCCAGGGCTTCTACGTGCTGTACCCGGTGCAGTCCAAGCAGGCCAATCCGCAGAAATGCTGGAACTGGTTCAAGCACAGCCACCAGCAGCGCGAACGTGGCGAGCCGGCCCTCATCGCCGGCATGGTGCGCTCGCTCATGGCCAGGCACGCGATCGATCCGCGCCGGGTGTACGCGGCGGGCCTGTCGGCCGGTGGCGCCATGGCGGCCATCCTGGCGCAGACGCATCCGGACCTGTTCGCCGCCGTCGGCGTGCATTCGGGCCTGGCCGCTGGCGCGGCGCGCGACCTGCCTTCGGGCCTGAAGGCCATGCAGGCCGGCGCGGCCAGCGCGCCGAGGGCCGGCGCCGGCGTGCCGACCATCGTGTTCCACGGCAGCGGCGACCACGCGGTCAGCCCAGTCAACGGCGAGCAGGTCTTCGGCGCCGTGGCGGCTGGCGATGTCCAGCAGGACACGCCGGCGGTGTCGGGTGGGCGCCGTGTCACGCGGCGGGTGGCACGCTCGGCCAACGGCCAGGTGCGGGCGGAACACTGGCGCATCGAAGGCGCGCCGCATGCGTGGAGCGGCGGCAGCAGCGCCGGCAGCTACACCGACATGCGCGGGCCCGACGCCACCGCCGAATTGCTGCGGTTCTTCCGGGAGCACCCGAAGGCGGCCTGAGAGGTGACGGAACCGCTGGGGCCGGACAGCACGGGCGACAGCAGCTAGCCGCCGGCGAGCCGCGGTGCGATCGACGTGGCAGCGCGCGCCGGGCCGTGATGCCGCCGGCCGCGCGTTGGCAGGTCAGCGCTGTGCCGCGGGCCGCTGCAGCAGCGCCAGCCGCCGCACCTGGGCCAGCAGCTCGTGCGGCTCGACCGGCTTGGACAGGTAGGCGTCGAAACCGGAGTCGAGCGCGCGCTGCCGGTCCTCGGGGCGCGCGAACGCGGTCAGTGCGATCGCCGGCACCCGCACGCCACCGGCCGGCGGCGTGCGCCGCAGCCGCCGGATCAGCTCGTAGCCGTCCATGCCCGGCATCCCGATGTCCGAGATCAGGAGACCCGGCCGCCCGCTGGCGAAGGCGTCCAGCGCCGCCTCGGCGTCGGCCACCGCGGTCACCTGGGCGCGCGCCTCGCCCAGCACGCGCGACAGCAGGTCCAGCACGTCGGGCTCGTCGTCGACCACCAGCACCGGCAGGCCCTGCAGGTCGACGTCGACGCCGTTCAGTGGAACCTGCGCCTCGCCGCCGCGCAGCACGGCCATGGCGTGCGACGGCAGCGTGAACACGAAGGTCGAACCTTGTCCCAGCCCGCGGCTGCGGGCCTCCACCGTGCCGCCGTGCAGGTCCACCAGGTGCCGCACGATCGACAGGCCCAGCCCCAGCCCGCCGAAGCGCCGCGTGGTCGAGCCGTCGGCCTGTCGGAAACGGTCGAACACATGGGGCAGGAACTCCGGCGCGATGCCGATGCCATCGTCGTCGACCTCGATGCGCACGCGCTCCTCGTCGCCCCCCACCCGCACCAGCACCCGGCCGTCCGCGGGACTGAACTTGATCGCGTTGGTGAGCAGGTTCCCCACCACCTGCTGGAGCCGGGCGGAGTCGCCCATCACGGCCGCCACGGGCTCCTCCAGCACCAGGCGCACGCTCACGCGCGCGGCTTCGGCGGCCGGACGGACCGCGTCGACGGCAGCCTGCACGAAGGTGACGGGCGCGATCGGCTGCATGTCCAGCCGCAGCTTGCCCGAGGTGATGCGGCTCATGTCGAGCAGGTCCTCGATCAGCTGGGTCTGCACCCGCGTGCTGCGCTCGATGACGTCGATGCCCCTGGCCAGCGACGGATCGCCGGCGGTCTTGCGGCGCAGGATGTGCGCCCAGCCGAGGATGGCGCTGAGCGGCGTGCGCAGCTCGTGCGACAGCGTGGCCAGGAATTCGTCCTTCAGCGTGCTGGCCCGCTCGGCGTCGGCGCGGGCGGCGCGCTCGCTTTCCAGCAGCTGCGTGCGCTCGGCGGCGGCACGCTGGGCCTCGGCGTACAGGTGCGCGTTGTCGATCGCCACCGCGGCCTGCGAGGCGATGCCGGTCGCCAGCCGTTCGCTGCGTTCGGTGAACACGCCCGGTTCCGGGTGGCCGAAGAACAGCCCGCCGATCACCTCGCCGCTGCGCGACACCACCGACACCGCCAGGTAGCTGCGCACCGGCAGGTGGCCCGGCGGCATGCCATGGTGCGGCCCCCAGCCGCCGTAGCGCGGATCCTTGCGCACGTCGTCCAGCCGGATCGGCGGCCCGCCGCGGAAGGTCGGCTCGAACATCGGCGTCGGCCGCGGCTGCCCGAAGTGCTCGAATGCCTCGCGCGGGGCGCCCGAGAGCGAGAACAGCATGTAGGTCTCGCCCTGGGCGTCGACGCCGTTGTAGAAGAAGGCGCCGAACTGCGCGCCGGTGAGCTTGGTGGCGGCATCGGTGACGCTTTGCAGCAGCGCGTCGAGGTCGAGCTCGCCGGACAGCAGCGCGCCGGTCTGGTTCAGCAGGTCCAGCATCTCCGTCTCGGTGCGCGCGCGCTCCTGCTCGCGCTTGCGATCGGTGATGTCGATCGACGCGCCCACCAGCCCGACCACCGCGCCCTGGGCGTCGAACAGCGGTGCCTTGTGCGACAGCCAGTGCACCGCCTGGCCGTCGGGCATGGGGACGATTTCCTCGACCTGCTCGGCGCGGCCGGACTCCATGATGCGGCGGTCGTTCTCCATCACCACCGCAGCCTGCCGCTTGTCCCCCAGCACCTCCAGGTCGGTGCGGCCGATGAACTGCTCGGGCGGCCGGCCGATCAGCTCGGCGGTGCCGCGGTTGCCCAGCATCAGGCGGCCGTCCCGGTCCTTGGCGTACACCACGCCCGGCACGGCTTCGATGAAGGTGCGCAGCAGGGCGTTGGCCCGGTCGCGCTCGGCTTCGGCGCGGCGGCGGTCCTCCACATCCACCAGGATGCCGGGAAAGCGCACCGGCCGCCCCTGTGCGTCGAGCTCGCAGCGCCCGATGGCCTCGATCGGGTGGTACAGCCCGTCGTGCCGGATCACGCGGTACTCGCAGCGGTACGGGCCGCCGCGCTGCATCGCCTCGGCGACCATCCGCTGGACGCGCTGGCGGTCGTCGGGATGGATGGAGGCGAAGGCACCCTGCAGCGGCACGCCGGCGTGGCAGGCGGCAACGTCCAGCCCGAACGTGCGTGCAAAGCGTTCGTCGGCCACGACGCGGTCGGCCGCGACGTCCCAGACGAAGGTGCCGACGATGGCACCGGCGTCCAGCGCGAGCTGCACACGCTCGGCCGATTCGGCGGCCTGGCGTTCGAAGCGCCGCCGCTCGGCCACGTCGCGGAAGAACAGCGCCAGGCCGTCGGGTGTGCGGTAGCCGCGCAGCTCGATCCAGGACTTGCGGCCGTCCGGCCATTCGTACAGGTGATCGAGCGTGAAGGGCCGCCCCTCGGCCATGGCCCGCAGGTAGGCGCGCCCGACTTCCAGCTCCCGGCTGCCCGGAAACACCTCCCAGTGGCACCGGCCCACCATCTGCTCGCGGGCGAGCCCGCACAGGCGCAGCGTGTAGTCGTTGACTTCGGCGATGTGGAAGTCCTCGTCCAGCAGCAGGAAGCCCTCGTCCATGCGCGACAGCACGCCGCGGTGGCGTGCCTCGCTGCGGCGCAGCTCCTCCTGTGCCTGGACCTGCCGGGTGGTCTCGTTGACCGCGCAGAAGAAGCCGTCCACCGTCCCGTCGGGGCCGCGGATGGGGGAATAGAAGAAGGAGAAGTGGGCGGTCTCGGGGTAGCCGTGGCGGTTGATCTCCAGCGCCATGTCGTCCCTCTGCACCGGCTCGCCGCGATAGGCCTGGTCGACGATGGGTTCGATGTCGGCGCGGATCTCGCTCCAGACCTCCAAGACGTCGCGCCCGAGCGCCTGCGGATGCTTGCCGCCCAGGATGGGCGTGTAGATGTCGTTGTAGAGGTAGGTGCGCTGCGGCCCCCACACCAGGAACATCGGCTGGTTCGAGGCCAGCATGATCTGGACCAGCGCCTGCAGCGCCGGTGGCCAGGTTTGCGGCGGACCGAGCGGGGTGTCGGTCCAGGGGTGGTTGCGCAGCTGCGCGCCGACGGCGCCGCCGCCGGACAGGAAAAGGGGAATGGACATCGGAAAGACGGTGCCCGCTCGGGCTGAGCGGGCAACCGTCGAGTGTCGCAGCGCTTCCCATTGTCCGGCGTAGGAAGCGGCCGACACTGGAGCGCCGGCCGCGTGCCGTGTCAGTAGGTCAGCCCGAAGCCGAACGGGAACAGCGTGTCGGCCGCCGGGTAGCCGGGCGCATCGGGATCCTGGGCCTTGATCGCCTGCGCATTGCGCGCCAGGGCCCACGGCAGCTTGCCTTGCGGCCGGGACTTGCCGGTGAGCACGTCCATCAGGGCCGTGTCGCTGACCCCGTAGTTCGCCACGATGGCGTTCGCGTTCTTCAGTCCGCTGGCGTCGTCGAGCACGTAGGGCTGGCGGAAGTAGATGCTCAGCACCACCTTCGCGCCCACCGCCCGGGCTTCGGCCATGGTCGCCTGGATGTCGGCCAGCGAGGGCGAGATCCGCCACGACTGGGCGGCGGCCATGCCGGTGAAGTCCAGGATGTCGACTTCCCACGGGTAGGCGCCGCCGAACGTGAGGCGATCGTCGATGCCGGCCGGGTCGTCGGCGCCCCAGGTCTTGCCGGTGCGCGGATTGATGTACGCCGGATTGGCGCCGGTGGCCGGGTCGTTGCTGCGATAGGCCCCCGAGTTGTTCGACACCTCGACGCGGACCACGGCGTAGTCCGTTCCGGCGGGCACGGCCGGGCGGATGTTGCCGTTGGCCGCCGTGCGGTCGCCGGACACGACGGTGTAGCCGCCGTAGATCGGGTCTGCCAGCACGCTGGTGTTCAGGTTGACCGAGTACAGCTTGACGGGCGCGGCCGGCTGGGGCGCCTTCAGCGGCAGCGCGGTGTCGTTCTTCAGCAGCGTGAGCGAGCGGCGCTGGGCATCGAGCGCCTTGGCCAGGAACTCCGGCTTGCCGACGATGTCGTTGGCCCTGGCCGCATCGACGTAGGGGTTCTCGAACAGCCCCAGCGCGAACTGCTCGCGCAACAGCGCCGTGACGGCTTCGTCCAGGCGGGCTTCCGTGATCAGGCCGGCCGCGACCACGTCGAGGATCTCCTGCTTCGAACTGAAGCCCGACAGGACGTCGACGCCCGCGTTGACGGCCGCGGCGATGCGCTCCGGGGTCGACTTGCTCTCCAGGCCCCAGGCCCGCTGCGTGATGATGCCGGTGTCGGAATTCACGTACCCCTTGAATCCCAGCCTGGTTCGCAGCAGGTCGGTGATGGCCTGCCGGTTGAACGCGAAACCGACCTGGTCGAACGTCACGCCGTCGTGCGTCAGGTTCGTCGGGACGCTGTAGTACGGCATGATGGCCGACACACCCGCCTCGATTGCCGCCTGGAAAGGCTTCAGGTGCTCGGCGAAGAGGCCGCCCGAATAGCTCGCGAACTTGCCGAAGGTGTAGTGCGCGTCCAGGCCGCCGGCGGCGGGACCGCCACCGGGGAAGTGCTTGATGGTCATCGCCACCCGGGTGTTCGGATCCACCGGTCCGCCCTGCCACGAGAGCACCAGGTTCTTCATGATGTCGGCGTTCAGGCCGGCGCTCTCGCTGAACGTCTCGTGCACGCGGAACCAGCGTGGTTCGGTGGCGGTGTCGGCCATGTACGCGTACGAGCCGCGCAGCCCGATGGCCGCCCATTCCTGGCCGATGGTGTCGCCGAAGTCGCGGATCAGCGCCATGTCGCGGGTGGCCGCGAGGCCGGGCTCCTTGGGCCACTCCGAGAACGACCCGGCCGGTTCGTTGATGCCCTGGCGTGCGCTGCGGTCGTAGTGGTTGCGCGCGTTCGACTTGAAGATGACCGGGATGCCCAGCCGGGTGGCCTCGGCCAGTTCCTGCACGGAATTCGTGAACTCCGCCGCGCGCTGGGGACTGACGCTGCCATTGAGCTGCACGGCGCTGCGGAAGATGAATCGCGTCATGCCCTCGTCGTTGACCAGGCGCTGCGCCTCGGCGCCCGGCAGCGGCGTGGTGCCGCCCGGCGCGTTGAGCGTGTTGATGAGCAGCATGCCGGCCTTCTCCGCCAGCGTCATCTGCCGGACCAGGTCCTTCACCCGCACGTCCACCGGCAGGCGCCAGTTCTCGTACTGGTCGACCTTCCCGTTGTTGTTGAGGTCCCGGTAGGAGAACGGGCCCAGTTGCAGCAGCGGCTTCACGCGCGCCTGCACCGCCGGCTGCGTGACGCCCTGGCCGGCCAGCACGCTGGCGGCCGGTGCCTGGTTGCTGCCGCTGCCGCCGCCGCAGCCATGCAGCACGGCGGCGGCGATCACCGTCATCGAGAACACGAAGGCGCCCCGCGCGACGCGGGGGCCGGATGTCAGCCTGGGAAAGCGAGTTGTCACGTTGTCTCCTGTGTTGGAAGGCTCGTTCGCAATGGCACGCGATGGCCTTGCGAGCGGCGAGTCTGTTCACGCGCAGGAGCAACGTCCAATGCTAAATTGGCAGCCCGCCGATACCTTTTCGGTAAGACGCTCCCCATGGACATCCGCCAGCTCAACTACTTCGTCGCCGTCGCGGAAACCCGCCACCTGGGCAAGGCGGCCGAGCGCCTCCACCTCTCGCAACCGCCGCTCACGCGGCAGATCCAGCAGCTGGAGGCGGAGCTGGGCACGCAGCTGTTCAAGCGCACGCCGCGCGGCATGGAACTCACGTCCGCGGGCCACGAACTGCTGGAGCACGCGCGCAGCATCCGCTCGCTGGTCACGCTGGCCAGCGAGCGCGTGCGGCGCGCGGGCCGGGGCGATGCCGGCCGGCTGGACATCGGCGTCTACGGATCGGCGATGTTCGGCGTGGTGCCCCAGCTGCTGGCCAGTTTCCACGCCGCCCATCCCGACGTCGAGGTCGTGCTGCACCACGCACAGACGCCGATGCAGCTGCCGGCCTTGCGGCAGAAGCGGGTGCAGCTGGTGTTCGAGCGGCTGCTGCCGGAGGAGCCCGACGTGAAGGTGGAACTGGTGGCGCGGGAGGACCTGCTGCTGGCCCTGCCGGAGTCGCATCCGCTGGCCGCGCTCCAGCGGGTGGACGTCGCGCGGCTGCGCGAGGAGACGATCCTGGTCGGCACCACGCCGTCCGGAACGGCAACCGTGCTGCAGCTGTGCCGCGACAACGGCTTCGAACCCCGGCTGGCGCCGCCGCTCACCGACCTGGTGACAGCCACGCTGCAGGCCGCCACCGGCCGCGGCGTCACCATGGTGCCCGCTTCCATGGCCAACGTGCGCTTCCCCGGCGTCGCCTACCGGCCCATGCGATCGCGCCGCAAGGCGTGCATGGACCTGCACTGCTTCTACCTCAAGGACGAGGAGTCGCCGCTGCTCCAGTCCATGCTGCGCGTCGTGCACGCGTTCCGCGCCGACGCGCGCCGGCGCGCCACGGCCGACCGGCAGCGGCTGGTGAGCCAGACCTCCGGCTAGCCCGGCGAGCCGTCGCGTCCGCTGGCAGCGGGGCCGTCGCCGGCCAGCCCGAAGGCCTCCGGCGCCTGCGCGCGGGGCAGCACGATCTCGAAGGCGCTGCCCTGGCCCAGTCCCTCGCTGGACGCCTGCACGGTGCCGTGGTGCGAGTCGACGATGCTCCGGACGATGGCCAGCCCCAGGCCCAGGCTGCCGCGCAGCTCGCTCTGGGTGGCGCGCGCCTGGTAGAAGGGGTCGAACACCTTGGCGACCGTCTTGCGGTCCATGCCGGTGCCCTGGTCGCGCACGGTGAGGCGGACTTCCGTCTCGCTGCCCGCCAGCTCCACCAGCACCGGCCGGCCCTCGGCATGCCGCACCGCGTTGCCCAGCAGGTTGTTGATCGCCTGCGTGAGGCGGGCGTCGTCGCCCTGCACCCACAGCGGCCCCTCGTCGGCATGGAACTCGATCGCCAGCCCCGGCACCGACGCCGCCAGGCCCAGGCGCGCCTCGGTCACCACCCGCTCGATCAGTTCGTGCAGGTCCAGCGGCCGCAGGCTGATGGCCATCTCGCCGCGCGTCAGCCGCGAGACGTCGAGCAGGTCGTCGACCAGCCGCCGCAGGTAGGTCACCTGCCGGTGCAGGATCTGGCGCTCCTTCGCGGTGCCCTCGTCGGACTTCAGGTCCAGCAGGTGCAGCGCGGCGACGATGGGCGACAGCGGGTTGCGCAGCTCGTGGCTGGTGACGGCGATGAATTCATCCTTCACCCTGCCGGCCGCACGCGCCTCCTCGGCGGCCTCGCGCAGCTGGTCGACCAGCGTCACCAGCCGGGCCGACGTGTCCTGGATGGCACCTTCGATGGCGTCGACCTCCGTCACCACGCTGCCGGGGCCGGCGCCGACGATGCCCTCCCCGCGGCCCATCTCGGTGGCCTGTTCGCGCACCCGGCCGATGTCGCGGGCGATCAGGTTCGACAGCACCGCGGCGAGCAGCATGCAGACGATCAGGGCGGCGAAGGCGCCGGCGGCATAGAACCCCAGGCCGCGCAGCAGGAAGGACTGCACCTGGCCCGATGCAGCCCCGACCACGATCACCCAACCGTAGGCCGGCAGCCGGGTGAAGCCGGTCACCAGCGACTGGCCTTCCGGATAGACCAGGGTCTCGACCCCGTCCGTCCGGCCTTCCGTGAGGAGCGCCCGCAACACCGGCTGGGGTGCGCCGCCGAGCATGGCCTCGTGGTCCTTTGAGCGGGCGACGCGCGCCAGGCTGTCGTCGAACAGCGAAACGACCCAGTTGTCGGGCACCTTCTGGGCCTCGATGATGCGCAGGAAGGTCGCTGGCTTGACCGTCACCGTGAGCACGAACACCACCTCGCCGGCGCGCAGCAGCGGCACGCGCACCGCGATGCTCTTGAAGCCGCGCGGGCCCTGGCTGAGCGGTGCGACCACCGGCTTGCGGCTGCGGATGGCCTCCTCCAGGCTCGGCGGGTGGACCACTTCCGCCCGCTGGCCGAACGGGATGGACGTGCTGAACAGGATGTTCTGGGCCGAATCGGCCAGCGTGATGGTGGACCACTCCGGCCGCTGCACCAGGATGCGCTGGGCGATGTCGTACAGCGTGCGGTAGTCGGCGGCATCGGCATCGGCCGATTCCGCGTAGACCCGGATCGCCGCCACGGTGGAGTCCAGCTCGCCCTCCACGGCAATGGCCAGGGCCCGCGACAGGTCCTGCGCCGAGCGCTTCAACTCGGCGTCGTAGCGCCGCGCGCCATCGGCCGACGCCAGGGCGGCAAACAGGACGAAGGGAACCAGGCCCAGCCCGACGATGGCGAACAGCAGCTGGCCGATGGACCAGGACCGGCGCAGCTTTGCAGCAAGCGCCGGCTCGCGAGTCGCGGGCGGATCGATGTGCTGGTCCAAGGGGCCGGATCCGGAGGGACGCCGTGTCGGAACACCGATGCTAGTCCATGCGGCCCCGGCGCCGCCGCCGTCAGGCCGTGGTCAGCCCGGCGCGAGCTCCGGCATGCCGGGGGCCGCGCCACCACGGCAGAGCGCTGCGGCCGCGGCAGCGATGCGGTCCGGCCCCACGCGGCACAGGTCCTCCAGCGGCTTCGAATAGGGCACGGGGATGCGCGGCGAACCCAGCCGCCGCGGCGGCGCCTTCAGCTGGCCGAACAGCGCCTCGGCGATCTCGGCCAGCACCTCGCCGCCGAAGCCGCCCACGCGCGTCGACTCATGCGCCACCAGCACCCGGCCCGTCCTGCGCACCGACGCGAACACCGTGTCGCGGTCCCAGGGCCACAGCGTGCGCAGGTCGATCACCTCGGCGTCGATGCCCTCGCCTGCCAGCTGCGCCGCGGCCGCGACGCACGCATTGGCCGTGCTGGACCAGCTCACCAGCGTGATGTCGGCGCCGCTACGCCGCACCGCCGCCTGGCCGATGGCGAGGGGCCCGGCGCCTTCGTCGACCTCGCCGGTCTCGAGCCACAGCTCCTTGTGCTCCAGGAACACCACCGGGTCGTCGGCGCGGATCGCGGCCTTCAGCAGCCCGTGGTTGTCGGCCGGCGTGGCGGTGGCCACCACCACCAGGCCGGGCGTGCCGACCCAGAGGTTCTCGAGGCTCTGCGAGTGCTGGGCCGCCATGCCCCAGCGCATGCCCATCGGCTGGCGGATGACGATGGGCACCTGCACCTGCCCGCCGAGCATGTAGCGCGCCTTGGCGGCCTGGTTGATGATCTCGTCGGCCGCGCAGAGCGCGAAGTCGGCGTAACGCAGCTCCGCCACCGGGCGCATGCCCAGCAGCGAGGAACCGATGGCCGCCGCCATGATCATCGACTCCGAGATCGGCGTGTCGACGATGCGGCCGGGGCCGAACCGCTCGCGCAGGCCCAGGTACTGCCCGGCCACGCCGCCGTCCGGGCCCACGTCCTCGCCCAGCGCCCACACGCGCTGGTCGCGCTCCATCTCCTGGCGCAGCGCCAGGCAACCGGCCTGCGCGTACGTCATCACCGCCATGCCGCGCTCCCGATGTCCTGCACGTCGGTGTAGGCGCTGGCGGGGTCCGGCCAGGGCGCCGCCGCAGCCTCGTCGACGGCGCCGGCGATGGTGCGGCGGGCCTGCTCGCGCACAGCGGCCAGCCGCCCGGCGTCGACGCCCCGCTGCGCCAGCCAGCGTTCGGCGCTGGCGATGCAGTCGTCCTGCCGCACGCGCTCGATGTCCTGCGGGTCGCGGTAGCGCTGGCAGTCGTGCGCGAGGTGGCCGTGCCAGCGGTCGGTCGTCGCGTGCAGGAACTGCGGCCCGGCCCCCGAGCGCACCGCCGCGACCAGGTCCTGCGCCACGCGCCGGACCGCGACCACGTGGTTGCCGTCCACCCGCGACACCGGGATGCCGAAGGCGGCGACGCGCTCCACCGCCGGCGGCCCGCCGGTCACCGTGCGGGTGCGCAGAGTCACCGACCAGCCGTTGTCCTCGCAGACGAACAGCACCGGCAGCCTGAACAGCTTGGCCCAGTTGAAGGCCTCGAACAGCGGGCCGCGGTTCATGGCCCCGTCACCGAAGAAGGCGACCACGATGCCCGGCTTGTCCTGCATCTTCAGCGCCTGGGCGGCGCCGACGGCGATGGTGACGCCGTCCGGCACCACGCCGTTGGCACCCAGCATGCCGAGCGAGAAGTCGGCGATGTGCATGGAGCCGCCCTTGCCGCCGGAGGTGCCGCCCTGGCGGCCGAACAGCTCGCGCATCATGCGGGCCGGCGACACGCCCTTGGCGATGGCGTGGCCGTGGCCGCGGTGGTGGCTGGAGACGTAGTCGCCCGGCCCCAGGTGGCAGCAGACGCCGGTGGCGACGGCTTCCTGCCCGGTGTACTGGTGCACCGACCCGCGCACCTGGCCGGCGTGCAGGGCGGCGCCGGCGGCCTCCTCGAACTCCCGGATCAGGTGCATGGTGGCCAGCAGGCCGAGCACGTCGTCGGTGGCGGGTTCGCTGGCAGCGCTGCTCATCGTGACGGCCCGCTCCTCAGATCGGCGAGAACGGCACCGAGCGCAGCATCTTCGTCTCCTGCTGCTGCACGATGTCGAGCTCTCGCAGCGCGTCGACGTAGGCCGGCCAGTCCGGATCGCTTTCCATCGCCGCGCGCCGGCGCTCGCGCTCGGCCAGGCTATCGAAGGCCCACAGGTGCACCACCTGGTTGAGCGGTCCCAGCTCCGAGACGAAGAAGCCGACCAGGTGGCCGAGGTACTTCTTCTGCAGCGGCAGCGCGGCGCGCTCGTACAGCGCCAGGAAATCCCGGGTGCGCAGCGGCTTGAGCGTGTAGGTGCGTTGTTCGACGAGCATGCGACCTCACTCGACCTTGATGTCCAGTTCCTTGATCAGCCTGCCCCAGTAGGCATGGTCCTGTGCCATGCCCACGTTGACCGTCGCCGCCGGCGTGCCGGTGGGCGTGAGGCCGAGCGAGCGCAGGCGGGCCTGGATCTCCGGCGTCTTGACGATCTTCACGATCTCGGTGTTGAGCCGGGCCACGATGTCGTCGGGCGTGCCGGCCGGCGCGAAGAACGTGTGCCAGGAGTTGCCGATCACGCCGTTGGGATCGAGTTCGGGGTTGAACTCGGTCATGGTCGGCACGTCGGGCAGCGCCGGGATGCGCTCGGCCCCCGAGACCACCAGCGCCTTGATGCGCTTGCCCTGGATCGACGGGATGGCGGTAGTGGACGCCTCCAGGTACAGGCTGACCACGCCGCTCATCACGTCGGGCGACGGGTTGGTCTTGTACGGGATGTGGGTCAGCTTGATGCCCAGGCGGCGGGCCCAGGCCTCCAGCGCGACGTGCGGCTGCGAGCCCACCCCGGCCGAGGCGTAGTTGATCTTGCCGGGGTTCGCCTTGGCGTACGACACCAGTTCGGCCATGGTGTTGTACGGCGCGCTGGGCGTGGCCGTGATGATGTGCGGGACGATCAGCACCTCGGTCACCGCCTTGAAGTCCTTCAGCGGGTTGTACTTGGCCTGGGGATACAGGTGCGGCGCGATGGCCATCACGCCCTTGACCGTGTAGAACAGGTTGTAGCCGTCGGCCGGCATCGCGGCCGCGGCCTCGGCGCCGATCATGCCGCCGGCGCCGGCGCGGTTGTCCACCACGACCGGCTGGCCCAGCGCCTGCGACAGCTTGTCGCCGATGACACGCGAGACGACGTCGGGCGAGATGCCCGGCGCGTAGGGCACGATCAGCTTGATCGGCTTGTTCGGGTAGCCCGACTGGCTCCACGCGGGCAGCGCGAGCGAGGAAGCCACGCCGGCGGCGCCGGCCAGGAGGTGTCTGCGTTGCATCGATGTCTCCAGGTTGTCTGTTGAAACGGAACGCGGGATCAGCGGCCGCCGGACACGTCGACCAGCGCGCCGTGCATGTAGCTCGATTGCGGCCCGCACAGGAAGGCCACCACCTCGGCCACTTCGTCCACCGTCCCCACCCGGGCCAGCGGCACCGTGGGCGCCAGCTTGTCCAGCGTGGCCTGGCCGCCGTGGGCCTCGTGGATGCTGGTGTCGATCAGCCCCGGCCGCACCGCGTTGACGCGGATGCCGTGCGGCGCGAGTTCGCGGGTCAGCGCCAGCGTCAGGCTGTCGACGGCGCCCTTGGACGCCGCGTAGTGCGCCTCCTGCGGCATGCCGCCAGTGCGCGCCGCGACCGAGGACATGTTGACGATGGCGCCGCCCTGGCCGCCTTTCTGGGTCGACATGGCCTTGGCGGCCTCGCCCGCGCACAGGAAGCAGCCCAGCACGTTGGCGTCGAACACCTCGCGCAGGTGCGCGGGGTCGGCATCGAAGATGGACCGCAGCCCGCCCACCACGCCGGCGTTGTTCACCAGCGCGTCGAGGCGGCCGAAGGTCTTGCGGCAGGCCGCGAACAGCCGCTGGATGTCGGCGTGCGAGGCCATGTCGGCCTGCACCGCAAGGGCCTGGCGGCCGGCCTGCTGGACCGCCTTGACCGTCTCGTCGGCGGCGGCGGCGTTGCTCGCATAGCTGATGCAGACGTCCCAGCCCTGGCGCGCCAGGGCCAGCGCGATGGCGCGTCCGATGCCGCGGCTGCCGCCGGTGACGACGGCCACGCGGGCCGCGGAAGTGTTGGTGCTCATGGAATGCTCCTGTTGGTCATCGATGGTGTGTGGGGCAAAGCGTGCTATCTTGCTGCGCGCCATGCGTTCCCTTGTCAAGCCGGCCCGTGCCGTGACCGCCCCGCCCGCCCTGCCACCACTCGCGAAGGTGACCCTGCGCGACCAGGTGACGCAGGCGGTGCGCAGCGCGCTGATGAACGGGCACTTCGAGCCCGGCCAGGCCATCACGGTGAAGGCGATCTCGGAGATGCTGGGCTCGGGCGTGATGCCCGCGCGCGAGGCGATGCACCGGCTGATCGCCGAGGGTGCGCTGGAACTGCGGCCCAATCGCACCGTCATCGTGCCGGCGATCTCGCGCCACGAATTCGACGAGCTGACCGACCTGCGCTGCCATGTCGAGGGCCTGGCCGCCGCGCAGGCGGTGGGCCACGTGGCGCCGGCCGAGCTGGCGAGCCTGCGCAGCATCGACCGCGCCATGCGTGCGGCCGGCCGCCGCGGCGATGCCGACGCCTACCTGGACGGCAACTTCCAGTTCCACTTCCTGATCTACCGCCTGGGGGCCAGCCCCTTCATGCTGTCGATCATCGAGAAGCTGTGGGTGCGCGTTGGCCCGCTGATCCGCTCGTGCTTCAACGAGACCGGCTTCGCCGACTCCAGCCGGCACCACGCCAGCATCGTGGAGTCGCTGGCCGCCGGCGAGGCCGGCGAGCTGCGCCAGGCCATCGTGGCCGACATCACCGTGGCCGCGCAGACCATCCGTGCGGTGCAGGCCGGCCGCGCCGCGCAGGCGAGCGCCGCCCAGACGGCGGTGCGCGGCTTGCCGAAGACGCGTGCGCATGCTGCGCGCCGGGCCTAGAACCGCACCCGGTCGGCGCCCTTGAGCTGCAGGATCTGGCGCGCCTCGGCCGGGCTCGCCACCTCGCGGCCCAGCGCCTCGATGATCTTGCGCACCTGCCGCACCTGCGCCGCGTTGCTCTCGGCCAGCGTGCCGCGGCCCAGCCACAGGCTGTCCTCCAGGCCGACGCGCACGTTGCCGCCCATGGCGGCCGACTGCGAGGCGATGGTCATCTGGTGGCGGCCGGCGCCCAGCACCGACCAGCGGTAGTCGCTGCCGAACAGGCGATCGGCGGTGCGCTTCATGTGCGCCACGTCCTCGGGGTGCGTGCCGATGCCGCCCAGGATGCCGAACACCGACTGGACGAAGAACGGCGCCTTGACCAGCCCGCGGTCGGCGAAGTGCGCCAGGTTGTACAGGTGGCCGATGTCGTAGCACTCGAACTCGAACCGCGTCTCGTTGGCCGCGCACTGGGCCAGCGCGTACTCGATGTCCTTGAAGGTGTTGCGGAAGATCAGGTCGCGGCTGTTCTCCAGGTGCTGGCGCTCCCAGTCGTGCCGGAACTCCTTGAACCGGTCCAGCATGGGGAACAGCGCGAAGTTGATCGACCCCATGTTGAGCGAGGCCACCTCGGGCGCGAACCGCATCGACGGCTGGATGCGCTCCTCGATGGTCATGAAGGGCGAGCCGCCGCTGGTGAGGTTGAGCACCGCGTCGGTACGGGCCTTGATCTGCGGCAGGAAGCGGCCGAAGGCCTCGGGGCTCTGGTCGGGCTTGCCGGTGACGGGGTCGCGTGCGTGCAGGTGGATGATGGCCGCCCCCGCCTCGGCGGCGCCGACCGACGCCTCGATGATCTCCTCCGGCGTGACCGGCAGGTAGGGCGACATCGACGGCGTGTGGATCGCGCCGGTGACGGCGCAGGTGATGATGACTTTGCTCACGGAGGTGGACGGCCGCTGGTCGGCAACGTTTGATGTTTGATCAAACCTCAGTGTAGGATCGTGCCGCTGCCGGCGACCCCGCGTAAACCCTAGCGGCCTCCGGCGCCCGATCGCACGACGACGATCGGCCGTGAAAAAAGAAAACAGACAGGAGACAGTGCGATGGCGAGATCGTTGAATGCGTGGATGGGGCAGGCGCTGGCCGCGCTCGCCCTCCTGGTGTCGGCCGGTGCGTGGGCGCAGGCCGGGGCCTACCCGAACCGGCCGGTGAAGATCATCGTGCCGTCGGCACCCGGCGGCCCCGCCGACATCATCCTGCGCACCATCAACGCGCGCATGGCCGACGAACTGAAGCAGCCGGTGGTCCTCGAGTACCGGCCCGGTGCGTCCGGCACCATCGCCCTGAACTCGGTGGCCCGCTCGCCGGCCGACGGCTACACGCTGGTGCTGGTGTCCGAGACCCACACGGCCGCCGAATCGCTCTATCCGAAGCGCGGCTACAGCATGGAGAAGGACCTGGCGCCGGTCGCCATGCTGGCCAGCATGCCCAGCGTGCTGGTCGTCAACAAGAACCTGCCGGTCAAGTCGGTGGCGGAGCTGCTGGCACTGGCGAAAGCCCAGCCCGGCAAGCTGTCGTTCGCCTCGGGCGGCAACGGCAACGTGTACCACCTGGCCGCCGAACTGATGCAGCAGAAGGCCAACGTGCGCTTCCTGCATGTCCCCTACAGCCAGGCCAGCACGGGCCGCACCGACCTGCTCGCGGGCCAGGTCGACATGATGTTCGACGCCCTGGTGAGCATGCAGCCCCAGATCACCGCCGGCACCGTGCGCGCCCTCGCCGTCACGTCGGCGCAGCGCCTGCCCAGCCTGCCCGGCGTGCCCACCATCGCCGAGGCCGGCGTGCCCGGCTACGAGATGGAAATCTGGTTCGGGCTGATGGCGCCGCCCGGCGTGTCGCCGCAGGTCCTCAACCGCCTGAACGATGTCATCAGTGCCGCCGTGCAGGACAAGGCCGTCGTCGCCCAGTTCACGGCGGGCGCCATGACACCGCTCGTGGCCACCCCGCAGACCTTCGCCGACCTCATCCGCGTGTCGATCGGCAAGTGGGCGGACGTGGTGAAGGCCGGCGCCGTCAAGGTCGACTGATCCGGCGGCAGCCGGGCATCCACGGGCGCTCCGGCCGGGCCGGCACATGCAGCTCGACAGTGACCCGTCGGTAGAATCCGGGCGGCCGGTGCTGCACCTTGCCGCCCGGTTTCCAACACACCGCGGCAGGCGCGCCGGTGGTCCCAACCCCCGAGACATGTCGTCGAGCCCGAGCGGTGTGAAGCAGCTTCCCCAACATCCCACCATTCCCTCGACCGGCTCGGCCTCGCCCGTCATGAGCCGGCTGCTCGAGTCCACCGACTGGTCGGCCACGCCCCTGGGCCCGCCCGGCTCCTGGCCGCCCGGCCTGCGGCTGGCCATCAGCATCTGCCTGAGCTCGCGCTTCCCGATGTTCCTGTGGTGGGGCCCGTCGCTGGTCAACATCTACAACGACGCCTACATCCCCATCCTGGGCAAGCGGCACCCGGAGGCCTTCGGCCGCCCGGCCCGCGAGATCTGGCACGAGATCTGGGACGTGCTCGGGCCCGAGCAGGTGGCCGTCATGGAGCGCGGCGAGGCCACCTGGAACGAGCGCGTGCTCCTGGTGATGGAGCGCAACGGCTTCACCGAGGAAACCTGGTTCACCTGGTCCTACAGCCCGATCCACCTGGAAGACGGCAGCATCGGCGGCCTGTTCTGCGCCTGCACGGAAGAGACCGCCAGCGTGCTGGCCGAGCGCGAGCGCGACCGGCTCGTGCGCGAGGCCCAGAGTGCGGCGCAGACGCTGCAGGCCTGGTTCGACAACGCGCCGGGCTTCGTCGCGCTCCTGCGCGGCCCCGAGCACGTGTTCGAGATGGTGAACAAGTCCTACTACCAGCTCGTCGGCCACCGCGACGTGGTGGGCAAGGCGGTCCGCCAGGCCCTGCCCGAGATCATCGACCAGGGGTTTCCGCACCTGCTCGACGAGGTGCGCCGCACCGGCAAGGCGTTCATGGGGCACTCGGTGGGCGTGAAGCTGCAGCAGCAGCCGGGCGCGCCCCTGATCGAGCGCTACCTCGACCTGGTGTACCAGCC
This sequence comes from Ramlibacter pinisoli, assembly GCF_009758015.1. Lineage (NCBI taxonomy): Bacteria > Pseudomonadati > Pseudomonadota > Betaproteobacteria > Burkholderiales > Comamonadaceae > Ramlibacter > Ramlibacter pinisoli. The sequence continues at coordinate 757,732 of NZ_WSEL01000009.1, forward strand.
CGTGGTGGATGCCGCCGGCAACGTGGCCGGCATCTTCGCCCAGGGACACGACGTGACCGAGCAGGTGCACGCCACGGCGGCGCTGCGGGAATCGGACCGCCGCAAGGACGAATTCATCGCCGTGCTGGCACACGAGCTGCGCAACCCGCTGGCGCCCATCCGCCAGGCCACGCACATCGCCCGCCTGGCCCGGCCGGAGGACGACCGGCGCCGCAACCGCGCGCTCGAGATCATCGAGCGACAGCTCACGCACATGACCGTGCTGATCGACGACCTGCTGGACCTGTCGCGCATCTCGCGTGGGCGGCTGGAACTGCGCCGCGCGCGCACCGAGCTGCGCACCATCGTCGACTCGGCGCTCGAATCGAGCCTGCCGGCGCTGGAGTCCAAGCAGCACCGGCTCACGGTCACCCTGCCCGAGCAGCCCGTCCACCTCGACGCCGACCCGGTGCGGATGGCGCAGGTGCTGTCCAACCTGCTGACCAACGCGGCCAAGTACACGGACCCGCACGGCGCGATCGCGCTCGAGGCCACGGTCGGCCACGGGCAGTTGCGCATGACCGTGCGCGACAACGGCATCGGCCTGGCGCCGGAAGACCAGCAGCGCATCTTCGGCATGTTCTCGCAGGTGCGCACCGCGCTCGAGCGCGCCGAGGGCGGGCTGGGCATCGGGCTGGCGCTCAGCCGGGGCCTGGTCGAACTGCATGGCGGGCGCATCGAGGCGCACAGCGCCGGGTCGGGCCACGGCTCGGAATTCATCGTCACCGTCCCCTGCGACGCCGGAGCGACGGCCATGCCGGCCCTGCCCGCCGCGACGCAGCATGTGGCGGAACGGGCCCGGGTGCTGGTGGCGGACGACAACCCCGATGCCCTCGAGACGCTGGCACTGCTGCTGAGCAGCGAAGGGCACGACCCCCACACCGCGCCCGACGGCGAACGCGCCCTCGATCTCGCGCGCACGCTGCGCCCGGACGTGGCGGTCATCGACATCGGCATGCCGGGCATGAACGGCTTCGACGTCGCCCGGGCGATCCGGGCCGAGCCGATCGGCGAGCAGATGGTGCTCATCGCCCTCACCGGCTGGGGCCAGGAGCAGGACCGGCAGCGCGCGCTGGCCAGCGGCTTCGACTACCACTGCACCAAGCCGGTCTCGATCGACGACCTGCTGCGGCTGATCGACTCGCCGCGCCCCGGCGCCCGGGTGCCGGCGCCGGGCGCCGCCTGAGCGACCGCGCCCGCCGGGTCCCCTCCTCCGGCGTCAGGCGCCCTGCTGCTGCAGCCAGCGCGCCGCGCCCAGCCCCGCCTCGCGGCCGGTGGCGAAGCAGGCGGTCAGCAGGTAGCCGCCGGTGGGCGCTTCCCAGTCCAGCATCTCCCCGGCGCAGAACACGCCGGGCACGGCGAGCAGCATCCCGTTCCCGTCCAGCGCCGCCGCCCGCACGCCCCCTGCCGTGCTGATGGCCTCGGCGACCGGCCGCGGCCGCACGAGCGGAATCGGCAACGCCTTGAGCGCCGCGGCCAGTGCGGCCGGATCGGCCAGCTGCGCCGGCGACAAAACCTCGTGCAGCAAGGCGGCCTTCGCACCGGTGATGCCCAGGCGGCTCTTGAGGTGGGTCGACAGGCTGCGCGGGCCGCGCGGCCGGCTGGTCTCGGCCAGCACCTGGGCGGCGCTGTGCTGCGGCAGCAGGTCGATCAGCCAGGTCGCCTGGCCGCGGGCGGCGATCTCGTCGCGCAGCCGCGCCGAGAACGCGTAGACCAGGCTGCCTTCGATGCCGGTCTCGGTCAGCACGAACTCGCCCTGGTGGCCGGCCTGCGGCGGGTCGCCGGCCAGGCGCGCCGCGACCGGCTTGATGGGATGGCCGGCGTGGCGCTGGCGCAGGACCTCGCTCCAGCCGGCTGCGCCGGGCCGCATCGGGGCGACGTCGAATCCGCAATTGGCCGGCTGCAGCGGCGCGATCGCCACGCCGCGCCCGGCCAGCAGCGGCACCCAGGCGCCGTCCGATCCCAGGCGGGGCCAGCTCGCGCCTCCCAGGGCCAGCACCGTGGCATCGGCGGCGTGCGTGGTGGCGCCCGCCGGCGTGTCGAAGGTCAGCACACCGCTGGCACCGTCCCAGCCGGTCCAGCGGTGGCGCGGGTGCAGGCGCACGCCCGCCGCGCGCAGCCGGTGCAGCCAGGCGCGCAGCAGCGGCGCCGCCTTCAGGTCGGTGGGGAACACCCGCCCCGAGGTGCCGACGAAGGTCTCGATCCCCAGGTCGGCGGCCCAGCGCCGGACCGCCTCGTTGCCGTGGGCCGCGATCGCCTCGCGCCAGGGGTCGGCCAGCGCGCCGTAGCGCGCCAGGAAGGGCGCGGGCGACTCGGAATGCGTCAGGTTGAGGCCGCCGCGCCCGGCGAGCAGGAACTTGCGGCCGACCGACGGCATGGCGTCGAACAGGTCGACCGACACGCCGGCTGCGGCCAGCGTCTCGGCGGCCATCAGGCCGGCGGGGCCGCCGCCGACCACGGCAGCCCGAAAGGGAGGTGGAGTCACCACCCGATTGTCTGCGACCAACTTCACGCCCCGTTTACATGGCCCCCGTCGACCCGGGCCTGGCCCAGCGCGTTGTAGGGACAAGGCGGGCCGGGATGGAGTGGCCGCCGTGCAGCAATGCAAGGAGACACCAGATGACTCAGCAGTTACCGTCCATCGGCTTCCTCCTGTGCTTCCGGTCCCTGTTCCAGAGCGGTCGGGGCTTTGCCTTCCCCTGCGACCCCGCCGGCCACGTGGACCTCGACGACCTGAGCGAAAGCAGCCGCATCAACTATCTGTATGCCCGGGCCATGGTCGGCCGCGAACTCGCCGCGCCGGCAGTGGAGGCGGCCGACCTGCATTGACGCAGCACGCAAGGCGGGGCCACCAGGCGCCAGCCTCAATCGCCGGCCGGAAAGGCCTCCACGAACGCGTCGCGAAACCCGGGTGATCCACTCAGCGTGACCGTCAGCGTCACCAGCGCGCCGGGTGGCGCGGGCGCCAGGGTCAGCTGGCCACTGGCATCGTGGGCGATGGCCAGCCGCCCACCGGGTTCGGCCAGGGCCTGCAGGTCGTAGTCCCACTCCCCCTCCTCGCCCGGCACGCCGGGTGGACCGAACGTCCGCTGCGCCCAGCGCAGCACGCTGCCCACCTCGGCCAGCAGCGCCGGCTGGCGATCCGGACGCACGGCCGCCATCGCATCGAAGCTCGTGGCGCCGGATGCGTCGTAGCTGGTGTCGAAGATGAGGTATTGCAGATTCATGGCCAGCATCATGCGGCCTGGCTGCAGGCGAGCCACGCGCGGTGCGTGTCGCGGGCCCGCCGCCGGTTCGGGACGGCCATGGGATGAGTCTCCATGGCCGTCCCTGGCGGGACGCCTTAGCGGCCGTCGCCGTCGGCATCGCCCGGCAGGGCGCGCTCGGCGGCATTGCTCACCCGGTGCCAGGCATCTCGGGACGCATGCTTGGCGTGCTCCCAGCCCAGCGAGGAACGGCCACGGGCCGTGCCCCAGTCCCGGCTCAGTTCGGGCTCGACGTCATCGAACGAACGGTCGGGATACCTGGCATACGAATCGGCGCCGTACCGATAGGCCGGTGCGTACTCGTCATAGGTCGCGCCGCTGGTCACGTAGGGCCGGCTCGCGTAGTTGTCGCGCCAGTAGGTGTCTTCGACGACCGGGTCGTGCTTGCGCATCTGGCGGCCGGCCACCGCGCCGATCGCGGCACCGACCGCAGCACCCACCACCGCCCCCACCGGCCCGGTGATACCGCCGGCCGCGGCACCTGCGGCCGCCCCACCGGCAACGCCGCCCGCCACGCCGCCCGCCACCGCGCCGACGCCGGCCTTGGCCACGGGGCGATCGGTCTTCTCGCTCAGGTTTCGCTTGGACTCGTTCATGGAAATCTCCTTCATGGATCGCCAGGCGGTGGGCGGAATGCCCGCAGGCTCGGCGGCCTTGCCTGGTTGATTCCAGAACCGTAAGCCCTCCGGTGCAGCGAGGTCAGGCCCCTTTGTCGCGCTGCACCGTAGGCAGGCTCGCCCTGCACCGTAGGCAGGCTCGCGCGGCCCCCGTAGGCACGGGCCTACCCGCCGGGGTCGTCCGCGCAGGGTCGCGTGCAGGGCGGCATGAGCGAGCCTCAGGCGAGACGGTACTTCGCGACCGCCGCCGCGTCCCAGGCCAGGCCCGAGCCGGGCTTGTCCATCGCGGGCCAGCAGCCATCGACGATCTTCACGGGCTCCGCCGCGATGGCGTCGGTCCAGTCGACGTATTCCAGCCAGTGGCAGGTGGGCGTGGCCGCGAGCAGCTGTGCGCTGACCTCGGGCATGAGGTGCGAGCTCATGGGAATGCCGTGCGCCTCGGCGACGCCGGCGGCCTGCATCCAGCCGCTGACGCCGCCGATGCGCGCCACGTCGGGCATCACGAGGTCGCAGGCCTGGGCCTGCAGGGCCCGCAGCAGGTCCTGCGGACCGTTGAAGTTCTCGCCCAGTTGCAGCTGCAGCTCCAGCGACCGGGCGATCTCGGCATTGCCCGCCAGGTCGTCGTGGCGGATCGGCTCCTCCAGCCAGGCCACCCCTTCGGACTGCAGTGCGCGGCCGCGCTCCAGCGCCTCGACGCGCGAGAGCGCCTGGTTGTAGTCGACCATCAGCTCCACGTGGTCCGGCAGCCGCGCCCGCACTTCGCGCGTGACCGCCAGGTCCTCGGCCAGCGTGCGATAACCCAGGCGCAGCTTCACCGCACGCAGGCCGCCTTCGAGCAGGCGCTCGGCCTCATCGGCCGCGGCCTGCGGGCTCATGAGGCCCAGGCCGCAGGAGTTGTAGGCCCGCACCGGGCGCGGCTCGCCCCCGAGCAGGGTCACCAGGGGCACGCCGGCGGCGACCGCCATGGCATCCCACAGGGCCATGTCGAACGCGGACAGCGCCATGCGCACGATGCCCGTCACGCCGATCAGGGCGAAGCGGCGCTGCAGCCGGGCCGCCATCGACAGGGGCGCGATGCGCTCGCCGCGCACGATGTCGGCGGCATCCTCGACGGCATCGGCGATGGGCCGGGCGCCGCTGCGGCGGTAACAGAAGACGTAGGAGCGGCCGGTGATGCCCTGCTCGGTGTGCACGTCCACCAGCAACAGCGGGGCGGCGCGCACGGTGGCGGCGCTGGTGCCGAGCACGTAGCGCAGCGGCACCTCCACCGCGGTGCAGGTGACGCCGCGCAGGCGCAGGTCGGACAACCGGTGCAATGGGTCAGGCATGGGCGGCCCCTTCGGCGCGCAGCGCCAGGATGTCGGCGATGGCCCGGTTCAGGGGTGTGGGCACCCCCTTGGCGCGCCCGAGCTCCACCACCCCGCCCGCCAGCCAGCGCACCTCGAGCCGGCCGCCGCGCTCGAGGTCGTGGTGCATCGAGGAGGTCATGTCCGGCGCCACGGTGTCGGCCCGCTCCAGGGCCGAGCGCAGGTAGTCCGGCGGCAGGTCCACGCCGTGCGCGCGGCCCACCGCGATGACCTCCTGCATCACGTCGGCCAGGAAGGCGCGCGTCTGCGGGTTGGACCGGATCGGGCCGATGGTGGTGCGCATGGTGGTGGTGGTGCCCGACAGCCCGACCAGGAACACGTACTTCTGCCAGATCTCGCGCAGGATGGCGGGCGACAGCTCGGCCTGGATGCCGCCGGCCAGGCAGGCGGCGAGTAGCGCCTCGCCACGGGCCGAGCGCGAGCCGTCGAACTCGCCGAACAGCAGGCGCTGCATCGGGCCGGTCTGGCGGATGACGCCGGGCGCGGCGATGGTGGTGGCCACGTAGCCCACGCCGCCCATGACCTGCTTCGGATCGAAGGCGGCGCGCAGGTACTGGTCCTTGAGCACGCCGTTCTGGAACGAGATGACGGTGGTGTCCGGGCCGACCATGGGCCGGATCTGCTCGAGCGCCTGCTCGGTGTCCCAGAGCTTGACCGCCAGCATCACGACGTCGACCACGCCGACGTCCGCCGGCTGGCTGGTCGCCTGGACCTGGCGCACGTGCAGCGGACTGGGTCCGTCGATGCGCAAGCCGTCGCGGCGCATGGCCTCCAGGTGCGCGCCCCGGGCGATGAAATGGACGTCGGCGCCGCCGTCCGCCAGCTTCGCCCCGAAGTAGCCGCCGAGCCCGCCCGAGCCCATGATTCCGATGCGCATGCGTGTCTCCTTGTTCCTGACGCTCCGCCGGACACCCCGGGTGCCGGTCGCGCCGCGCGGCGATGGTACCCGTGCGCCTTCGGCGCGTCAGGGTCAGGGTCAGGGGTGCCGGCGGCCCCGCACCGGCCGCGCGGCCTGCGCCGCCTTCGCGCGGGCCGCCACTTCCCGCAGGCCGGCGAGCGCGGGCTGGAGCACGGCCGCGTCGGCATCGGTCGGGTACACGACATAGGCGGGGTAGAGGAACTGCGGCGCGCCGGCCACCCAGTGCAGCCGCCCCGCCGCGACGTGGCGGGCGGCGACGCTCTGCCGGAAGTAGCCTGCCCCGCCATTGGCGAGCAGGTATTCCAACCCGAGCGGGCCGAAGTTGACCGAGACGCCGGCGCGGCCGAGATCGGGGAAGGCCAGGTGGTGCTGCTCGCCGTACTCGCCGCCCCAGTCCACGTAGACATAGCTGGCCGGGTCGGGTTTCTCCAGCCCCGCCGTCGTGCTCACCAGCACCAGCTTCTCCTCGAACAGCAGTTCGATGCGCAGGCCCGGCCGGTGGCGCGGGGCGTACAGGACCGCGAGGTCGAGCATGCCGCTGGTGACGCGATCGAGCAGGTCCTCGGCCTTGCCGATGTCGGTGTACAGCGCATGGCCGGGCGCACCCTTGCGCATCCACTGCAGCCAGTCGAGCACCAGGGGGTCCCAGAGACTGGGCTCGCAGCCCGCCGCCAGCAGGGCGCTGCTGCCGGGCGGCATGGACATCTCGTGCCTTGCGCGGTCCCACACCTGCACCAGCGCCTGCGCGTAGTGGTGGAACTGCTCGCCGGCCGGCGTCAGGGAGGCGCCGGCCTTGTTGCGCAGGAACAGCTGGCGACCGAGCAACTCCTCGAGGGTGCGCACGCGGGCACTGACGGCGGTCTGGGTCACGTTCAGGCGCGCAGCGGCCTGCACGAAGCTGCGCGAGGCGGCGATCTCGAGGAAGGTGCGGGCCAGGTTGATGTCCATCGGAACAATTTCAGTGCAGTGATCTGCAAAAGAAATCATTTTACTTGCAGCATCCGCAGCCTTAGATTGGCTCCATGACCAAGGAGATCAGCTTGCGAAGCACCACCGCCCCCGCCCTCGTTTTTCCCCAGGGCCTGCCGGCCCGGACCACCCGGCCGGCGGCCGACCCGGCCAACGGGCAGGCCGCCGGCGAGGCGCCGAGGGGTCGGCTGCAGATGGTTCCGCCGGCGGCATTGACCCGGCTTGGCGTGCGGGCCCGGCGCCTGCTGCGCACGGACGACTGACATGGACATCCCTGCGGACGAACTGCAAGGCATCCGGCACCTGCATGCCGAGACGCTGCGCCAGTGCGAGGCCCTGTCGCGCATCGTCCTGTGCGCCGGCCAGGGCGCACCCCTGGCCTTCACGCGGCGCAACCTGGTCGCGGTTCTGAACTGGTTCGACGGCGCCGACCTGGGACGGCGCGAAGGCGCGGACCTGGCCACCCGGCACGGTTCGCCTCGCTGGCTGTGGTCGCGGTTGCGGCGGCGGCTGCTGGACGCGACCTCGATGGAGGTCGACGACCACATCCTGCAGGACACGGAAGCCTTCATCCAGGCGACGCGAGCGCAGGTGCAGGCCGAATCCGAAGCGCTGGAGGAATTGGCGCACGCCTGACGGGCGCCGCCCTGGGCACCCCGGCCTGCGCGGCCGTCGCGAGGCTAGTGGGTGGTGGCGGCCGCCGCTTCCGCCGCCCGGTTCGCCCGCAGCAGGTAGCGGCGCACCTTGTCCATCTCGGGGCCGACTTCGCCGACGACCTGCCGCAGGCGGTCGGCAGGAACCTCGAGGTACCTGCTCCAGAACCACACGTCGGCATAGTTGTCCAGGTCGATGACCTGGGCGGTCCGGCGCTGTGTGCTCTTGTCACTCATGTCGAGCTCCCGATGCTGGCTGGCAGCAGATGAACGCTCGGGAAGGGTCGGGAATTCCGCCCCGCGCCCGGTCCTTCGTGACGAAGCGCAGCGGCCAGCCGTTGACGGCCACCGCTTCGTCGGTCCAGACATGGGATTCGATGTGCCGGACGGGCCTGTCGTTCCCGACCGGGAGCTGGTGCAGCGGGTCGGGCGCGGCCTGCGCCCCGTCACCCGGTGCCGTCTCTATCTAGATAGCGGGCCCCTACGAGCCCAGGTCCGGCACGACCAGCGCGAGCAGGCGGCGCAGCGACTCGATGTCCTGGGCGACGGTGCCCAGCAGGAGTTCCAGCTCGTCGAGCAGCCCGTTCGTCGACTGCCCCCCCCCGGACCGCGTCAAAGTAGACCATCGCCAGTTCGTGCTGCCGTTCCAGCAGCCGTTGCCAGTCGTGGACAAGCTGCGTGACGGTCGTGCCCGCGTCAATCATTGCATCCCCCCGTTCGATCCATGGATGAGGCCACCGACGCCGGCGGGAGTCAAGTCGCAGCGGACGGATGGCTCCCCACGGATGGGGTCAGCGGGCCGCGCGCACCGCCTGTCCCAACCGGCCCATCCCCTCCTCGATGCGGCCCACGTCGGCCGTCGCGAACGACAGCCGGAACGAGCTGTGGTCCGGCTGCTGGGCGAAGAACGGCGCGCCCGGGACGAACGCCACGCCCTGCTCGATCGCCTTCTTCGCGAACTCGCCGGCATCGCGCACTGCCCCGCCGGCGCCGGTGAGCCGGGCCCAGAAGAACAGGCCGCCCTGCGGCTGCGTGAACGCCACGGCGTCGCCCAGCTCGCGCTGGAGCGCCTGCCCCATGGCGAGCGCCCGGGCGGCGTAGACCTTGCGCACGTGGTCCAGCGTGGCCGGCATGCGGCCGCTGCGCAGGTACTGGGCCGCGGTGGCCTGGGCAAACGTGCTGGTATGGGCGTCGCTGAACTGCTTGCACATGGTGGCCTTGGCCAGCAGCTCGGGCCGGGCGACCAGCCAGCCCACCCGCAGGCCGGGCGACAGCACCTTGCTCATGCTGCCGCAGTGCGCCAGCCACTCGCGCGAGCCGGGCACCTGGTCGCTCAGCGCCAGCAGCGACGGCGGCGGCGGCGCGGCGGTGAAATAGAGGTCGCCGTACGGATCGTCCTCGACGATCAGCACCTGGTACTTCACCGCGAGTTCCAGGATCCTGCGGCGCCGCTCCAGCGAGAGCAGCGCACCACTCGGGTTGCCGAAGGTGGGAATCAGGTAGACGAACTTGGGCTTGTGCTCGGCGATCAGCGCCTCCAGCCGGTCGACCTGCACTCCGTCGGCGTCGATGGGAGCGGACACCAGGTCGGCCCCATAGAGCCGGAAGCACTGGATGGTGGCCAGGAAGGTCGGCCCCTCGACGATCACCTTGTCGCCGGGGCTGACGAGGGTCTTGCCCAGGAGATCCAGCGCCTGCTGGCTTCCCGTGGTGACGATCAGGTCCTGGGGCCCGAGGTCCTTCACGCCCTTGGCCTGCTCGAACGCGGCGAGCTGGGTGCGCAGCGGGTCATAGCCTTCGGTGGCGCCGTATTGCAGCGCGCCGCCCGGCTCCTCGGCCAGCGCCTTCTGGCTGGCCTCGCGCAGGCCCTCGACGTCGAACATGGCGCTGTCGGGGAAACCGCCCGCGAAGCTGATGATGCCGGGCTTGCCGAGCAGCTTGAACAGCTCGCGGATGGCGGAGGTTTCGACGTTGTCGAGGCGGGAGGCGAATTGGAGTGGCATGGACTTCGGGGGATGGTGCTGGACCGGGGGCCGGCCCGGGGTGCGTTCGCCTATTGTGGCGCGAACGCCCGGCCCCCTTCCGGGCGGCCCCGAGCCTGGCCCGCCGCCGCGGCGCGGGCGTGCCCCGGCCCTGCGCCGGACGGCCCGGCGCGCCCCCGTCAGGCCTGGATGGCCCCGAAGCTGCCGCGGCCGGCGGCGCGACTGACCGGGTCGACGGCCATCAGGGTTTCCAGGATCACCTGCGGGTCCTGCAGCAGGGGCGCCATCACCCATCGCTGCAGGCTGTCGTTGCCGACGCGGACCATGCCGGTGTGCTGGGTGATGTCGGCATCGACCGCCGGGTCGGGGTCGTAGAAGCCCATGCCCATGCGGATGGCCTCGACCGCGGCCTTGGTGCCGGTGAGGAAGGTCCAGCCGGGGCCGATGCGGTTCTGGGCCGCGTAGGCCTTCAGGTCGGCCGGCCGGTCGAACTCCGGCAGCAGCGTGATGGAGTAGAAGAACACGTCGCGGCCGGGGCGGCTGCCCAGCGCCTCGTGCACGCGCCGCAGGTTCTGCGTCATCAGGGGGCACTGGTCGCTGCACTGCGCGTACATCATGCTGACGAACACCACGCGGTCCTTCACCAGGTCGCTGTAGAAGCGCACCGGCCGGTCCTCGTGCGTGACGAGGGGCACGTCCGGGATGCCGGGGCTGCGGCCCGGCGCTCGCGTCGCCGTCCGGGCGGCGGGCGCTTGCCACGCCAGCCCTGCCACGCCCGCCGCGGCGGCTCCGAGGGCGGCCCAGGCGCGGCGCCGTCCGGTGGAGACCAACGTCGGCGCGATTTGACCGTCGCGCACCAGCGGTTCAGGAGACGATGTCATAGCGGCCCATCATGGCGTGGTCTTCATGGATCGTGTTGTGGCAGTGGATGATGTACTTGCCGGTGAAGTCCCGGAAGCGCAGGAACACACTGACGTTCTCGTTCGGCCCGATGAAATAGACGTCCTTGCGTCCCTTCTCCCAGGCCGGGGGTGGCGCGCCGTTGCGCGTGAGGATGCGGCCCTCCTCGAAGTGGATGTGCAGCGGGTGCGCCCAGCCCCCACTGAGATTGCGCAGGTTCCAGATCTCGGCCGTGCCCTTCTTCGGGCTGAGGATCGGCTTGCCGTCGAACAGCTTGTCGTTGATGGCCCACGAGCCCCGGGTCCGGGTGAAGGAGAGTTCGCGCGTGGCCACCACTTCGTTCAGGTTGATGGGCGGTTGCTCGCGCAGCTTCAGGGGAACGCGGCTCGGGTCGAACCCCTGCATCGGCCTGTCGACGATGAATTTCAGCAGCTGGATGGGCGTCGTCAGGAAATCCTTCTCCGGCTTGGTTCCGTCCAGTTGCAGCACGCGGTTGACCAGGAACAGCTCCGAGCCGACCGGGAATTTCGAGAAGTCGACCACGAGGTCGGCCCGCTCGGCGATGCCCAGGTGCACGTTGGTGCGGGAGAGGGGCGCCTCGAACAGGTTGCCGTCGTTGGCGATGTGCTGGAACCCCTGGGGCCGGTTCTGGTACATCAGCTGCAGGTCGATGGTGCGCGATGTTCCGGCATCCAGGATGCGGAAGCGGTACTTGCGCGGGGCCACGTGGAAGAACGGCTGGATCTTGCCGTTGACCAACGGCTTGTCGCCCACGAAGCCGTCGGTGTTGAACTGGTCGAACATCAGGTAGCCGCCGCTGTCGAAGTGCTTGTCGGCAATCATCAGCGGCACGTCGAACTCGCCGCTGGGCAGGCGCAGGGCCACGGGGCTGGTGTCGTTCTCGTTGCCGGTGTCGATGTGGTCGAAGACGAGGAAGAAACCGGCCATCCCGCGGTAGACGTTGGGCGCCGTGAAATCGACCCGGTGGTCGTGGTACCAGCAGGTGCCCAGCGCCTCGCGCGGGTCGCCGATGCCGCCATAGGCGTCCAGGCCGGCGTACACCATCGGGTAGTGGTGGTCCTTGTACTCGCCCGGCCGCGCCAGCGTCGGGCCGCACGCCGCCGGACTGAACCAGTCGAGCGCGAAGCCGTCGCTCTCCGACGGGGTGTGCATGTTGTGCAGGTGGACCGAGATGTCGGGCGAGCCGAATCCCTGCAGCGCGTTGGGCAGCTTGTTCTCGAACCGCACCAGGATCGGCTTGCCGTACCGGGCGTGGAACAGCGGGCCGGGGACCTGGCCGTCGTAGCCCCACACCTCCTGCGTCGGCAGCTCGGGGTGGAAGCTGTGCGAGCCGACCTTGGCCTCGACCTTGTAGAGCTCCTGGGGCGGGAACCGGGCGAAGGCCTGGTGATCGGCACGCCCGCATTCGCGGGCGCCGGCGATGAGGGAGGCCAGCGGACTCAGGCCCGAGACCGGCGTGATCGGCTGCTGCACCGGCAGGGGCTGGGCCCATGGCGTGGTCGGCGGGCTGGGCGGGCGCACGGGCACCACCTGGCTGTTGGCCAGATGTGGCGTGAAGGCCGCGGCGGCCGTGGCGCCGGCGGCCTGGAACAGGCGCCGCCGCGACGGACTGCCCGGGCCTGGCGGCGGGGGCTCGTGGGGGACGGGGACCATGGCCATGCGAACTCCTGCAGGTACTTGAAGGGGACATCCCCGGCCCGGCGTCATCCGCTTGCTCGCCATCGACTGCCGGCGGGGCTGCGTGCAATCTAGGCCTCGGCGGATGGGCGCGCACCTGCAGCCTCCGATGGATTTGGGGAGGACCCATCCGCGCCGAGCCAGATCGGTGTCAGTCTGCGGGCCGGTCGTCCGCGCGCCGGGCAGCGAGCAGCACGGCCGTGCACAAGCGGCGCCCCGCAAGCGAAATCAATCGGTTCTTGGACCGCGAGCGACGCGTCCGGTGTGTCGTGCGTGTGTGCGCGTCCGCGGCGAGCGGGCCGTCACGTTTGCTGGTATCTGTGCGCGATGGACACCATTGGCCCGCGTGACGACGGCCAGGTGGATGTCCGCTCGCGCGGCCGGCGAGCGGCAAAAGGCCGCAGCTGCTCACGCAACTGCGGCCCGTGCACGCGATGAGAGGGTTCGGGGAAGGGCCCGTGGCCGAAGGCTAGATCAGGCCCCAGCTGCTCGCGCAGCTGACGGCCTGGGCACGCGACTTGACGTGCAGCTTCTGGTACATGTTCTTGACGTGCGAGTTGACCGTCGTGCAGCTGATGGCGAGGCGCTGGCCGATTTCGACGCTGGTCAGGCCGCTGGCGATCATCTTGAGCACCTCGAGCTCCCGCTCGGAGAGCTTGATGCGCACGACCTGGCCTGGGGACAACCCTAGTTCCGTGGCGGCGCGGCCACGGCCGAGCTGGAGCAGCAGGCGGCGGGAAACCGACGGCGTGACCGAGGCGCCGCCGTTGGCCACCTGGAGCACGGCCTGCACGAAGCTCACGAACCAGGAATCCTTGACCACGAAGCCGGCCGCGCCCAGGTCGAACGCCCGCATCGCATCGTCGTCACTGTCCAGCCGCGACAGGACCACCACCTCCGCCGGCGGGCGCAGTGCCCGGGCCTGCGAGATCAGCTCCAGGCCCAACCCATCCTCGAGGTGCATGTCGACCAGCAGCACGTCGCAGGGTTCGTCGCGCAGCAACCGGCGACCGTCGCGCAGCGACCCGGCCTGGCCCGAGACCACCGTGCGGGTGTCGCCCATCAACTCCTGTGCAACGACGCCGCGCAGGTGGGGGTCGCTGTCGATCACGTGGACGCGAACCGGGGCCCCCGGCTGCCCGCTCATCGACTCGGGCCACACGCAAGGTGGGTTGCGGAAGATCGAGAAGCCACCCGTGCGCCCCTTGGACTGCATGCCGTTCCCTCCGGCGACCCTGAACGTCATTCGACTGTCTTCGCTCATCACGATTCTCCTCGTCACATCGCTCGCGAGCGCAAAGGTAGGGGCGGGGTCAATACGGCGTCTGTACGCCAACGAACATTGGCGCAAATTTGCTGGGCGTTTTTTTCGGGCCCTCCGTTGCTGTCGAGTACCGACTCGATTCATTACGCCTCACGCAGATGGTGACCTCGCGCAAGCGCCTCCCCCATTCGGCCGACCCCCGCCGTCCTCGCCAAACCGTCTCGCGCGCTAGCAGGTTGATAGCACTCTTCGGCAGTCCCGCCTGACCGTCGCGTTCGATCGACGGGGTCCTGCGCATGTGCGTCGCCGATGCGTCGCGGGCAACAGCTGGTTGCTTACGTTTGGCCCCCGCATGCGCCGATCGGGGCCGTCGTCAGCACAAGAAGTGGGGATTGAACGACCTCGGTGCGCCTACCAGCATGACCTGCACTCTCCCGAGGCCGACTTCCGCGCCCTGCTCTTCAACCTTCACAGAAAGAAAGCCATGGCCACCACCCCGCAGTACAACTTCACCGTCACCCTCGACGACCTGTCCTTCATCCTCAAGCAGATCAAGATCGCGGAGGCGACGACGCTTCCCAACGGACAGATCGACGGCGCCGCTCTGGCAGCTGCAGTCGGCAGCCCCCTGCTGCCGAACGGCCTGCGCACGGTGGACGGCACCTGGAACAACCTGCTGCCGGGCATGGAGCGGCTGGGCGCGGCCGACAACGTCATGCCGCGGCTGGTGCCGGTCAACCTGCAGGGTCCCTACGCGACCCCGACGACGACCGCAAGCGGGTTCCTGCCCGCCAACTCGGTCATCGACCCGCAGCCGCGCATCATCAGCAACCTGATCGTCGACCAGACGGCCAGCAACTTCGCGGCGATCATCGCGGCCGACGACCGCGCCGCCAACAGCACCTTCCCCGGGCTGGACACGGTCCAGGTGACGGAGAACGGCACCCTGTTCATCCCCAACCAGTCACCCGACATCGGCCTGTCCGCCCCGTTCAACGGCGTCATGACGTTCTTCGGCCAGTTCTTCGACCACGGGCTGGACCTCATCACCAAGGGCAACGGCCTGGTGTTCGTGCCGCTGATGCCCGACGACCCCCTCTACGTCGAGGGCAGCCCGACCAACTTCATGGTGCTGTCGCGCGCCGTGGATTCCGTCGGGCCGGGCCCGGACGGCGTGCTGGGCACCGGTGACGATGACCCGAACGCCCACACCAACACGACAACACCGTTCGTCGACCAGAACCAGACCTACACCTCGCACCCGTCCCACCAGGTGTTCCTGCGCGAATACGAGCTGGTGCCGACCGGCACGGACGGCCACCTGGCCCCCGCGTCCACCGGCAACCTGCTGTCGGGCGACTACGGGCTGGGCACCTGGGGCGACGTGAAGACCCAGGCCGCCGAGATGCTGGGCATCCAGCTCACCGACCAGGACGTGTTCAACGTCCCCCTGGTGGCCACCGACCGCTACGGCAACTTCATTCCCGGCACGAACGGCTTCGCCCAGATCGTCACGGCGCACGGCCTGGTCGAGGCGAACCCGAGCGACAACGGCGGGCAGGGGACGCTGCTGCCACCCGACACCTTCCGCACCGACCACCAGTTCCTGATCGACATCGCCCACAACGCGGTGCCGACGAACGACTTCGGCGCGGTCCTGGCGCCCGATGCCGACAACGTCACCGGCGGCGTTCCCAACCCCAACTATGACCCGACCCGGCCGGCCAGCGTCGACAACCCCCTCTTCCTGCCACAGGCGGCCGGCACCTACGACAACGAGACGCTGGACCGCCACTACGCCACGGGCGACGGGCGCGGCAACGAGAACATCGGCCTGACGACCATGCACGCCATCTTCCATTCGGAACATGACCGGCTGGTGGCGGCGTACAAGGACACCATCCTGGGCTCGGGCGACACCGCCCTCATCAACGAATGGCTGGCCACCCCGCTCGCGGCGGGCCGGGACCTCACGCTGAACCCGCTCACCCAGGCCGAGATCGACGGCCTGGCCTGGAATGGCGACCGGCTGTTCCAGGCCGGCCGCTTCGTGACCGAGATGCAGTACCAGCACCTGGTCTTCGAGGAATTCGCCCGCGGCGTGGCCCCCACGGTCGACCCGTTCGTGTTTTCCAACTCGCCCACCCTCGACCCGGCGATCGTGGAAGAGTTCGCCAACGTGGTGTACCGGTTCGGCCACTCGATGCTGACCGAGACCGTCGCGCGCCTGGACCCCACGCTGGCGGCCAGTGACATCGGGCTGATCCAGGCCTTCCTGAACCCGGTCGAGTTCACCATGGACGGCACGCTGACCCAGGAAGAGGCCATCGGCAGCGTCATCCGCGGGATGTCGCGCCAGGTGGGCAACGAGATCGACGAGTTCATCACCGAGGCGCTGCGCAACAACCTGGTCGGCCTGCCGCTGGACCTGGCCACGCTGAACATGTCCCGCGCCCGGGAGACCGGCGCGCCGACCTTCAACGAGGCGCGGGCGGTGTTCTACGAACAGACCGGCGATTCGCAGTTCGCCCCCTACACGAGCTGGGCGGACCTGGCGCCCCACCTGAAGAATCCGGCATCGATCATCAACTTCATCGCCGCCTACGGGCAGCACGAGTCGATCCTCACGGCGACCACGCTCGAGGAAAAGCGCGACGCGGCCTTCGACCTCGTGATGGGCGTACCGGGTGAAACCGCGGCGCAGCGGACGGCACGGATGGACTTCCTGCATGGCACCGGCACCTGGAATGCGGACGCATCGGGCCTGAACGACGTCGACTTCTGGGTCGGCGGCCTGGCCGAGGCCAAGCTGGAGTTCGGCGGGATGCTTGGCCCGACCTTCAACTACGTGTTCGAGAACCAGATGGAGAACCTGCAGAACGGCGACCGGTTCTACTACCTCAGCCGCACGCAGGGCCTCAACCTGCTCAATGAACTGGAGGCCAACTCCTTCTCCGCACTGGCCATGCGCAACAGCGACCTGGGCATGGACGGCAACACCACCCACCTGCCCGGCATGCTGTTCGCCACCCCGAGCTACACGCTGGAGATGGACCAGTCGCTGCAACGAACCGGCATCCTGGGCCCGGATGGGGTCACGATGAACGGCGACCCGACGCGCGGCAACCCCTTCCTCGACGCCTTCAACCCGCTGGTGGTGCGCGTGGCGGCCCACCTGGACAACGACGGCGACGGCATCTTCGACGACGGCGGCGTCCTGAGCTACGCCTACGACGGCGGCGACCACGTGGTGCTGGGCGGCACCGCCGGCGACGACTTCATCTATGGCGGCCGCGGCATGGACACCATCTGGGGCGATGCCGGCAATGACCGCATCGATGCCGGCGACGAGGCCGACCAGGTGCACGGCGGCGATGGCGACGACATCATCACCGACCACGGCACGGTGGCCGGCGGCGCCGACTTCCTGCGCGGCGACGAAGGCAACGACGTCATCAGCGGCGGCGCCGGCAACGACGTGCTGTTCGGCGGCGGCGGCAGCGACTTCATCTACACCGGCAACGACTTCACCGAGGTCTTCGCCGGCCGCGGCGACGACTTCATCCTGGGCGGCAACGGTCCCGACGGCCTGATGGGCAACGAGGGCGACGACTGGATCGAGGGCGGCGAAGGATTCGACGGCCTGTCGGGCGAGAACTCGCAGCTGTTCTTCAACAGCACCATCATCGGCCACGACGTGCTCAACGGCAACGGCAACGACACCGACTACGACGGCGAGTCGGGCGACGACATCATGATCCAGGGGCCCGGCATCCAGCGCAGCAACGGCATGTTCGGCTTCGACTGGGCGTCGCACAAGGGCGACGTCGGGAACGCCAACTCCGACCTGGGCATCCCGATCTTCAACTCGCAGGAGCCGTTCACCCTGCGCGACCGCTTCGATTCCGTCGAAGGCCTGTCCGGCTGGAACGGCGACGACATCCTGGTGGGCGCCTCGGCCCTCAAGGGCGCGGCAGGCGGCGCGGGCGCCGGGCCGGGCAATCCACCGGACGAGAGCGACCTGAAGTCGCAGAACGTGGCCCTGATCGACGGCTTCGCCGAGCTGCTGGGCATGACGCAGCAAGATGTCGAGGCGCTGGCGTTCAACACCTCGGTCATCGACGTCACCCTCGGCGCCGAAGTCATCATCGGCGGCGCCGGCAGCGACACCATCACCGGCAACCTGGGCAACGACTACCTCGACGGCGATGCCTGGCTGAACACGCGCATCCGGGTGACGAACACCGCCACCGACGCGAACACCCAGGCCAACGAGCTGCTCTCCGTGGACAGCATGACCGAGCTGACCTCCCGCATGGTGAGCGGCGAGATCAACCCCGGCCAGCTGCACATCGTGCGCGAGATCCTGCAGTCGGAGACGGCCGCAACGGACGTCGACACCGCGGTCTACCACGGCGACTTCATCGACTACACGCTGACGTCCAACACCAACGGCACGGTCACGGTGGCGCACACCACCGTGCAGGCGGGGGTCCTTGACGACGGCATCGACCAGATCCGCAACTTCGAGCGGGCGCAGTTCGCCGACCGGACCGTGGCACTGGTCAACGTGGCCCCGGAGATCCTGTCGTTTGGTGGCGCCGCCTCGTTCACCGTGCAGCGGCCCGAGAACGACTCCTTCGTGGCCTTCATCGACGCCACGGACGCCAACGTCACCGACGGCATCCTGTTCCCCGACCAGGTGCTCAGCTACTCGCTGTTCGGGGACGATGCCACCCGGTTCCAGATCGACCAGCTGTCCGGCCTGCTGAGCTTCGTCGCGGCGCCCAACTTCGAGGTCGCCACCGACCTCGACAACGACAACGTGTACGACGTGATCGTGCGGGTCAGCGACGGCTCGCTCTTCGACGAGCAGGCGCTGGCGATCGAGGTGATCAACGCCGACGATGCGGTCACGGGCTCCATCCACCTGAGCGTCGGCAGCCAGACGAACACGGCGGCCACCCTGGCCGCGGCCAGCACGCTGGCCGACGAGGACGCGGCCGGTCCGCTGACCACGACGCTGCAGTGGCAACGGTTCGACACGGCGACCAACACCTGGGTCGACATTGCGGCGGCGACGGGCAGCACCCTGGCCAACCAGGCCGGCGTGACGGAACGGGTCGTCACCCAGTACACCGACGCCTTCGGCACGCACACGATCACGTCGGTCGAGACCGCCGTCGTCGGCACCAGCGGCAACAACAACCTGACCGGAACGGCCGGCAGCGACATCATCCTGGGCCTGGGCGGCAACGACACCCTGAACGGCGGCGCCGGTGACGACCTGGTGGACGGCGGCGCGGGCAACGACACGCTGGTGGCGGCGGCCGGCGACGGCAACGACACCCTGGTCGGCGGCGCCGGGACGGACACCTACACCCTGGCCGCGACGACCGCGGCCGCCGTGGTGAACCTCACGACGGGCACGGCGACCAGCGCCCAGATCGGCGCCGATACGCTGAGCGGCGTCGAGAACGTCACCGGCAGCCAGGGTGGCGACACCATCACCGACAGCACGGCGGCGAACGTGCTGATCGGCGGCGGCGGCCAGGACACCTTCATCATGGTGGGCGACAACGTCCGCGACACGATCGACGGCGTGGGCGCCGGCAACACGGTCGACTACTCGGCCGCCACCGCCAACCTCACGGTGGCGCTGAACAACAACAACGCGGTCGTCGGCGGCACGGGCACCACCGCCGCCACCAGCGACATCGTCACCAACGTCGACAACTTCATCGGCGGCTCGGGCAACGACAACATCACCGGCAACGGTGCTGCGAACGTGCTGACCGGCGGCGGCGGCAACGACACCCTGACCGGGCTCGGCGGCGCCGACAACCTGATCGGCGGCGCCGGCAACGACACGCTGGTGGCGAGCGTCAACGACGGCAACGACACCATGAACGGCGGCGCCGGGACGGACACCTATGTCCTGGCGAATACCACCGCCGCGGCCAACGTCAACCTGACCACCGGGGTGTCGACCAGCGGCCAGACGGGGACCGACTCGCTGACCAACATCGAGAACGTCACCGGCAGCCAGGGCGGCGACACCATCACCGACAGCAGCGTGGCCAACGTGCTGACGGGCGGCGGCGGTGCCGACACCTTCGTGATGACCAACGACAACGTCCGCGACACGGTGGACGGCGCCGGCGGCTCCAACACGGTCGACTACTCGGCGTCCACGGCCAACCTCAACGTCACGTTGGGCACCAATGCCGTGGTGGGCAACAGCGGGACCAGCGCCGGGACCTCCGACGTGATCTCGAACATCGACAACTTCACCGGCGGCAGCGGCAACGACAACGTCACGGGCAACGGCAACGCCAACGTGCTGGTGGGTAACGGCGGCAACGACACGCTGACCGGACTCGGCGGCGCCGACACCCTGAACGGCGGCGCCGGTAACGACACCCTGAGCGGCGGCAACGGCGGCGACACGCTGATCGGCGGGGCCGGTGTCGACAGCCTGACCGGCGGCGGCGGCGCGGACGTGTTCGACTTCAACGCCACCACCGACTCGGGCGTCGGCGCGGGGAACCGGGACATCGTGCAGGACTTCGCCACCGGCACGGACGACCTGGACTTCTCGACCATCGATGCCAACACCGGCGCCGGCGGCAACCAGGCGTTCGCCTTCAGTGGCGTCGAGGGGGCGGCGATCACGGGGGCGGGGCAGCTGCGGTACGACGTCCAGGGCGTCGCGCCCAACGAAACCACGCTGGTGAATGCCAACGTGAACGCCAACGTGGCGCCCGACATGCAGGTGCAGCTGGTCGGCCAGCAGAACCTCACGGCCGCGGACGTCGTGGCCTGAACCGGGACGCGCCGTGGAAGGCTCCCTCGGGGGCCCGCCACGGCGCCGCGCCGGCCACAAGAGGTCCCAGGACTGACCCCACCAGACGGAGAAAACCATGCCCAACCCCACCCCCAGCTGGAAGCAAGGCGAGCTCGCCCAGGCGCTGCTCGCCTTCCGGGGCGCCTTCCTGACCGTCGGCGCGTTCAGCGCCATCCTCAACCTGCTCATGCTGGCGCCATCGCTGTACATGCTGCAGGTCTACGACCGGGTGCTCGCCAGCCGCAACCAGATCACGCTCCTGATGCTCACGCTGATGATCGTCGGCGCGTTCGTCTTCATGGGCGTGCTGGAGTTCGTGCGCAGCATGGTGCTGGTGCGTGTCGGCAGCCGGCTGGACATGCGCCTGAACAAGCGGGTCTACACGGCCGCCTTCGAGCAGAACCTGCGCCAGGCCGGCGGCAATGCCGGCCAGTCCCTGCAGGACCTGTCGGCCGTGCGCCAGTTCCTCACCGGCAACGGCCTGTTCGCCTTCTTCGACGCGCCGTGGTTCCCGATCAACCTGGCCGTCATCTTCCTGTTCAGCCCGCCGCTCGGGCTGTTCGCCCTGTGCGGCACGGTGGTCCTGGTGGGGCTGACGGTGCTCAACGAGGTGGTGACGCGCAAGACGCTGGCCGAGGCCACCAACCTCTCGGTGGCGGCCAACCAGCAGGCCACCAACAACCTGCGCAACGCGGAAGTCATCGAGGCCATGGGCATGCTGCCCAACCTGATGTCGCGCTGGTTCGCGACCCATGCGCGCTACCTGCAACTGCAGGCCCAGGCCAGCGAGAAGTCCGGGATGATCACAGCCACCGCCAAGTTCGTGCGGCTCGCCATGCAGTCGCTGATCCTGGGGTTCGGGGCCTTGCTGGTGCTCGACAACCAGATGACCGGCGGGATGATGGTGGTTTCCTCCATCCTCATGGGCCGCACGCTCCAGCCCGTGGAGCAGGTGCTGGGCGTGTGGCGCACCTGGGCCAGCACGCGCGGTGCCTGGCAACGGCTGCATGCGCTGCTGTCGTCCAACCCGCCCCGCCGCACCGGGATGCCGCTGCCGGCGCCCGTGGGCCGCCTGTCGGTCGAATCCGTGACAGCCGGCCCGCCCGGCGCCTCGGTGGCCACCGTGCGGCAGGTGCGCTTCGCGCTCGAACCCGGCGACGTGCTGGGCGTCATCGGCCCGAGCGGCGCCGGCAAGTCGACGCTGGCCCGCCTGCTGGTGGGCGTCTGGCCGGCGGCCGCCGGATCGGTCCGCCTGGACGGCGCCGACGTCTACCTGTGGGCGAAGGACGAACTGGGGCCGGCGGTGGGCTACCTGCCCCAGGACGTGGAGCTGTTCGCCGGCACCATCGGCGAGAACATCGCGCGCTTCGGCGCGCTCGACGCCGAGAAGGTGGTGCGGGCGGCCAAGCGCTGCGGCGTGCACGAGATGATCCTGCAGTTCTCCCGCGGGTACGACACCCCGCTGGGCGACGGCGGCGCCGGCCTGTCAGGCGGCCAGCGCCAGCGCATCGGCCTGGCCCGTGCCATGTACGGCGACCCCGCGCTGCTGGTGCTGGACGAGCCCAACTCCAACCTCGACGACCCCGGCGAGCGCGCCCTGGTCGAGGCCATCGTCGAATTGCGGGCCATCGGCAAGACCATCGTGATGGTCACCCACCGGGGCAGCGCGGTCGGCGTCACCAACAAGCTGCTGGTCCTGCGCGCCGGGGCGGTCGAGATGTTCGGCCCCACCGCCAAGGTCCTGACCGACCTGGCCACCCGCCAGGAGCAGCTCAAGCCCCAGACCCCATCCCATCGCCCGGCGACGGACGTCGCCCGCCCGGCCACGGCGCCCTCCGCGGCCAACGGCACCAACAACACCCGAACCTGAAAGAGGCACACCATGGAATCGAACGGCACGCCCACACTGCTGCCCCAGGTCGCGTCGCGCGACCTTGTCGCAGCCACGCTGGAACCCGAGCGCGACGAGCGATCGCATGCCCGCCTGGGCTGGGCCGTCATCCTGGCCGGCATCGGCGGCTTCCTGCTCTGGGCCAGCCTCGCGCCGCTGGACAAGGGGGTTCCCATGACCGGCACCGTGACGGTGGCGTCGAACAAGAAGGCCGTCCAGCACATGACCGGCGGCACCGTGGAGACCATCCTGGTCAAGGAAGGCGACACCGTGAAGGCCGGCGATGTGCTGGTGCGCATGAATGCCGTGACGGCTCGCGCCAATGCGGAATCGGTGCGGACGCAGTACATCGCGTCGCGGTCGACCGAGTCCCGGCTGCTCGCGGAGCGCGATGGCCTGAAGACCATCACGTTCTCGCCTGAACTTGAAAGGATGCGCAGCGACCCCCTGGTTTCCAGCCAGCTCCAGCTGCAACGGCAGCTCTTCGCATCGCGCCAGGCCGCCATCCACGCCGAACTGTCCTCGCTGGACGAGAACGTGGCCGGGCTCATCGTGCAGAACCGCGGGCTGGAGGAGTCGCGTGAAGGCAAGCGCCAGCAGCTGCACTTCCTGCAGGAGCAGCTGACCGGCATGCGCGACCTGACCGCCGAGGGCTACGTCGCCCGCAACCGGCTGCTGGAACTGGAACGCCAGCACGCCCAGCTGCAGACCGCCATCGCCGAGGACGGCAGCAACATCGGCAAGGGCCTGCGGCAAATCGCCGAGTTCCGGATGCGCCGGCTGCAGCGGCAGCAGGAATACCAGAAGGAAGTGCGCTCGCAGCTGTCGGACGTGCAGCGCGACGCCCAGGGTTATGTGAACAAGCTCTCGGCCCTGGACTGGGAACTGGCCAATGCCACCGTGCGCGCGCCGGTCGACGGCACCGTGGTGGCGATGAACGTCTTCACCAACGGCGGGGTGGTCGCCCCCGGCTTCCGCATGATGGACATCGTGCCCAGCGATGACCCGCTGATCGTCGACGGCCAGCTGCCGGTGCACCTGGTCGACAAGGTCAACCCCAGCCTGCCGGTGGAACTGATCTTCTCGGCCTTCAACCAGAACCTCACGCCGCACGTGCCGGGCATCGTGACCCACGTCTCGGCCGACCGCCTGGTCGACGAGAAGACCGGCCAGCCTTACTACAACGTCAAGGCCAAGGTGGCGCCCGAAGGCATGCGGCTGGTGGCCAGCCTGCAGATCCGCCCGGGCATGCCGGTGGACCTGTTCGTCAAGACCGGTGAGCGCACCTTGATGAACTACCTGCTCAAGCCGGTACTCGACCATTCGCGCCTGTCGATGAGGGAGGAATAAGACGTGGGCGAGCCCGCCGCCCGGCACCTGCTGGCCTGCCTGCTGGTCCTGTCCACCTTCGCACCTCCGGCGCACGCGCTCGGCCTCCTGGAGGCCTACCAGGCGGCGCAGATCAACGATCCGGCCTTCCGGGCCGCGCTGCACGAGCATGAGGCGGGCCAGCAGAACCTGCCCCTGGGACGGGCGAACATCCTGCCCCAGGTCTCGGCGAGCTATGCGCCGGCGCGCAACCGCACCGATGTCACCAACACCGCCAACGCGGCGGCGCCCACCGACCACCGCCGCTACGACAGCCTGGTGGCGAACCTGCAGTTGCGGCAGCCCCTGTACCACCCGGAAGGCATGGCCCGCTATCGCCAGGGCATCGCGCAGACCGCCGCCAGCGACACGCTGTTCGTCTCGCGCGTGCAGGACCTGATCCTGCGGGTGGTCACCCAATACACGTTCGCCAAGTACGCCGAGGACCAGCTGGCCCTGGCCGAGGCGCAGCGGGACGCCTACGCCGGCCAGCGGGCGTCGAACCAGCGCCTGTTCGACCGCGGCGAGGGCACCCGCACCGATGTCGTGGAGACCCAGGCCCGCTACGACATGGCCGTCGCCCAAGTGCTGGAGGCCAAGGACAACCTGACCAATGCCCGCGAGTCGCTGGCAGCCATCATCGGCCAGCCGGTCACGGACCTCGACCCCCTGGTCGAGAACTTCCAGCCGCGCCCCGGCTCGACCCGCAGCTTCGAGGAGTGGCGGGCCATCGCCCTGGACACCAACCCCGAACTGCACGTGCAGCGGCGCGCGCTGGACGTGGCGCGCGAGGAGATCAACCGCAACAAGGCGGGCCACCTGCCCCGCCTGGACCTGGTGGCGAACGTCGGCAAGAACGACTCGGAGACGATCAACACCTTCAACCAGCAAACCAACATCCGCTCGCTCGGGGTGCAGTTGCAGATTCCGATCTATTCCGGCGGCGCGACGTCGGCGGCGGTTGCCCAGGCCGTGGCCCAGCAGGAAAAGCTGGCCGCCGACCTGGATGGCAAGACCAGCCAGGTACTGGTGGAGCTGCGCAAGCAGCACAACCTGACGATGAGCAGCGTGGTGCGGCTGGAAGCGGCCCGCACCGCGCTGCAATCGGCCCTTCTGACCGTGGAAGCCACGCGCCGCAGCATCGCCGGCGGCCAGCGCACCAACACCGATGCGCTCAACGCGCAGCAGCAGCTGTTCGATGCCCGCCGCGACCTGTCGCAGGCACGGTACAACTACCTCCTGTCCCTGCTTCGCCTACGCTATTCGGCGGGTACCCTCCAGTCGGCCGACCTGGAAGACATCGCCAGCTACTTCCAGCCGCCCACGCGCCGCAACTGAGGCTCTGCCGCGGGGGCCTGTCGATCCCCCAATGGGATGGACCCGACCTTGGCAGCAGCCCGTGCGTTGCTGTTTTGCCATTGCTGCCCTGCAATATTCACCGCCGGGCAAATGAAAGCACTATGCTCCGGCCAGCACCTTCCTTGACCGGCAGGTGCGCGCAACGGCTGCGGCCGCCCTGGGGACCGGTGGCCGGCCCTGCGGTGTGTCCAGGAGGCGCCATGAAATCTGCACCTGAGTACCGGAGCAACAGCCTGCTAGCGGCGATGCCCGAGGGCACGCTGCAGCGCTGGGCTCCGCACCTGGTTGCCGTCGACATGCCCCTGGGCATGGTCGTGTACGAGCCTGGCGCCACCCTCGAGCACGTCTACTTCCCCATCAACGCCCTGGTCTCGCTGCTGCATGTGCTGGAAGACGGCGACATGGCCGAGATCGCCATCGTCGGCCGCGACGGCATGGTCGGCGTGTCCCTCTTCATGGGCGGCGGCTCGACCTCCAGCCGCGGCGTCGTCCAGGGTGCCGGCCGGGTCCTGCGGCTGCCCACGCAAGCCCTTCTGGATGAGTTCGAACGCGCGGGTCCGGCCATGCACCTGCTGCTGCGCTACACCCAGGCGCTCATCGCCCAGATGACCCAGACGGCCGTCTGCAACCGGCACCACACCATCGACCAGCAGCTGTGCCGCTGGCTGCTGCTCAGCCTCGACCGTCTGGGGGGCTCCAACCTCGTGATGACCCAGGAGCTGATCGCCAACATGCTCGGCGTGCGCCGGGAAGGGGTGACGGTCGCTGCCGCCCGTCTGCAGCGGGCCGGCCTCATCCGTTATTCGCGCGGGAACATCACGGTGCTGGACCGGGCGGCGCTGGAACATTGCAGCTGCGAGTGCTACGCGACCGTGAAAAGAGAGTACGAAAGACTTCTTCCATCTCGCGTGACGGCCTAGCCCAGCTCACAAACCGCTGCGTCGCCATGTAAGTGTGACTGCACGGTCACACACAAAATGTAAACGCTATGTGCTTTGGCAGACAGACGTCTGCCTCTGCGCCCAGCATGCTTCAGGCAGGAGGGCTTGCCGCGTGGTCGGTCTTCCCACGCGCCTGATCGCCTTGCCCCATCCAACCATGAGCAGCGTCCGGAATCCCGTGAACCGCCCGTCTGGCCTGCGGCTGAGCTGCCGCCATTCGTCCGAGGAAGAGGTCTTTCCATGCAGCAAGCGATTCCCTCGCCGTCGAGCGTCACACGCTCCGCGGGCGACATCGGCACGCTCTGGATGACGACTCCCCCCGTCAGAAACCCGGCGGCCCGGCAGGGGCTGGCCGAGTTCATCCAGGACCACGAAGCGGACATCCTGGCCGACTGGGACGCGTACGCCCGTTCGCTGGGCCATGACGACATGCCGCTGGACCCCGCCGGCGTGCGCGACCATGGGCCCGACATCCTGCACAACATCGTCTGGACGCTGACGCAGCCGCTGTCCGGCTCCCCGGCCGACGCCGCGCAGCCGCCCCATCCCAACGCGGCGCAGGCCCACGCCGACGCCCGGCGGCTGCAGGGCATCACGGTCGATGCCATCCTGTCCGAATACCGGGCGCTGCGTGCCAGCGTGCTCACCCACTGGCGCAATGCGGGCGGCGGCACGCACGCGCGCGACACGTCCGACCTGGCGCGCTTCGACGAGGCCATCGACCAGGGCATCGCCGAGGCGATCGGCCGCTATGTCCAGCAGACCAAGACGGCGACCGACCTGTTCATCGGCATCCTCGGCCACGACATCCGCAACCCGCTGGGCACCATCATGGTCAGCGCGGAGTACCTGGTGAAGTCGCGCCAGCTCCCGGCCACCTCCGTGGCGCCCATCCTGAATGCCGCCGCGCGCATCCAGGGCATCGTGGAGCAGACGATGGACTTCAGCCGCACGCAGTCGCACGGCGCCATGCCGGTGCGGCGCCTGCCGGGCCACCTGGGCGACATGCTGGTCAAGGTGGTCCAGGAGACCCAGGTGCGCCACCCCGACCGCATCTTCCACTGCGACGTCTCGGGCGACCTGGAAGGCAACTGGGACGAGCACCGGCTCGGGCAGGTGCTGTCCAACCTGCTGGGCAACGCCATCGCCTACGGCGCGAGGGACAGCATCATTTCCGTGAAGGTCTGGTCGACCGACGACAAGACCAGTTTCTCGGTCCACAACCACGGCGCGGCCATCCCGCAGGCCGAGCAGTTGCGCATCTTCGAGCCGCTGGTTCGCGGCAACGCCGCCATCGTCGAGAGGCGCGGGCGCGCCGGCCTGGGCCTGGGGCTCTACATCTGCCGCGAGATCGTGCGCGCCCACGGCGGCTGGATGGCGGTGGCGTCCGCTCCCAACACCGGTACCACCTTCTCGGTGCACCTGCCGCGCCGTCCCGACGACGCGCAGCCGCCGGCCTGAAGGCCGACGCCGGCCGCGCTCATTCGTCGTCCCGCGTACGCCCCCGCCCCTCGCGGTTCGGGCGGTCGCCCTCGGTGCGCAGTTCGCGCTGCTCGGGCGTGCCGGACGCGAACGCCCGGTCGGCGGCGTCCTCGGTTCTCTCGCTGCGGTTGGTCCAGTCGCTGGAGCGCCCCTGCAGCCCGGCCTGCGTCGTCGCCTGCGATTCCACGTGGGGCGGAGTGTCGGCCACTACGTCGCGCAGCGGGCGCTGGTCCGGGCGGTGCACGACTTCCAGGTTCTCGCTGCGCTCGGCCTGCGCCAGCACGGCACGGGCCCGCTCGACGTCGGCGGCGTCCCGCGTGTCGACCACCAGCACCGTGCGGCCGGCGGCCACGTGCCCGCTGTAGGTCTCGCGGTGCGGGTGGGCATCCCCCAGCAGATGGCCGAAGAAGCCGGTGATGCGGCGCACCACGCTCGGATCGAGGGCGATCTCGTGCTCGACGCCGCCGCTGGCGCGCGAGGCCTCGCCGTAGTCGTCGTCGCCCACGACCGGGTCGTCGCTATCGCGACGTTCCAGGTGCACGTCGTTGCGGGCGAACCCCGCTTGCAGCAGGCGGTCGCGCGCCTGCTCCGCGGCGACGTGGTCGTCGAAAGTGCAAAGGGCGGTGTGCATGGTGGACTCCTTGGAGGGTGTTGCAGCCATTGAAGCCCGCCGCGCACCGCCGCGCAGTCGTCGCCGTCGGCCAGCGGGTGTAGGCCCAGGCCTACCATAGCCCAGCGATTCCCCGCTCGTGTTTGCCCGGGGACGCCGGCCCGGCCGGCTGAGGCATGCTGCGAGGGCAAGGAGAGCCCTCCCATGATCGAACTGCACCTGGACATCGCCACGGCCGACGGCGCCATGAACACGTTCATCGTCCACCCGGAGGAAGGAGGGCCGCATCCGGTGGTGCTGTTCTACATGGACGCGCCCGGCAAGCGCGAGGAACTGCACGACATGGCGCGGCGGCTCGCTTCGGTGGGCTACTACGTGGTGCTGCCCAACCTCTACTACCGGCGCACCCGCGAGTTCGAGCTGAAGGTGCGCACGCCCGAAGGCATGGCGCCGATGTTCGAGTTGATGAACAGCCTGAGCAACGCCATGGTCGTGCGTGACTCCGAGGCCATGCTGCGCCACGTCGACGCCCAGCCGGCCGCCGATGCCCGCCGGGTCGGCGCGGTGGGCTACTGCATGAGCGGGCCCTTCGTGTTCGCCGCCGCGGCCGCCCTGCCCGACCGCCTGCGGTCCATCGCGGCCCTGCACCCGGCCAACATGGTGACCGAAGCCGACGATTCACCGCACCGGCTCACGGCCCGCATCCGCTGCGAGACCTACGTCGGCTGCGCCGGGACCGACAAGTGGGCGCCGCCGGCCACCGTGGCCACGCTGGAGCAGGCGATGCGCGACGGCGGCATGCGGTACAGGCTGGAGTGGTACCCCGGCGCGGAGCACGGCTTCGTGTTCCCGCGGCGCGAGGGCATCTACCAACGGGAGTCGGCCGAGCGGCACTGGGAGCGGCTGTTCGCCCTCTTCGACCGCACGCTGCGCGCGGACTGACGCCGTCGGCCGTTCGAGCCGCCGTCCGACGCGGCGCGCATTGCCGCTGGGCCACGCTGGCCGCATGCTGGCTCCCGGAAAACTCGTCCATCTCGCCGTCCAGTCGTTCAAGGCCTGGTCCGACGACTACGCGCCCAGCATGGGCGCGGCGATCTCGTACTACACCGTCTTCTCGCTGGCGCCGCTGCTCGTGATCGTGATCGCCATCGCAGGCGCCGCCTTCGGCCGCGAGGCGGTGCAGGGCCTGATCTCCGACCAGTTGGCCGGGCTGGTGGGGCCCCAGGGCGCGGAGATGGTCGAGGGCCTGGTGGCCAGTGCCAGCGACACCGACCGCGGCCTGATTGCCGGGGCGATCAGCATCGTGGTGCTGATGGTCGGCGCCACCACCGTCTTCGCCGAGCTGCAGAGCGCGCTGGACCGGATCTGGAAGGTGCCGGCGGCGAAGAAGCCCTCCGGCATCGCCGGCCTGCTGCGGGCCCGGCTGCTGTCGTTCGGGCTGATCCTGGGCGTGGCCTTCCTGTTGATGGTGTCGCTGGTGGTGAGCGCCGGCCTGGCGGCGTTCGGTGCCTGGGCCGGCGCGCTGATGCCCGGCTGGGAGGTGCTGCTGCAGGTGCTCAACACCCTGGTCTCGCTGGCCATCCTGTCGGTGCTGTTCGCGCTCATCTTCAAGTACATGCCGTCCACGCCGGTGGCCTGGCGCGACGTGCGCGTGGGCGCCGTCGTGACGGCGGTCCTGTTCGAGGTGGGCAAGGTCGCGATCGGGCTCTACCTGGGCAAGAGCGGCATGTCCGAATCGTTCCAGGCCGCCGGCGCCATCGTGCTGCTGCTCGCCTGGGTGTACTACGCGGCGCAGATCTTCCTGCTCGGGGCCGAGTTCACGCGCGCCTATGCCGATGCGCACGGCTCGCTGTCGGCCGCGCGCCGGACCGCCCCGGAGAATCCCACCAAGGCGACGGCCTGACCGGGCGCGGCGGGGGCGGCTGCCCCGCCGGCGGAGGTCAGAACCCCGCTGCCAGCCCGTCGCGGCGCGAATCCGACGCCGCCACGTAGCCTTCCACCTTGGGCTCGCCCGCGCGCCAGATGAACTGGCCGGCGCCGAAGTCCTGGTAGTTGTCGTTGATCACCTCGACGACGTGGCCGCGGGCCTGCAGTTCGCGCACGGTGTCCTGGTTCATCTGCTGCTCGACGTTGATCTCCAGCCCGCGGTTGAAGCGCCAGCGCGGCGCGTCGCAGGCCGCCTGCGGGCCCTGCTTGTAGTCGAGCATGCGCACCACCGTCTGAAGGTGGCCCTGCGGCTGCATGTTGCCGCCCATCACGCCGAACGACATCACCGGCTGGCCGTCCTGGGTGAGGAAAGCCGGGATGATGGTGTGGAACGGCCGCTTGCCCGGAGCCACGACGTTGGGGCCGGGGCGCAGCGAGAAGCCGTGGCCGCGGTTCTGCAGGCTGATGCCGAACGTGGGCTCGACGCAACCGGAGCCGAAGCCCATGTAGTTGCTCTGGATGAAGCTGACCATCATGCCGTTCTCGTCGGCGGCGGTGAGGTAGATGGTGCCGCCCTTGACCGGGTTGCCGGCGCGGAAGTCCTGGGCCTTCTTGCGGTCGATCAGCCTGGCGCGGCTGGCCAGGTAGCCGTCGTCCAGCAGCTGGGCCGGCGTGACCTGCATGCTCTCGAGCTCCGCGCAGTGCTCGTAGACGTCGGCGAACGCCAGCTTCATGGCCTCGATCTGCAGGTGCTGCGACTCGGGGCCGTCGACCGGCAGGCTGGCCAGGTCGAACTGGTCGAGGATGCCCAGCGCGATCAGCGCCGCGATGCCTTGCCCGTTGGGCGGGATCTCGTGCAGCGTGTGGCCGCGGTAGTTCTTGGAAATGGGCGTGACCCACTCGGGCTTGAAGGCGGCGAAGTCCGCCGCCGTGATCGAGCCGCCGTTGTCGCGCGCGAAGCGCTCCACGGCCTGCGCGATCTCGCCGCCGTAGAAGGCCGCGCCCTTGGTCTCGGCGATGCGGCGCAGGCCCTTGGCGGCGGCCTGGAACTGGAACAGCTCGCCCACCCGCGGCGCCCGGCCGCGCGGCAGGAACGCCTGCGCGAAGCCCGGCTGCTGGCCGAGCTCGGGCACGGCGGCCTCCCATTTCTGCTGCACCACCACCGGCAGCAGGTAGCCGCGCTCGGCGATGTCGATGGCCGGCTCGAGCAGGTCGGCGAAGGGCAGCTTGCCAAAGCGCTCGGACAGCGCCATCCACGACGCCACCGCGCCGGGCACGGTGACCGAGTCGAAGCCGCGCTTGGGCGGGGTGGTGGCGCCGTCGCCGTGCTTGCGGCGGAAGTAGTCGGGCGTCCAGCTGGCGGGGGCCCGGCCCGAGGCATTGAGGCCGTGCAGTTCCTTGCCGTCCCACAGGATGGCGAAGGCGTCGCTGCCCAGGCCGTTGCTGACCGGCTCGCACACGGTCATGACGGCGGCCGCGGCGATGGCGGCATCGACCGCGTTGCCGCCCTTCCACAGGATGCGCAGGCCGGCCTGCGCGGCCAGCGGGTGCGAAGTCGAGACGACGTTGCGCGCGAAGACGGGGATGCGGGTGGTCGGATAGGGGTTGTGGAAGTCGAAATGCATGGTGGAGTCCGTGAAGTGGCAGGCGCTGCGGCGCGATCCGGGATCCGGCTCAATCGGCCGTCAGCTTCCTCTCGACGATGAGCTTCTTCCACTTGGCGCGGTCGGCCGCGACCATCGTGGTGAACTGCTGGGGCGTGCCGCCCACGGGCTCGATGCCCAGGCGGGCCAGGCGGTCCTTCACGTCGGCATCCTGCAGTGCCTGGTTCAAGGCGGTGTTCAGGCGCGAGACCAGGTCGGCCGGCAGGGCCTTGGGGCCGTACAGGCCGAACCAGGTCATGGTCTCGTAGCCGGGCACCGCCTCGGCGATGGTGGGCAGTTCGGGGAACAGCGGCGAGCGCTTCAGGCTGCTGATGCCCAGCGCCTTCACGCGGCCGTCCTTGATGTGCGGCAGCGCGCTGGCCACCGAGTCGAACAGCACGTCGACCTTGCCGCTCACCAGGTCGGGCATGGCCAGGGCCGTGCCGCGGTACGGGATGTGGACCAGGAAGGTGCCGGTCTGGGCCTTGAAGTACTCGGCGCTCAGGTGGACGATGGTGCCGTTGCCGCTGCTGGCGTAGTTGAGCTTGCCCGGATTCTTGCGGGCGTACTCCACCCATTCCTTGACGGTCTTGGCCGGCGCCGAGGTGGGCACCACCATGATGTTGGGCGCGTTGCCCACGTGCGCGATGGGCGTGAAATCGGCCACCGCGTCGTACGGCAGCCGGGCCGCGAAGCTGGGCCCGATGCTGTGCGTGCTGCTGGTGGCCAGCAGCAGCGTGTAGCCATCGGGCGGCGCCTTGGCCGCGATGTCGGAGCCGATCGAGCCGCCGGCGCCGGGCTTGTTGTCCACCACCACCGCCTGGCCGAGGCGCTCGCCCAGCTTCTGCGACACGGCGCGGGCGAAGATGTCGGTGGCGCCGCCGGCCGGGAACGGCACGACCAGGCGGATCGGCTTGGCGGGATAGCCGGGCTGGGCCCAGGCCGGCAGGGAGGCCGCGGCGGCGGCGGCCAGCAGGAGGTGGCGACGGGAGGTCATGGGGGTCGATTATCGAGACCCGCACACCCAAGCAAAAGCCAATTCGTCTTTACCGATGCGAAAGCTTTTCTTTAGGATGGCGGGATGAGCAGCATCCGCCTCCTGCGCACCTTCCTGGCCGTCGCCGCCGAGGGCTCGTTCGCCGCCGCCGCGCCCCGGGTGGCGCTCACCCAGGCCGCCGTCGGCCAGCAGATGCGGTCCCTCGAAGCCGAGCTGCGCCGGCCCCTGTTCGAACGCCAGGGCAAGGCCGTCGGGCTGAGCGAGGGCGGCCGGGCGCTGCTGCCGCGGGTGCACCAGCTGGTGCAGCTCTACGACCAGCTGCTGCTGAGCGCGCCGGCCCCCGAACCGATGGCCGGCACCGTGCACCTGGGCGCCATCGTGTCGGCGCTGCGGCCGCTGATCGAATCGACCCTGGCACTCAAGGCGCGCCACGCGGCGCTCGAACTGCACGTCAGCGCGGCCAAGTCGGCCGACCTGGTGCAGCGGGTGGCCGCCGGCGAGCTCGACGCCGCGGTCGCCGTGCGCGACAGCACTGCCAACCAGCCGGCGCTGGCCTGGACACCGCTGTACGAGGAAGCCATGGTGCTGCTGGTGCCGGCCACGCTGGCGCCGGCGCCGCCGCGCACCTTGCTGCAGAAGCAGCCCTTCATCCGCTTCGACCGCTCCGAGCAGACCGGCCAGCAGGTCGAACGCCTGCTGCGCAAGCTGCGCGTGCGGCCGCAGGAATTCCTCGAGCTCAACGCGCTCGAGGGCATCGTGGAACTGGTGCGCTCGGGCCTGGGCATCGCCCTGGTGCCGCTGCTGCAGGAAGCCCGCTGGCAGGCCGACGCCCGCCTGCGGGTGGTGGAGGTGCCACGCGCCGACGCCCGCCAGGTGGCACTGGTGCGCCGGCGCGAGGGTGGCAACGCCGCCGCCATCGCGGCCGTGGCGCGCGAGTTCAAGGCCCGGCTCGCGGCCTGATCCCGCGCGGCCGCCCGCTCAGGTGGCGCCGTGGCTCTCCACGTACAGCGCGTAGAGCGAGTGGCAGCTGGCCATGTACAGCCGGTTGTTCTTCGGGCCGCCGAAGGCGAGGTTGGCGCAGCGCTCGGGCAGGCGGATGTGCGCCAGCGGCTTGCCCTGCGGGTTGAACACCATCACGCCGTCGAGGTCCTCGGACTTGCCGCGCAGCTGGAACACCTTGCGGCCGCCCAGGTCGCTGGGCTCCGCGGCCAGTGCGCCGTTGCTGCCCCAGCCGCACCACAGGTTGCCGTCGCGGTCGACCCGGAAGCCGTCCAGCGCGCCCTGGTCGGCGGCGTCGACTACCTTGGTCTTGTTCGACAGCGAGACGCCGTCGGCACCCACGTCCCAGCTCCAGATGCTGCGGTTGGGCGTGCCGCGCCACTCGACCACGTAGAGCTTCTTCTCGTCGGGCGAGAAGGCCAGCCCGTTCGGGTTGAGCAGGTCGGTGACGACGGCGCTGATCTTCCCGTCGGGCGCGATCCGGTAGACGTTGGTGGTCGCCTGCTCGGGCTTCGCGCGCGCGCCCTCCCACTCGCCGTTGATGCCGAAGACCGGGTCGGTAAACCAGATGCTGTCGTCGGACTTCACCACGATGTCGTTGGGCGCGTTCAGCCGCTTGCCCTCGAAGCCGTCGGCCAGCACGGTGATCCGGCCATCCCTCTCGGTGCGGGTGATGCGCCGGGTGACCGAGTGCTCGCAGGTCACCAGCCGGCCCTGCCGGTCGCGCGTGTTGCCGTTGGCGTAGTTGGCGTTCGCGCGGAAGACGGTGAAGGCGCCCGTCTTCTCGTCGAACTTCATGATGCGGTTGTTCGGGATGTCGCTCACCAGCACGTAGCCCGGCTCGCCCGGTGCACCGGGAAAGTACACCGGCCCCTCGGCCCAGCGCATGCCGGTGGCCACCTGCTCCACCGTGCTGCTGTAGATGCGGTACTTCGCGAAGCCGGGGTCCAGGATCTGCACCGCCGGGTCGGGGTAGCGCTGGTTGGGCGTGAACGGAAACGCCTGGGCCAGGACGCCGCCGCCCACCAGCCCCATGCCGGTGGCGGCGACGCTGCGCAGCAGCGTGCGGCGCGAGGGTTGCGCGATCTTCATCTTGTTGTCTCCTCGGATCTCGCGGCGGCCGGCCGCACGGGGGGCCGGCCGGCCCCGGGGACCTTCGGTTCGCTACACCCCCGCGACGCTCAAGCCTGGGTGTAGGCCGTCTTCACCGTCGTGTAGAACTCCGCCGCGTAGCGACCCTGCTCGCGCGGCCCGTAGCTCGATCCCTTGCGGCCGCCGAACGGCACGTGGTAGTCGACGCCGGCGGTCGGCAGGTTGACCATCACCATGCCGGCCTGCGAGTGGCGCTTGAAGTGCGTGGCGTGCTTGAGCGAGGTGGTGGCGATGCCCGCCGACAGGCCGAACTCGGTGTCGTTGGCCATGGCCAGCGCCTCGTCGTAGTCCTTGACCCGCAGCACGCTGACCACCGGGCCGAAGATCTCCTCGCGGTTGATGCGCATCGACGCCGTGGTCTCGGTGAACAGCGCCGGCTTCATGTACCAGCCGGGAGCGCCGTCGGCGTTCTTGGCCACCGCCTCGCCGCCTGCCACCAGCCGGGCGCCCTCGCCCTTGCCGATGCCGATGTAGTCGAGGTCCTGCGCGAGCTGCTTCTCGTCGACCACCGGGCCGATGTCGGTGCCGGCCTTGCGGGCGTCGTCGACCTTGAGCGACTTCATGCGCTCGGCCATGGCCATGACGAAGCGGTCGTGGATGCCCTCGGTGACGATCAGCCGCGACGAGGCGGTGCAGCGCTGGCCGGTGGAGAAGAAGCCGCTGTTGACGGCCGCCGCGACGGCGACGTCCAGGTCGGCATCGTCCAGGACGACCATCGGGTTCTTGCCACCCATCTCGAGCTGGAACTTGGCCATGCGCGCCACGCAGGCGCTGGCGATGCGGCGGCCGGTGGCCACCGAGCCGGTGAAGCTGATCGCGTCGACCCGCTTGTCCTCCAGCAGGACCTGGCCCACCTCGGAGCCGCGGCCCATCACCAGGTTCAGCACGCCGGCCGGCAGGCCCGCCTTCTGCAGGATCTCGGCCAGGGCCCAGGCGCTGCCCGGCACCAGGTCGGCCGGCTTGAGCACCACGGCGTTGCCGTAGGCCAGCGCGGGGGCCAGCTTCCAGGCCGGGATCGCGATCGGGAAGTTCCAGGGCGTGATCAGGCCGACCACGCCGACCGGCTCGCGCGTGACCTCCACGCCGATGCCGGGCCGCACCGAGGGCACCAGGTCGCCGTTGGTGCGCAGCGCCTCGCCGGCGAAGAACTTGAAGATGTTGCCGGCCCGCACCACCTCGCCCACCGCCTCGGGCAGCACCTTGCCCTCCTCGCGCGCGAGCAGGTCGCCCAGTTCGGCGCGGCGCGCCAGGATCTCGGTGCCGGCGGCGTCGAGGATGTCGAAGCGCTGCTGCGGCGTCGACAGGCCCCAGGCCTTCTGCGCCTTCACGGCTGCCGCGATGGCGGTGCGCGCCTGCTCGGCGTCGGCCTGCGCGTACTCGCCGACCACGTCGCGGGTGTCCGAGGGGTTGATGTTGCGGCTGGTGCGGGCGCCCTGCACCCATTCGCCGCCGATGAGGTTCTTGAACATTCGGTTCTCCTTCGTGTGTCGGGGCGAGTGCCCGGTGTTTCGTCATGCCGGGCTCGACCCGGCATCCATCTCCTGTCCGTCATACCGCCGCGACCGATCCACTGTTCGCGCGCCAGGCCCATCCACCTTCCGGCGATGGATTGCGGGTCAAGCCCGCAATGACGGGGTTCCGTTCAGCGCACCATGCAGGGCCGCTTCGGGTCGAACTTCCAGTTCGGCACCAGGAACTGCATCGCGATCGCGTCGTCGCGCGCGCCCAGGCCGTGTTGCTGGTACAGCGCGTTCGCCTTCTCCACCTCGGCCATGTCGAGCTCGATGCCCAGGCCCGGCTTCTTCGGCACCTGGACGTAGCCGCCCTCGATGCGCAGCGGCTCCTTCGTCAGGCGCTGGCCGTCCTGCCAGATCCAGTGGGTGTCGATCGCTGTCACCTTGCCCGGCGCGGCGGCGCCGACGTGGGTGAACATCGCCAGCGAGACGTCGAAATGGTTGTTGGAGTGCGAACCCCAGGTCAGGCCCCAGTCACGGCAGGTCTGCGCTACGCGCACCGAGCCGGCCATGGTCCAGAAGTGCGGGTCGGCCAGCGGGATGTCGACCGACTGCAGGGCGAGCGAGTGCGCCATCTGGCGCCAGTCGGTCGCCACCATGTTGGTGGCGGTGGGCAGGCCGGTGGCGCGGCGGAACTCGGCCATGACCTCGCGCCCGGAGAAGCCCTCCTCGGCACCGCACGGGTCCTCGGCATAGGCGACGACGCCCTGCATCCTGCGGCCCAGGCGGATCGCGTCCTTCAGCAGCCAGCCGCCGTTGGGGTCCAGCGTGACGCGGGCCTGCGGGAAGCGCTCGTGCAGCGCCGTCACGGCCTCCACTTCGGCGTCGCCGCTGAGCACGCCGCCCTTGAGCTTGAAGTCCTGGAAGCCGTAGCGCTTGTGCGCCGCCTCGGCCAGCCGGACCACGGCCTCGGGCGTCATCGCCTCCTCGTGCCGCAGGCGCAGCCAGTCGTCCTGCGCGTCGGGCTCGCTGGCGTACGGCAGGTTGGTCTTCCTGCGGTCGCCCACGTAGAACAGGTAGCCGAGCATCTGCACGGCATCACGCTGCTGGCCTTCGCCCAGCAGCGCCGCCACCGGCACGCCCAGGTGCTGGCCCTGCAAGTCGAGCAGCGCCGATTCCACCGCCGTCACGGCGTGGATGGTGGTGCGCAGGTCGAAGGTCTGCTGGCCGCGGCCGCCGGCGTCGCGGTCGGCGAACCGCGTGCGCATGGCGTTGAGGATGGCCTGCAGGTTGCCGATGCCCTGGCCTTCGACCAGGGCCCGCGCGTCCTCCAGCGTCTGGCGGATCTTCTCGCCGCCCGGCACCTCGCCCAGGCCAGTGTGGCCGGCGCTGTCGGTGACGATGACGATGTTGCGGGTGAAGAACGGCGCATGCGCGCCCGAGAGGTTGAGCAGCATGCCGTCGCGGCCGGCGACCGGCACGACGCGCATCTGCTTGACGGTGGGAGAGGACATGGAGGGCAAGGGGGTCAGGTCACGGGTGCGGGGTTGAACAGCACGAGCTGGTTGCGCAGCTTCCACTGCTCGGCCCACGTCTTCTTGCGGCCGCTGGCCACGTCGAGCATCAGGCGGAACATCTCCCAGCCCACGTCCTCGACGGTGGCGTCGCCGTCGGCGATGCGGCCGGCGTTGATGTCCATCAGGTCGTGCCAGCGGGTCGCCAGGTCGGTGCGGGTGGCCACCTTGATCACCGGCACTTCGGCCAGGCCATAGGGGGTCCCGCGGCCGGTGGTGAACACGTGCAGGTTCATGCCGGCGGCCAGCTGCAGCGTGCCGCAGATGAAGTCGCTGGCCGGCGTGGCGGCGTAGAACAGGCCCTTGTGCGGCAGCTTCTCGCCCGGGGCGAGCACGCCGGAGATGGTGGACGTGCCCGACTTGATGATCGAGCCCATCGCCTTCTCGACGATGTTCGACAGCCCGCCGGCTTTGTTGCCGGGGGTGGTGTTGGCGCTGCGGTCGACGCTGCCGCGCTGCAGGTAGGCGTCGTACCAGGCCATCTCGCGCACGATCGCCTGCGCCACTTCGGGCGTGGCGGCGCGCGCAGTGAGCTGCGCGACACCGTCGCGCACCTCGGTGGTCTCGGAAAACATCACGGTGGCGCCGGCGCGCACCAGCAGGTCGGTGCAGAACCCCACCGCGGGGTTGGCGGTGACACCCGAGAAGGCATCGCTGCCGCCGCACTGCACGCCCACCACCAGCTCGCTGGCCGGCACGGTCTCGCGGCGGCGCGCGTCCAGGCGCTTCAGGTGCACCTCGGCCTGGCGCAGGATGGAGTCGACCATCGACATGAAGCCGACGTGCGCGTTGTCCTGCAGGCAGACCACGTCCAGGCCGGCCTGCGCCTGGTCGGCGCGCTGGTCGACCACGGGGATGGTGCCGGGAGGCAGCAGGCGCTCGGGCTGCAGCTTCTCGCACCCCAGGCTGACCACCATCACCTCGCCGCCGAAGTTCGGGTTGAGGCTGATGTTGCGCAGGGTGCGGATCGGGATCTTGGCGTCGGGCGCGTCGATCGCCACGCCGCAGCCGTAGCCGTGCTCCAGCCCCACCACGTCGTCGACGTTGGGATAGCGCGGCAGCAGTTCCTTCTTGATGCGGTCGACAGCGAACTCGGTGACGCCGGCGACGCACTGCACGGTCTGCGTGATCGCCAGGATGTTGCGCGTGCCCACCGTGCCGTCGGCGTTGCGGTAGCCCTCGAACGTGTAGCCCTCGATCGGCTCCTGGGCCGCCCGGCGCGCGGTGGCCATCGGCAGGTCGTCGAGGCCGCGCGCCCCCGGCATCTTCAGCAGGCGCTCGTGCACCCAGCTGCCGGCCGGGATGGCGGCCATCGCGTGGCCGATCACCACGTCGTAGCGGCGGATCGGGCCGCCGGCCGGGATGTCGGCCAGCGAGACCTTGTGGCCCTGCGGCACGCGGTCGCGCAGCGTGGGGCCGTCGGGAATCTCGGTCCCGGGGTCCAGGCCGCCATCGTTGGCCACGATGGCGACGTTGTCCGCGGCGTGCATGCGGATCAGGCGTGGGCGGGTGTCCTGGGGCACCGTGCGTCCTTTCAGTCGGCCGTGATCTTGCGCTGCTCGATCAGCGTCTTCCAGCGGCCGTACTCCGTGGCCTGCTGCTTGGCGAACTGCTCGGGGGTGTTGACCACCACCTCGAAGCCCTGCGCCAGCAGCTTGTCCTTGACGTCCGGCTCGTTGAGGGACGCGGCGATGGCGTCACGCAGCTTGGTCTTGATGTCGGCCGGCAGCCCCTTGGGCGCCGCGACCGCCTGCCACGACTGCACTTCGGCGCCCCGGACACCCTGCTCCTGCAGCGTCGGCACGTCCGGCAGCAGCGGCGAGCGGCGCTCGGAGGAGATGCCCAGCGCGCGCACCTTGCCGCCCTTGATGTGCTGGATGATGCTGTTGATGTTGACGAAGGCCGCATCCACCTGGCCGCCCAGCAGGTCGTTGATGGCCGGGCCGCCACCCTTGTACGGGACGTGCAGGCCCTCGGTGCCCGACTGCTGCCAGAACAGCTCGGCCGACAGGTGGTCCGACGAGCCGTTGCCCGACGACGCGAAGCTCACCTTGCCCGGGGTCTTCTTCAGGTTGGCCAGCAGTTCGGCCACGGTGCGCGAGGGCGACGAGGTGGGCACGACCAGCACGTTGGGCGCCTGCACCGCGATGGTGACGGGCTCGAAGTCCTTCAGGGCGTCGTACTGCACGCCCTTGATCAGGTGCGGCGCGATGACGAACGGGCCGAGCGAGGACACGAACAGCGTGTAGCCGTCGGCGGGCGCGCGCTTGACGAACGCCGCACCGATGGTGCCGGTGGCGCCCGGCTTGTTGTCGATGATCCAGGTGCCGCCCAGCTTCTCAGGCAGCTTCTGGGCCAGCACGCGGGCGATGGCGTCGGTGGAGCCGCCCGGGGGGAACGGCACCACCAGCGTGACGGGCTTGTCGGCCGGCCAGGCTGCGAAGGCGCTGGTGACCGCCGACAGCGCCAGGGCGGCGCCGAGCAGGATCTTTCTCATGGATGTCTCCGGTACTTCTGGAACAACGCGGGGCAGGACGCCACCCTACCCCTTACTGCGGGCCGAGGGTGCGGATCAGGGCAGCGAGCTGCTCGACCTCGGCGGCCTTGAGGTCCGACAGCGGCGGACGCACCGGGCCGGCCGTCTTGCCGACGATGGTGGCACCGGCCTTGACGATGCTGACCGCATAGCCCTCGCCCTTGTTGCGGATTTCGAGGTACGGCAGGAAGAAGTCCTTGATCAGGCGGCTGACGGTGGCGTTGTCGCCGCTCGCGTAGGCGTTGTAGAACTCGATGGCCGTGCGCGGCACGAAGTTGAAGACGGCCGACGAGTACACCGGCACGCCCAGCGCCTTGTAGGCCTGCGCGTAGACCTCGTGGGTGGGCATGCCGCCCACGTAGACGAAGCGGTCGCCCAGCTTCTGGCGGATCGACACGATGCGCTCGATGTCGCCCAGGCCGTCCTTGAAGCCGATCAGGTTGGGGCAGCGCTCGGCCAGGCGGGCCAGCGAATCGGCATTGAGCTTGCAGGCGCCGCGGTTGTAGACGATGACGCCGATCTTCACGCTCTTGCAGACCGCCTCGACGTGGGAGAGCAGGCCTTCCTGCGTCGCTTCGGTCAGGTAGTGCGGCAGCAGCAGCACCCCCTGGGCGCCATCGCGCTCGGCTTCCTGTGCGTAGGTGATCGCCAGGCGGGTGCCGCCACCGGCGCCGGCCACGATGGGCACGCGGCCGCGGCAGGTGTCCGAGGCAACCTTGATCACCTGGGCGAATTCGGTCGGTTCGAGCGAGAAGAACTCGCCGGTGCCGCCGGCCGCGAACAGCACCGTGGCGCCGTACGGCATCAGCCACTCGAGGCGCGAGGTGTAGCCGCGCGGCTCGAAACGCAGGTCGGCGTCGAAGTCGGTGAGGGGGAAGGACAGCAGGCCGCTGGACAGCGCTTGCTTCAATTCATTGGGCGACATGGAGCTCTCTCTCATTGAGGTAAGACATCGTACAACTAGAACGGTGCGGCAGGCAAGTGGGTTGTCACTGTCCGTGTGTCAGCGGGTGTTGCCGGCCGCGGCGCGCTGGCGCCGCTCCTTGCTGTTGGCAAGGTGGGTGCGCATGGCCGCGCGGGCGGCCTCGGG
This sequence comes from Ramlibacter pinisoli, assembly GCF_009758015.1. Classification (NCBI taxonomy): domain Bacteria; kingdom Pseudomonadati; phylum Pseudomonadota; class Betaproteobacteria; order Burkholderiales; family Comamonadaceae; genus Ramlibacter; species Ramlibacter pinisoli. Next base: position 799,275 of record NZ_WSEL01000009.1, read on the forward strand.
GTCCTGGCGCTCGATGGCCGCCAGGATGCTCTCGTGCTCGACGTTCACGCGCCGCAGGTAGTCGGCGCGCTCCTCCGTCAGGGGCTCGGCCTTCTCGAGCCGGGCGCGCGGGATCATGGAGCCGCCCAGCGTCGCCATCAGCCCCGCGTAGTGGGCGTTCTGGGTGGAGCGGGCGATCTCCAGGTGGAACTGGTAGTCGGGGCCGACGGCGTCGCGCCCTTCTGCCACCGCGCCGGCGAAGGCGTCGAGGGCCGAGCGCAGGGCGGCCAGGTTGGTGGGCGTGCGGCGCACCGCGGCCAGCGCGGCGCTCTCGGTCTCGACCGCCATGCGCAGTTCGAGCACGCCGATGACGTCGTTGAGGGTGGCCAGCTGGGCCGGTGCGATGCGGAAGGCGCTGCCGTCGCCATGCCCCAGCACGAAGGTGCCGATGCCATGGCGCGTCTCGACCATGGCGGCCGCCTGCAGGCGGGAGATGGCCTCGCGCACCACGGTCCGGCTGACGCCGAACTCCTCCATGATGGCGCCCTCGGGCGGCAGCTTGGTGCCGGCCTGCAGGCTGCCGTCGCGGATGCGGTCCCCGAGCGCCTGGACCAGGTCGGCGGTGAGGGAGCGCGGGCGGCGGGGTGGGCTGGAAAGCACGGTTGTATTATGTCTGACGACCTCCCGCGACTCAAGCCTCGGAAGGCGTCACCGGACCCGTCCGGCCTGCGCTTCGTGCGGATGGACGGGTCCCGGCCTGCAGCAACGGCCGGGCCGCCCCTGCCCAGGAGGCCCTCCTGCCTTTCGTTGCGCCGGCCGTGTCCTCACCGGGGCGCCAGCCGCCGGCGCCCTGCCCCGCTCAGTTCGCCGCGAAGCAGTAGAACTTGCCCGCGCCGCCGGTGCGCACCAGGGCTTCCTGGCTGCAGCCGGCCGACTGGTGGGAGAAGTTCCAGGACTTGGCCCAGTTGTCGTTGGTGGGCCCGCTCAGGTCGTGGTGGCCCACGATGGCCGAGCCGTCGCTGCTCGAGGTCCAGGCCTTGCACGTGGTGTCGGTCTGCGGCGCGAACGCCGTGCCGTCGGCGCGCGACCCGGTCAGCATGTCGTGCTCGTTGGGCGTGTCGCTGCGGCCCTTGATCGGGTTGCCGCGTTCGTCGAGCACGGTCTCCTTGTTGACGTTGTTGCCGCTCGCGTGCAGTTGGTCGACGTTGCGCGCCACGAGCACGCCCTTGGCGTTGTACCAGGGGCCTGCGCCGATGCGGTCGCGGGCGTGGACCGCGGCCACCGGTTGCGTGGTCGGTGTCTGCGCGACGTTCGGGGTGCTCAGGTAGGCACGCCAGGTCCGGCTGCCGGCCCCGGCGGCCGTGGCCAGCCGCTGGCAATGCGCATCCGCGCCGGCGATGCCGCCGAGGTCTGCGCCCTTGCCGCTGCCGACGCTGGTGGCGAAGAACCCCATCGGACCCGTGCTGCTGCCCATGCCGGAGCCGGAGCCGAAGCCGGTCCCGCTGGCGCAGGCGACGAGCAGGGAGGCGGCTGACGCCGCCAGGACGAAGTGCTTGGTGTTCATGTCAGTGCCCGATCGTTGTGGGACCACGATTACGGCACCCGACATGGGCCGTCGCCTCAGGGAGTTCCCTGCACGCTGCACGACCTTACAGACTGCAACGGGACGGCACGCCGTGCCGCCCCGCCGGACGAACGCTTCAGCTGCCGGCGACCGCGTCGTGGGTGGCAATCGCGACCACGGCCGGCCGGCCGGTGCGGTTGGCCAGCGCCCGGTTGCCGCCGCGCACGACGCCGATCTCGCCCGCCTTGAGCGTGGTCTCGCCGGTGTCCAGCACCAGCGTCACCTCGCCCTCGGTCACCACCAGGAACTCCACCGTGTCCGAATTCTGCGAATACGGATGGCCTTCGATGCTGCCGCAGGTGGCGATGGCCTGCGCCCCCACCGAGGCGTAGAACGCCTGTGCCTGCTCGACGCCGGCCTTGCCGCGCCAGGCCGCATCGGGCGGCAGCGTCAGCACGTTGAGCACCGTGCCCCTCGGCGGCGGCACCAGCACGTGCGGCAGTTGCAGGCTCTCGGGGACGATGGGCGCGGGATGGGTCTCGATCACCCACAGCCGGTGCAGGGCGAAGCCGGGCCGCGCCGGGTCGACGCGCACGTCGGGCGAAGCGCCGTCGCTGACGATCACCGAGCGGCCGGGCTCGCGGTCGATGGTGACGATGCGGCGCTGCGGCTTCACGCCGGCCGGCAGCGCCTTGCCCTCGGGCACGCGCAGCACCTGCACGTCCTTCTCCTGCAGGCCATGGTTGCCGTCGGGCGTGCCGGAGAAGGCCGCCGACACCATGTCGAAGGCCATGTGGCAGCCCTTGGCCTCGCTGTTCCACAGGTGCCAGGCGCCGACCTGCACCACGATGTCGCCCGGCCGGATGGTGGTCTCGCGGTCGTCGCAGACCAGGATGCGCTCGCCTTCCAGCACGATGCCGAAGTCGACCGATTCGGTCTTGTGCATGTCGGAGATGCAGGTGTTGTTGCCGCCGCCGCGGTCCCAGGAGCGGCCGCCCACGCCCACGCGCTTGGGCGCGTGCGGCGGCACGACGGGAACCGTGCCCGGCCGGCCCTCCTTCGACAGCCAGTGCACCACGCGCAAGTGGCCGCCCGGCGCCGGCCCCGGAAATTCATCCGGCCACAGCCCGGTGTCTTCGCGGCCGTGCAGCGGCTGCGGCGTCTTGCGCCAGACCCAGAAGTCGGTGTAGCCGCGGCCGGGCCACTGGTCGTTCTCGTGCTGGCCCGGCGCCTGCCCTTCGTGGGTGATGACGGAGCGGCCCTGGGCGTCGACGCCGGTGATGACGCGCCGCATCGCCTTGAGCGTGGGACTGATCTTTGCGGTGGAGGGTTCGTACAGGGACATGGTTCGGTTCGGGGGGTTGGAATCTCAATCGGCGGTGGCGCCGGAATCGCGCACGATCGGCCGCCACTTCTGGATCTCGCTGCGCAGGTAGGCATCGAGGTCGGCGGCCGAGCTGTGGCCCACCTCGAAGCCGGCGGTGAGCAGCTTCTCGCGCACGTCGGGCATCTTCAGGATGGCCCCGAGGTCCTGGTTCAGGCGGTCGACGACGGGCCGGGGCGTGCCCTTGGCAGCGAAGATGCCGTACGCCAGTTCCATCTCGATCTCCGGGAAGCCCGACTCGACGAAGGTCGGCACCTCGGGCGCGATCGACGAGCGCGTGGCGCCGAAGACCGCGATGGCCTTGAGCTTGCCCGCCTTCATGTTCTGCAGCACCGCAGGCAGGCCCACGATGGCCAGCGGGATCTGGCCGCCCACCAGGTCCTGCAGCGCCGGCACGGCGCCCTTGTACGGCACGTGGTTCAGCTTGATGCCGGCCTTGGCATTGAGCAGCTCGCCGCCCACGTGCTGCGGCGAACCGGTGCCCGCCGAGCCGTAGGAGATCGAGCCCGAGGGCTGCGCCTTCGCGGCCGCCACCAGTTCCTTGATGTTGTTCGGCGCGAACGACGGGTGCGCCACCAGCACCAGCTGCGAGCTGACCACGCGCGCGACGCCGTCGAGGTCGCGGCTGGCGTCGAACGGCAGCTGCTTGTACAGCGCCTGGTTGATGGCCAGGATGCCGGAGATGTTGACCAGCAGGTTCAGGCCGTCCGGCTTGGAATGGACCACGTACTCGGTGCCGATGTTGCCGCCGGCGCCAGGCTTGTTCTCCACGATCACCGGCTTGCCCAGCGACTCGGTCAGCTTCTGCGCGAACAGCCGGCCCAGCACGTCGGATGGGCCGCCGGCGGTCTGCGGCACGATGATGCGCACCGGGCCGGCCGGGTAGCCGGCCTGCGCCCGGGCACCGCCGGCGCCGACGGCCAGGGCCAGCACCAGCAGATGCAGGAATGTGCGGGTTCGCATGGGCGCCTCCGGCTCAGTGGGGTTCGGGGTCGATCTCCAGCGCTTCGAGGAAGCGCGAGACCAGGTTGTAGGCGGCGATGGTCGCGGTGAGCTCGGTCATGCCGCGCGCGTCGAAGTGCGGCTTGACCTGCGCGAAGACGTCGTCCGGCACGTGCACGTCGCGCGTCATCGAATCGGTGTAGCGCAGCACGGCCCGCTCGCGCTCGGCGAACAGCTGGGAGCCTTCCCACTGCGCGATGGCATCGATCTGCTGCTGCGACAGGCCGGCCTTGACCGCGAACGGCACGTGGCTCACGAACTCGTAGTCGGCCTTGTTGATGACCGCGATGCGCAGGATGGCGAGCTCGCGGATGCGGGCCTCGAGCTGGCACTGCTGGCGGATGGCGGTGAGGAAGTTGAGCCAGCCCTGCGCCACCGGCGGGCTGTTCAGCAGCATCCGGTACAGGTTGTGCAGCTTGCCGCGCTCGGCCACGATCTGCTTGCGCAGCGCGGCAACTTCGGGATCGCTGTCGTCGGGATAGGCAATACGGGCCATCGGGAAGTCGTCTCCTGGTGATTTGATTCGAACAATGAGCCTGCCTCAGCAGCCGTGCAACCCCGGCCGCCCCTCGGAACGGGCGCGGCCGGTCCTGGCGCGAGCCCGCACCATAACATTTGTTCGAACAATTAAGCCCCGGGTTTCTACGGGGTGCGCTTGGGCAGGGCGGCCTTCTCGCGCTTCAGGTGGAAGTTGAACGTGTAGCGCTGCGCCGGGTGCACGGCGATGGAAACCTCGAACACCTGCCCGTCGGCGCCGGCGTAGCGCCGCACGGTCGTCAGCGCCGCGGAACCGGCCGGCACCTGCAGCACCGTCGCCGAGCCCTCCTCGACCAGGCTGGCCGAGATCTCGAAGTCGGTGCTCTCGGCCGTCACACCGTACAGGTCGGCGATCTGGTCGGCGAACGGCAGCGCACCGTGCTTGCGGTGCTTCATGATCCCGGCGTACTCGGGTCGCACGTAGACGTGCGTGTGGCACAGGGGCAGCGGCGAGCCGGCGGCGAAGCGCAGGGTCTCGATGCAGAACCAGGAGCTGCCCACCGCGCAGCGCAGCAGCACCGCCAGCTCGTGGTCGGCCTGCACGTAGCCGCTGGTGATGGGGCGGCGCTCGGTGGTCGCCGGGTAGTTGATCAGCTCCTGGATGGACGCCACGCGCTGCGTGAAGTGCGCCAGCGGCGACTGGCCGATGACCAGGGAGCCGGCGCGTGGCCGGCGCGAGATCAGGCCGTCCTCGGTGAGCAGCCGCAGCGCCTCGCGCACGGTGTGGCGGCTGGCGCCGAACGCTTCGACCAGCTGCTCCTCGGTCGGCAGCTTGTCGCCGACCGCATAGCGGCCGCCGGCGATGTCCTGCCGCAAGGCGTCGGCGATGTCCCAGTACCGCTGCATCCCTTCCTCGTCCGTGAGGCGGGGATTATGGCGAGTCGCGATCGGCGTGCGGGGCGGGGACCGTCGTCGTGCGTCTCTTCATGCCGGGGCTCGCCTTTCGTCACGCCAGGCCGGGCTTGACCCGGCATCCATCTCCTGGTCGCGGACCGGGCTGGCCCTCGAACCGCCGATGGACTGCGGGTCAGTCGGCGTAGACCCCCGCCTTGCGGATCACCGGCGTCCACTTGGCGATCTCCGCCTCCAGGTGGGTGCGCAGGCCGGCCGGCGTGATCTTCTCCATCCGCACGATGTCCGAGCTCAACTCGCCCAGGCGACGCTTGACGTCGGGATCCTGCATGGCGAACCGCAGGGCGGCATTGAGCTTGTCGATGACCGGCTGCGGCGTGCCCTTGGGCGCGTACAGCCCGTGCCACACCTTGACGTCGAAGCCCTTGAGGCCCTGCTCGTCCAGCGTGGGGACGTTGGGCAGCGCGTCCAGCCGCTTGGGCGTGGTGACGCCGTACACCTTGAGGCGGCCGTCCTTGATGAGCGGCACGGTCTGCGTGGTCTGGTCGCACAGCAGGTCGACCTGGCCGCCCAGCAGCGCGTTCATGGCCGGGCCGGTGCCCGAAAACGGCACCGTGGTGAGTTCCACGCCCACCTGGCTCATGAACAGCAGGCCGCACAGGTGCGACACCGCGCCCAGGCCGGCGTTGGCGAGCGAGACCTTGTTGCCGTTGGCCTTCAGGTAGGCCTGCAGTTCCTGGAAGTTGGCGGCCGGAAAGTCCTTGCGCGCCAGCAGCGTCATCGGCACGTCGACCACCTGGCCGATGTACTCGAAGTCCTTCAGCGGGTCGAACTGCAGCTTCTTGTACAGGGCCGGCGCGGTGGACATGCCCATGTGGTGCAGGAACACGGTGTAGCCGTTGGGCGCCGCGCGCGCGGTCTTGGTGGCGGCGATGGTGCCGCCGGCGCCGACCGCGTTCTCCACCGTGACCGTCTGGCCGAGCGACTTGCTCATGGGGATGGCGATCATGCGGGCCACCACATCGGTGGGGCCGCCGGCCGCGAACGGCACCAGCATGGCGATCGGGCGGTCGGGGAACGCCGCCTGCGCGGCAGCGCCGAACGACACGGCCGCCAGCGCGGCGGCCACGAGGGGGCGGAAGAACCGGGTCATCTTGTCTCCTGTTGTGTGTGCTTGCAGGAGCGACGGTAACCCGGCGCAGGACGTTTGGCCCTCCGCACTTTCCCCGCACCGCACCGCTAGAAGCTGCGAGGCAATCCCAGCAGGTGCTCGGCGACGTACGACAGCACGAGGTTGGTGGAGATCGGCGCCACCTGGTACAGGCGGGTCTCGCGAAACTTGCGCTCGACGTCGTACTCGTGGGCGAAGCCGAAGCCGCCGTGCGTCTGCAGGCAGGCGTTGGCGGCCTCCCAGGACGCCTTGGCGGCCAGGTACTTGGCCATGTTGGCCTCGCCGCCGCAGGGCAGGCCGGCGTCGTAGAGCGCACAGGCCCGAAAGCGCATCAGGTTGGCGGCCTGGGCCTCGACGTAGCTCTCGGCGATGGGGAACTGCACGCCCTGGTTCTGGCCGATCGGGCGGTTGAACACCACCCGTTCGCTGGCGTAGCGGCGCGCCTTGTCGATGAACCACCAGGCGTCGCCGATGCACTCGGCGGCGATGAGCGTGCGCTCGGCGTTCAGGCCGTCCAGGATGTAGCGGAAACCCCGGCCCTCCTGGCCGATCAGGTTCTCGGCCGGGACCTCGAGGTTGTCGAAAAACACCTCGTTGGTCTCGTGGTTCACCATGTTCGGGATCGGCCGCACGGTCATGCCATGGCCGATGGCCTTGCGCAGGTCGACCAGGAACACGCTCATGCCCTCGGACTTCTTCGTCACCTCGGCCAGCGGCGTGGTGCGCGCCAGCAGGATCATCAGCTCCGAGTGCTGGATGCGCGAGATCCAGACCTTCTGGCCGTTGACCAGGTAACGGTCGCCCTTGCGCACGGCCGTGGTCTTGAGCTGGGTGGTGTCGGTGCCGGTGGTCGGCTCGGTGACCGCCATCGACTGCAGCCGCAGCCGGCCGCTGGCGATGTCGGGCAGCCAGCGGCGCTTCTGCTCCCCCGAGCCGTGCCGCAGCAAGGTGCCCATGTTGTACATCTGGCCGTGGCAGGAGCCGGCGTTGCCGCCCGACAGGTTGATCTCCTCCATGATCACCGAGGCCTCGGCCAGCCCCAGGCCGGAGCCGCCGTACTCCTGCGGGATCAGCGCGGCCAGCCAGCCGGCGTCGGTCAGCGCCTGCACGAAGGCCTCGGGGTAGCCGCGCTCGGTATCGACCTGCTGCCAGTAGTCGGCATCGAAGGTGCCGCACAGGGCGCGCATGCCGTCGCGCAGTTCCTGGTGCTCGTCGGGGGCGGGAATGGCATCCATCGGTCGTCTCCTGGGGGGCGCCCATGATGCCCGATGAAGGCGAGGCGGGCGGGCTTCACTACACTGCCCGGCCATGCGAGACGCCGACGTCGAACCCTTCTTCGCCACCCTGCAGGCGGCCAACCCCAGCCCCGAGACCGAACTGGAATACAGCAGCGTGTTCGAGCTGCTGGCAGCCGTGCTGCTGTCGGCGCAGGCCACCGATGCCGGCGTCAACAAGGCCACGCGCCGCCTGTTCCCGGTGGCCGGCACGCCGCAGGCCATCCTGGACCTCGGGCTGGAGAGGCTGGAGGACTCCATCCGCACCATCGGCCTGTACCGCACCAAGGCGAAGAACCTGCTGGCCACCTGCCGCATCCTGGTCGAGCAGCACGGCGGCCAGGTGCCGCGCACCCGAGAGGCGCTGGAGGCGCTGCCCGGCGTGGGCCGCAAGACCGCCAACGTGGTGCTGAACGTGGCGTTCGGCGAACCGACCATGGCGGTCGACACCCACATCTTCCGCGTGAGCAACCGCACCGGCCTGGCCCCCGGGAAGGACCCGCTGCAGGTGGAGCACAAGCTGCTGGAGCGCGTGCCACCGGCCTACCTGCCGGATGCCCACCACTGGCTGATCCTGCACGGCCGCTACGTCTGCGTGGCCCGGCTGCCGCAATGCTGGCGTTGCGCGGTACGCGCGTGGTGCGACTACGAGCCGAAGACGCCGGCTCCGTGAGAAAAGGGCGGGCGCGGGAGCGGACCCGCTTGGGGTGAGGATGTCCGCATCCGCTACATTGCCCGCATGGAACTCAACGAACTGCAGGAACTCGTCGCCCAACAGGGGCAGAACATCGAGGCGCTGAAGGACAACCAGTTCGCGCTGGTGGCCCAGGTGCAGGTGCTGCAGGCGGCGCTGGCCAGTGCCCTGCTGCACCACCCCGACCGGGGTGCGCTGGTCACCACCTTCGAGCGCTACATGAAGGTCGCCAAGGAAGCCGCGCCCAACCTGGCCGTGCGCATGGAAGGCCTGGAGGCCGGCATGCTGTCGCTGCTGGGCAAGCACCAGGCCTGATGCTGGCCGTCGCGCTGCTGTGCCTCGGGGCGTCGCTGGGCGCGGTCGCGCGCTGGCAACTGTCGCTCTGGCTGAACGCCGGGACGCACTGGCTGCCGGCCGGCACGCTGGTCGCCAATCTCGCCGGCGGCTGGCTCATCGGCCTGCTGGTCGCCATCTTCCAGGCCCAGCCGCAGATCGACCCGCTCTGGCGCCTGGCCCTGGTCACCGGCTTCCTGGGCGCCCTGACCACCTTCTCCACCTTTTCGATGGAGACCGTCGCCCTGCTGCTGCAGGAACGGTTCGGGCAGGCCTTCGCACTGGCCGCGCTGCACCTGGCGGGCTCGCTGGCGCTGACGTGGGTCGGGCTGAAGTGCGGGCAGCTGGTGCTAGGGCGCTAGCAGCCCGTCATGGCGGGCTTGACCCGCCATCCATCTCCGGGAGGCGACGAAACGTCGGCCTGTCGGACCCGTGATGGATCACGGAGCCTGAATCGGATGCCCGGCATGGCATGAATGACGCAGGGCGCCGCCGCGACCTCAGCGGGCAGCCGTCGTCGCCGGCACCTGCTCCAGCCCCTGCCAGCCGCCGCCCACGGCCTGCACCAGGGACACCGCCGCCACCTGCCGGCTGGCCTGCAGCTGCACCAGGGCGCGGCGCGCGTTCAGCGCCGTCTGCTGGGCGGTGATGACTTCGGTGAAGGCGACCTGGCCGGCCTGGTAGCGGTTGAGCACCTGCTGCTCCACCAGGTCGGCGTCGCGGGTGGCCTCCTGCCGCAGCACGACCTGCTCGCCCAGGATGCGCGTGGCGACCAGCTGGTCCTCGACGTTCTGGAACGCGGTGAGCACCGTCTGCCGGTAGCGCGCCGCCTGCTGCTCGAAGACCGCCCGCGCGCTCTCGACCTGCGCGCGCGTGAGACCGGCGTTGAAGATCGACTGCGTCGCCGACAGCCCCAGCGCCCACACCAGCGACGAGGCGCTGAACAGGTCGCCGATGGCGGAGGCGCCCGCCCCCACCGACCCGCTCAGGCGCAGGCTCGGGTAGTAGGCCGCCTGCGCGATGCCGATCTGCTCGTTGGCCTGGGCCACCCGTCTCTCCGCGGCGGCGATGTCGGGGCGCCGCTGCAGCAGCGTGGACGGCAGCGCCTGCGGCAGGTCGGGCACCGCCACTTCCCAGGACGGTTGCGCGGGCAGGCCGAACGACGCCGGGGCGCGGCCCACCAGCACTGCGATGGCGTGTTCGAGCTGCGCGCGCTGCTGGTCGATGCCGAGCAGGTCGGCGCGCGCGCTCGCCAGCTGGGTCTGCGCCTGCAGGACGTCGGTGCGGGCGACCACCCCGGCGCTGTAGCGGTTGCTGGTGATGGTCAGCGTGCGCTCGAAGCCGGCCACGGTGCGCGCCAGCAGGTCGCGCGCGACGTCGAGGCTGCGCAGGTTGAAGTAGTTGACGGCCAGCTCGCCCTGGGCCGCCAGCCGCGCCGAGGCCAGGTCGGCCTGGCTGGCCTGGGCACCGGCCTCGGCGCCGGTGACGGCGCGCGACAGCCGGCCCCAGACGTCGGGCTCCCAGCTGGCGCCGATGTCGAACTGGAAGTTGTTGCGCGTGATGCTGCCGCTGCTGGCGACGGCGGTGCTGGTGTTCGTGGCGTTGGCGCGGACGCCGCTGCGCGTGCCGCTGGCGGTGAGGTCGACGGTGGGGAACAGGCCGGCGCGCTGCTGGGCGACCAGCGCCCGGGCTTGCGCATAGGCGGCGACGGCGGCAGCGACGTTCTGGTTGGACACGTCGACGCGCGCCGCCAGGTCGTCGAGCACGGGGTCGCGGAACAGCGTCCACCAGGGGCCGCGGTCCAGCGTGTCGGCCGGCGCCGCCAGCACCCAGGCGCCCTGCCCTTCCTTGAAGGCCATCGGCATCTCGACCGCCGGCGCCGCCTCGTAGCGCGGCCCGACGGCGCACGCCGTGAGGGTGGCGGCCATGGCCAGCGCGGACAATTTCAGTGCCCAGCGGGACGGGCCGGCCATCACGGAACGGCGGGGACGGGGGAAAGGTCGGCGCTTCATGCGGGTGACGGTTGTTCGTGGTGGCGCGACAGCAGCCGTTCGTGCGGGCTGCGGCGGCGCAGCTTGTCCAGCAGCAGGTACACCACCGGGGTGGTGATCAGCGTGATGACCTGGCTGGCGATCAGGCCGCCGATGATGGCGATGCCCAGCGGGCGGCGCAGTTCGGCGCCCTCACCGAAGCCGATGGCCAGCGGCAGCGCGCCCAGGATGGCGGCCAGGGTGGTCATCAGGATCGGACGGAAGCGCAGCAGGCAGGCTTCGCGCACCGCCGCCACCGGCGACAGCCCGCGCGAGCGTTCGGCGTCGAGCGCGAAATCGATGATCAGGATGGCGTTCTTCTTGACGATGCCGATCAGCAGGAAGATCCCGATCAGCGCCATGATGGACAGCTCCAGCTTGAACAGCAGCAGCGCCAGGGCGGCGCCCACCCCGGCCGACGGCAGCGTCGACAGCACCGTGATCGGGTGCACCAGGCTCTCGTACAGGATGCCCAGCACGATGTAGATGACGACGATGGCCGCCAGGATCAGCAGCGGCTGCTGGCCCTGCGACTCCTGGGCCGCCCGCGCCGTGCCCTGGAAGCTGCCGCGCACATTGCTGGGCATCGCGATCTCGGCCTCGGCGGCGCGCACCGCAGCCTGGCCGTCGGCCAGTGTCCGGCCCTCGACCAGGTTGTAGGAGATGGTGGTGGCCAGCTCGGCGTCCTGGTGGCTGACCGAAGCCGCGGTGGGCCGTTCGGAAAAGCGCGCCAGGGCCGACAGCGGCACCATCACCTGACCAGCGGTCGCGAGCGGCTGGCCGCTGGCCTGGTCGCGCAGGCCGGGGTTGATGGTCGCCCTGGCCGTGGTGGTCGTCGAGGTGGTCGATGTCGTCGACGTCGCCGTCGAGGTCGCCGTGGTGGCGCCGGGCACCGCAGCGGCGGCCGCCGTGTTCCTGGCCGGCACGTAGACGTCGCGCAGCGACTCGGGGCTGCGGGCGAAGCGCGGCGCCACGCCCAGGATCACCTTGTACTGGTTCAGCTCCCCGTAGATGGTGGACACCTGGCGCTGGCCGAAGTTGTTGTACAGGGCGTTGTCGATGTCGCGCGCGCTCACGCCCAGCCGGGCGGCCGTGTCGCGATCGACCTCGACGTAGCTCTCGACGCCGTTGTCCTGCTGGTCGGTGTCCACGTCCACCAGCGCGTCCTGCCGCTTCATGGCCTCGGCCAGCCGCAGCGCCCAGCGCTTGAGGTCGCTCACGTTGTCGCTCTTGAGCGTGTACTGGTAGCTGGAGTTGGACGAGCGCGCGCCCATGCGCAGGTCCTGCGCCGGGCTGAGGAACAGGGTCACGCCCGCCACCCGCGCCAGCTGCGGCCGCAGCCGCGCGATGACGGCCTGGCCGCGGTCGCCCTTGGCGCGCTGCGAGGCCGGCTTGAGGGTCACCGAGATGAAGCCGCCGCCGGCGCGGCTGCCGCCGGTGAAGCCGACCACGGTGGCCACGGCCGGATCGGCACGGATGATGTCCACCAGGGCGCGCAGCTTCTCCTGCATGGCCTGGAACGAGATGCTCTGGTCGGCGCGCAGGCCGCCCTGGATCTGCGGCGTGTCCTGCTGCGGGAAGAAGCCCTTGGGGATCTTGACGAACAGCCAGGCGTTGATGCCGACCACCGCCACCAGCAGCAGCAGCACCAGCCAGCGCGCCTGCAGCGCCCAGTCGAGGCTGAGCGCGTAGGTGCGGTGCACCCACTGGAAGGCGCCTTCGGACAGGCGGCCGAACCAGCCGAGACGGCGGGGCCCGGTGCCGGGCCGCAGCAGCCAGGCGCACAGCATCGGCGTGGTGGTCAGCGAGATCACCAGCGAGATCAGCACCGCGGCCGAGAGCGTGACCGCGAACTCGCGGAACAGCCGGCCGACCTGGCCGCCCATGAACAGCAGCGGGATGAACACCGCCACCAGCGACAGGCTGATCGACAGCACCGTGAAGCCGACCTCGCGCGCGCCCAGCAGCGCGGCGGAGAACCGGTCCATGCCCTGCTCCATGTGGCGTGCCGTGTTCTCCAGCACCACGATGGCGTCGTCGACCACGAAGCCGGTGGCCACCGTCAGCGCCATCAGCGACAGGTTGTTGAGCGAGAACCCCAGCAGGTACATCACCGCGAACGTGCCCAGCAGCGAGACCACGGTGGCAATGGCCGGGATGACGGTGGCGCGCGCGCTGCGCAGGAAGGCGCTGACCACCAGCACCACCAGCAGCACCGCGATGGCCAGCGTGAGCTCCACCTCGTGCAGCGCGGCACGGATCGAGGTGGTGCGGTCGGAGGCCACCGAGACATGCACGTCCTGCGGCAGCTGCTCCTGCAGCTCGGGCAGCAGGGCCCGCACGCCGTCGACCGTGGTGATGACGTTGGCGCCTGGCTGCAGCGTGACCAGCACGATGACGGCCGGCTGGCCGTTGAACAGGCCGACGGTGTTGATGTTCTCGACGCTGTCGGTCACCTCGCCGATGTCCTGCAGGCGCACCGCCGCGCCGTTGCGCCAGGCCACCACCAGGCCCTTGTAGTCGGCCGCCGAGCGGCCGCCGCCGGCGCTGTTGCGGGTGTAGACCTGAAGCCGCTTGCCGTCCAGCTCGATCTGGCCCTTGGGCCGGTTCGCGCTGCTGGCCTGCACCGCCGCCCGCACGTCCTCGGTGGCGATGCCCCACTGGTTGAGCGCGTAGGGCGACAGGTCGATGCGCACCGCCGGCTGCGAGCCGCCGCCGATCTCGACGTCGCCCACGCCCTGCACCTGGGCGATCTTCTGCTGCACGAGGTTGGACACCTCGTCGTAGATCTGGCCCGGGCTGCGCGTGGGCGAGGTGAGCGCCAGGATGATGACCGGCGCCGCCGACGGGTTGGCCTTGCGGTAGGTCGGGTTGCTGCGCAGGGTGGCCGGCAGGTCGACCCGGGTGGCCGCGATGGCGGCCTGCACCTCGCGCGCGGCGGCGTCGATGTTGCGGTTGAGGTCGAACTGCAGGCTGATGCGCGTCGAGCCGGTGCCGCTGCTGGACGTCATCTCGTTGACGCCGGCGATCGCGCCCAGCCGGCGCTCCAGCGGCGTGGCCACGCTGCTGGCCATGTTCTCGGGGCTGGCGCCGGGAATGCCGGCGCTGACAGAGATGACCGGGAAATCCACCTGCGGCAGCGGCGCCACCGGCAGCACGAAGAAGGCCGCGATGCCCGCCAGCGCGATCCAGATCGTCAGCAGGACCGTGGCGACCGGGCGGCGGACGAAGGGACCGGACAGGTTCATTCGCCCCCCGCGGGCCCGTAGGCCTGGGACTGCCCCGGCACCGGCAGCTGCGTCTGCGGCCGGCCGCGCCAGCGCTGTCCCAGCCGCTCGAAGCCGAGATAGATGACCGGCGTGGTGAACAGCGTGAGCAGCTGGCTGACCACCAGGCCGCCGAAGATGGACAGGCCGAGCGGCCGGCGCAGTTCGGCGCCCTCGCCCCACCCGAGCATCAGGGGCACCGCCGCGAACAGCGCCGCCAGCGTCGTCATCAGGATCGGCCGGAAGCGCAGCAGCGCGGCCTGGTGGATCGCCTCGCGCGGCGACTTGCCCTCCTGGCGCTGAGCATCGAGGGCGAAGTCGATCATCATGATCGCGTTCTTCTTGACGATGCCGATCAGCAGGATGATGCCGATGATGCCGATCACGCCCAGGTCGTTGCCGGTGACCATCAGCATCAGCAGCGCGCCGACGCCAGCCGACGGCAGCGTCGACAGGATCGTCACCGGGTGCACGTAGCTCTCGTAGAGCACGCCCAGCACGATGTAGACGCAGACCACAGCCGCCAGGATCAGCCACAGCTGGTTGGTGAGCGAGGCCTCGTATGCACCCGAGGCGCCCAGGAAGCTCAGCGTCACGCTGCCGGGCAGCCCGACGTCGCGGGCGGCGGTGCGCACCGCATCGACGGCACGCCCCAGCGCCACGCCCGGCGCCGGGTCGAAGCCCACGGTCGTGGCGGGGTACTGCGCCACGTGCGTGATCTGCAGCGGCGAACGGGTCTCCACCAGCCGGGCGATGGCCGACAGCGGCACCGCGTCGCCCGAGCCGCTGCGCAGCAGCACCTGGCCCAGCGCCTGCGGCGTCACCTGCGCCTCCGGCCGCGCCTCCAGGATGACGCGGTACTGGTTGGTCTCGGTGAAGATGGTCGAGACGATGCGCTGGCCGAATGCGCTGTACAGCGCGTCGTCGATGGCCGATGCGGTGATGCTCAGGCGCGCGGCCGTGTCGCGGTCGATGTCGACCAGCAGCGACGAGCCGGTTGCGCCCGCATCCGACACCACGTTGCGCAGTTGCGGCACGGTGCGCAGCTTCTCGGCCAGGCGCTGGGCCCAGTCGTTGACCGTGGCGGTGTCCGCGCCCTCGAGCGACAAGCGGTACTGGGTGGGGCCCGACTCGGCGTCGATGGTCAGGTCCTGCACCGGCTGCACCCGCATCGTGACGCCGGGCACCTGCTCGCCGGCGCGGCGGATGCGCTCCATCACCGGCTCCAGGCTGCCGCGGGCGCTCTTGAGGTTCACCAGCAGGCGGCCGGTGTGCAGCATGGTGTTGTTGGCGGCATCAACCCCCACCAGGCTGCTGAGCGTCTCGACGGCCGGGTCCTGCAGCACCCGGCGCGCCACCTCCTGCTGCAGCTGCGCCATGGTGGCGAACGACACCGATTGGGCGGCTTCCACCCGCACCTGCAGCTGGCCGGTGTTCTGGGTCGGGAACAGACCCTTGGGAATGGCCAGGTAGAGCAGCACGGTGACCACCAGCGTCAGCACCGCAACCACCAGCGTGGCGCCCTGGCGCGCCAGCACCCAGACCAGCGCCCGGTCGTACTGGTGGATCAGGCGGTCGAAGCTGCGCGTGAGCCGGGCGCCCCAGCCGGTGCCCGCGGCCTCGCCACCCGGGTGGGCCCGCAGCCAGCGCGCCGACATCATGGGCACCAGCGTCAGCGACACCACGGCCGAGATGAGGATGGTGACCGCCAGCGTGACGGCGAACTCGCGGAACAGGCGCCCCACGACGTCGCCCATGAACAGCAGCGGGATGAGCACCGCCACCAGCGAGACCGTCAGCGAGATGATGGTGAAGCCGATCTCGCCGGCCCCGCGCAGCGCCGCCTCCATGGGCGGCACGCCGTCCTCGATGTGGCGCGCGATGTTCTCGATCATCACGATGGCGTCGTCGACCACGAAGCCGGTGGCGATGGTCAGCGCCATCAGCGACAGGTTGTTCAGGCTGTAGCCCAGCAGGTACATGGCCCCGCAGGTCCCGATCAGCGACACCGGCACCGCCACGCTGGCGATGAGCGTGGCGCGGGCGCTGTGCAGGAAGGCGAAGATCACCAGCACGACCAGCAGCACGGCCAGCACCAGCTCCAGCTGCACGTGGTGCACCGAGGCGCGGATGCCGCTGGTGCGGTCGGACAGCACCTGCACCTGCAGCCCGGCCGGCAGGCCGGAGGTGAGCTCGGGCAGGCGCTGCTTGATGGCGTCGACGGTGGCGATGACGTTGGCGCCCGGCTGGCGCTGCACGTCCAGCACGATGGCGGGCGTGAGCTGCGCGCCGCCGGCGGTGCTGCCGGCCCAGGCGCCCAGGCGCACGTTCTCGGCGCTGGAGACCACCTGGGCCACCTCGCCCAGGCGCACCGGCGCGTTGTTGCGGTAGGCCACCACCAGCTGGGCGTAGTCCTCCGCCCGCACCAGCTGGTCGTTGGCGTTGATGCTCCACGAGCGCGTGGGCCCGTCGATGCTGCCCTTGGCGGCGTTGGCGTTGGCGGCCGTGATGGCGGTGCGCACGCTGTCCAGGCCCAGCCCCTGGGCGGCCAGCGCGCGCGTGTCGACCTGGATGCGCACCGCCGGCCGCTGGCCGCCGGCCAGCGTGACCAGGCCGACCCCGCCCACCTGGCTGATCTTCAGGGCCAGCCGGGTGTTGACGATGCCCTGCACCTCGGTCAGCGGCAGGGTGTCGGACGTGATGGCCAGGGTGAGCACCGGCGCGTCGGCCGGGTTGACCTTGGCGTACACCGGCGGCGCCGGCAGGTCGGCCGGCAGCAGCGAGGAGCCGGCGTTGATGGCCGCCTGCACCTGCTGCTCGGCGACGTCGAGCGCCAGCCCCAGGCCGAACTGCAGGGTGACGATGGACACCCCGGCGGCGCTCGTCGAACTCATGCGCGACAGGCCCGGCATCTGGCCGAACTGGCGCTCCAGCGGCGCGGTGACGGTCTGCGCCATCACCTCCGGGCTGGCGCCCGGGTAGAGGGTCTGGACCTGGATGGTCGGGTAGTCGACCTGCGGCAGCGCCGACAGTGGCAGGAAGCGCAGGCCCACCAGGCCGGCCAGCACGATCGCCAGCATCAGCAGCGAGGTCGCGACCGGCCGCAGGATGAACGGACGGGAGGGGCTCATCGGGTCGAACGCTCCGGGCCGGCCGTCACTGCGCCCCGCCGCCGCCCTGGCGGGCGCGCTGCTGCATCTGCTGCCAGCGCTCCAGCGCCTGCGGATCGCCGCGGTCGAGCGCCTCCAGGAAGCGCTTGCGGCGCTCCAGCTGCTCGGGATCGTTCTGGGCCGACTCCAGCATGCGCTGGCGCTGCGCCGGGGTGGGACCGGCCGGGAGCGGCGTGGCCGCGGGCGTCGCCGCCGTCGGGGGCGAGGCGGACGGCGACGGGTTGGCGCCCGGCGCGTCGCTGCCGCTGCGCCGGCTGCCGTCGCCGCTGGCCACGGCGGGCGAGGACGCCCCGGCCTGCGGCGCGGCGGCGGCCGGCGCGTCCTGCGGGGCGCCGCCGCCGCCCGGACGCGCGCCCGAGGCGCCGCCGCGCGGGCGGCCGGCCCCGGCCTCGCCGGGCAGGGTCACGCGCGAGCCGTCGCGCAGCCGGTCGGCGCCTTCGGTGATGACGCGCTCGCCCGGCTCCAGGCCCTTGACGATCTGGATCTTGTCGACCGTCGACTGGCCGCGCTGCACCAGCCGCAGCGACACCGTGCGGTCGGGGTTGAGCACGAACACCTGGTCGCCGTTGGGGCCGGCACGCACCGCGCTCACCGGCACCAGCGTGGCGCCCTTGAGCGTGCGCAGCTGCAGTTGCACGTTCACGAACTGGCTGGGGAACAGCCGGCCGTCGGCATTGGCGAAGCGGGCCTTGGCCTTGACCGTGCCGGTCTGCGCATCGACCAGGTTGTCGAGCGAGCCGAAGGTGCCGGTGTCCAGCAGCTGGGTGCGGGTGCGGTCGAGCGCGCGCACCGCCATCGCCGAGCCGGCGCCGTCCAGGACGGCGTTGACCTGGTCCTGCGGCACCGAGAACTGCACGTCGATCGGCGACAGCTGGGTGATCACCGCGACGCCGTTGGTGTCGCTGGTGCTGACCATGTTGCCCACGTCGACGGTGCGCAGGCCGACGCGCCCGGACACCGGCGCCGCGATGCGGGTGTAGGCCAGGTTCAGGCGCGCCGTGCCCTCGTTGGCCTTGTCGACCACGACGGTGGCCTCGAGCTGCTTGACCAGCGCGGCCTGGGTGTCGACCTCCTGGCGGGCGATGGAGTCCAGCTGCAGCAGGGTCTGGAAGCGCTGCAGCGTGACGCGCGCGGCCTCGAGCTGGGCCTCGTCGCGCAGGCGCTGGCCGGAGGCCTGCTGCACGGCCATCTCGAACGGCCGCGGGTCGATGGTGGCCAGCAGGTCGCCCTTGCGCACCATCTGGCCTTCCTTGTAGAGCACCTGCTGCAGCGGGCCCGACACCTGCGGCCGCACGCGGACCGTGGCGGCCGGCACGACGGTGCCCAGGGCCTCCAGCGTCACGTTCAGGTCGCCGCGTTCGGCCACCGCCACCCCCACGGTGGTGGGCGGCCCGCCGCGGCTGGCACCCGGCCCGCCCGGACCACCGGGAGCGCCGCCCGGGGCACCGCCGCCGGGCGCACCGCCCGCCCCCGACGCGGCCTGGCCCGGGGCCGGCGCGTCGCTGCGGGTGAGGTACCAGGCCCCGGCGCCGAGCGCCGCCACGACCAGCACCGTGGCGAGGGAGCCGGCCAGCAGGCCGCGGCGGCCGTAGCGGCGCGGCGGCGGCTGCCCGGCATCGGGGGCGGAAACGGGCGTCGGCGGGGGAGTCACGTGATCGGGCATCGGTCCTTGTCCTGGGACGGCCGTGCCCAACGCACGACCGGCGGCTGCGGTCGAGAGTAACTCTTCCGCAGTATTGCGCCATCGGCGCCGCCCCCGGTGCACTGTAGGCGCCGGGCGTCCCGTCCTTCCTCTGGTATCGGCACGGGGACGAGCTTGCCAGCCGCAGGTGTCGCCCAGCCGCGCGCCATGTTGCTGGCACGCAAAGATCTGTCGCTGGGCCGCAAAGCGCCGGCGGCGACGGTCAGGGCAGCGGCTTGCCCTCGCTGGACGGGGGCGGCGGCAGGCCGAGCACGCGCGCCAGCGTCGGCGCCAGGTCGACCGGGGCCACCGGCGTGTCGACCCGGCCGGCGCGCACCCAGTGCGGTCCCCACAGCAGGAGGGGCACGTGGGTGTCGTCCGGATAGGGCGAGCCGTGGGTGGCCGCGTTGCTGGTGGCGATCCAGCCCTGCTTCAACACGTACTGGACATCGCCCGAGACGTCGGGATGCCAGGTGCGGCGCGCGGCGGCGAAGTACGGCGCGTCGGGCAGGCTGCCGCGCTCGAGTTCGCGGCGGGTGTAGGCCGCGGCGATGGTCGGCTCGCGCAGCAGCGCCTCGCGCGCGACCTCGGCCACCCGGTCCAGGTCGAGGCCGCGCTGGGCCGCGAGCCGGCGGTCGACCACCAGCGAGGACGACGGGCTGACCTGCACCAGGGGCGTCGCGCCGAAGCTGCGTTCCAGCTCCGCGTTGACCCGGGCGGACATCTCGCGCAGGTTCACCCGGCCGGCATCGCGGCCCTGCGACTTCGTGTACTCCGGCAACGGCGTGAAGCCGTGGTCGGCGCTCAGCACCGCCAGGTAGCGGTCGCGGCCGACCAGCGTGTCCAGGTCCTGGAAGAACCCCTGCAGCAGCCGGTCCAGTTGCAGCAGGTGGTCGTGCGACAGGCGCGACTCGGCGCTGTAGGCGTGGTTGACGTAGTCGTGGCCGGACAGGCTGACCACCAGGATGTCGGGCACCTCGTCCTGGCCCAGTTGCTCGCCGCGGATGGCGGCGCGGGCGAACTCCAGCGCCAGCTGGTCGGCGAACGGGCTGCGCAGCAGGGAGCCGTAGTAGGCGGCGTTGGGCGCGCTGTCGGCGGCCGCGCCCATGGTCATCGGCAGGCGGCCGCCGCGCGGGCCGTACCAGGGCGAGTCGTCGGGCAGCGAACCGGCATAGGCGGCCTCGGGCAGCAGCGGCCGCCACTGCTCCTTGAACCAGCGGTCGGCCGGCCGGGCGGCGTTGAAGGCATCGACCCAGGCCGGATGGCGTTCCATGTAGTAGGTGCTGGAGGCGAACTGGCCGCTCTGCGCCATGTACATGTAGGCGGTGCCCAGGTGGCCGGCCGGCAGGATGGCGCCGCGGTCCTTGCCCGAGATGCCGATCACCTTGGCGCGCGGGTCGGCGCGGCGCAGCACGTCGCCGACGGTGTCGGCCTTCAGGTTGCGCGGGCTGGTGCCGTCCAGCCGCTGGGTGGCATTGCCGATGTAGCGATAGGCGGTGTCACCGGTGTTGTAGACCTCGACGCCGGTGGCCGGGTCGCGCCATTCGTTGCCCACGATGCCGGTGCGGCTGGGCGTGGCGCCGGTGAGCAGCGTGGCATGGCCGGCCGCCGTGACGGTGAAGGCGTGGGTGTAGTTGGCGTTGGCGTACCAGGCGCCGCGGTCGAGGAAGCGGGCCAGCCCGTCGGGCGCCAGCTGGGGACGGTAGCCGGTGACCTGGCGCTGCGGCAGCCCGTCGACCACGAACAGGACGACCAGGCGGGGCCTCTCGGGGCTGGGGGTGACGGTGGCGCAGGCAGCCAGAAGCAGCGGCAGCAGTGACGCGGCCGCCCGGAACAGGGAACGAGGGATCATGAAGTGATGACGCAGAGGACGCTGCAAGGCGCCTGTTCGATCAGGGCGCCGGAGATGGAACCGCGCCACCAGCGGGCGGCCCAGCTGTCGAGGTGCTTGTGGCCGACCACGATGAGGTCGGCGCCGATCTTGCGGGCGAACTTGCTGATCTCGTCGACCGCCTCGCCGGTGACCACCTCGCCGCGGGCGACGTAGCCGGCCTGCTCGAGGCGCCGCAGGCCGTCCTGCAGGATGGACTGGTACTTGGCGCGTTCACGCTCCTCGAGTTCGACGTCGTAGACGCCGCCCTCCAGGCCGACGAAGCTCATGGCCGAGGGCATGACCGCGATCATGCAGAGCTCGGACTGGCTCCACTGGGCCAGGTCCTGGCAATCGAGCAGCGCCTTCTGGCCGGCGTCGCTGCCGTCGTAGGCCAACAGGATTTTCTTGTACATGGCGCGCTCCCAGTGTTTGGTGACAAACACAGGATAAGCGGCGCCCAGCCCGGGTGGCAACCGGGATCACCCGGCCTGCGACACCCCGGCGGCCTCGAAGCTGGCCATCTCGCGCAGCAGCGCGCAGGCCGACACCAGCAGCGGCCAGGCCAGGGCCGCCCCCGAGCCCTCGCCCAGACGCAGGTCCAGATCGAGCAGCGGGCGGGCCGGCGTGCCGGCGTCCGGACCCAGGTGGCGCAGCATCAGCTCGTGGCCGCGCTCGCCGGAGCGGTGCGTGAACACGCACCGCTGCAGCACCTGCGGCGCCAGCGCGCGCGCCACCAGCACCGCGGCGCCGGTGATGAACCCGTCGACGACGACCACCCGCCGCTGGCTGGCGGCCTCCAGCACGGCGCCGGCCATGGCGGCGATCTCGAAGCCGCCGAACGCCGCCAGCGCATCCAGCGGCTCGCGGGCCGCCGCGTGCCGCTCCAGCACCTGCGCCAGGATGGCGCGCTTGCGCTCGATGCCGGCGGCATCCAGGCCGGTGCCGGCCCCGACGCAGTCGGCCAGCGCGCTGCCCGTGAGGCGGGCCAGCAGCAGGGCCGCCGCCGATGTGTTGCCGATGCCCATCTCGCCCAGCAGCAAGGCGTTGCCCGGGAACGAGCGCACCACGTCGCGGCCGACCTGCAGCGCCTGCGCGCACTGGGCCCGCGTCATGGCGGGGCCGGCCAGCGCGTCGGCGGTGCCGGGCGCCACCTTGCGCTGCAACAAGCCGGGACGGGGCGCGAAGTCGTGGCGCACCCCGCAGTCGACCACCGTCAGCGCCAGCCCGTGCTGGCGGGCCAGCACGCTGACGGCGGCGCCGCCGGCCAGGAAGTTCTCCACCATCTGCCAGGTGACGTCGTCCGGGTAGGCCGACACGCCGCGCGCGGCCAGGCCGTGGTCGGCCGCGAACACCACCAGCTGCGGCTGCTCCAGCCGCGGCGCCTCCGATCCCAGCACCAGCCCGATCTGCAGCGCAAGCGCCTCGATGCGGCCCAGCGCGCCCAGCGGCTTGGTCTTGTGGTCGATCAGGTGCTGCAGCCGGGCGGCCAGCGCGGGATCGTGGAGGTCGGCAACCATCATCGGATCAGGTCCTCGAGCACGGAGGCGGCGACATGCCGCTCCAGGAAATCGGCCAGGCCGTCGAACACGGTGTCGAGCCCGGGCGTCCGGGCGCCGAACAGGGCCTGCTGCACGCCGGCGTCCTCGAACAACCCGTGCAGGTAGACGCCCAGCACGTTGCCGGCGGCGTTCTGCCAGCCCAGGCCGCGCGGCAGCACCGCCCGGCCCGGCGCCATGGCCGGGTGCGGCGCCGTGTGGCCGTGGTGGATCTCGTAGCCGCGCACGGCCACCCCCGACAGGCCGGCCCAGGGGCCGGTGACCTCGCCGAAGGTTTCCCGCGCCGGCGCGACCACCTTGTCGCGTTCGAAGGCGGTGACCAGCGGTAGGAGGCCCAGGCCGGGGCCGTTGCCGTCGATGCCGTGCGGATCGACCAGCGCCTCGCCCAGCATCTGCAGCCCGCCGCACAGGCCCAGCACCGCCCCGCCCTGCCCCGCGTGGGCGGCGACGGCGCGGTCCAGCCCCTGGGCGCGCAGCCAGGCCAGGTCGCCGCTGGTGTGCTTGGAGCCGGGCAGCACGACCCAGTCGGCGCCGGCCAGCTCCTGGGGGGCGCGCACCCAGCGCAGCCGCACGCCTGGCAGGCGCGCCAGCGGCTGGAACTCGTCGAGATTGCTGATGCGCGGATAGGCGACGACGGCCACGGTCCGGCTCTCGCGCCCGCCGCCGGCGGCGGGGCCGACCGGGGGTGTATCGACGCCGAACCAGCCGTCCTCCTCGGGCAGGCCATGCCCGCGCCACAGCGGCAGCACGCCGACGGTCGGGATGCCCGTGAGCTGCTGCAGCTGCTGCGGGCCCGGCGCCAGCAATGCGGCGTCGCCCCGGAACTTGTTGAGCACGAAGCCGCGCAGCAGCGCCCGCTCACGGGGCGGCAACAGCGCCCAGGTGCCGTACAGGTGGGCAAAGGCACCGCCGCGGTCGATGTCGGTCACCAGCAGGCAGCGCGCGCCGGCGTGCTGCGCGACGCGCATGTTCACGACGTCGCTGGACTGCAGGTTGATCTCGGCCGGCGACCCCGCGCCCTCGATGACGACCACGTCATGCCCGGCCCGCAGCTCGTCGAGCGCCTGGGCCAGGCGCGGCCACACCTGGCGGCTGCGGTCGCGCCAGGCCATGCGCGTGAGCGCCTCGTCGACCTGCCCGAGCAGCACCACCTGGCTGTGCGTGTCGGTCTCGGGCTTGAGCAGCAGCGGGTTCATCCGCACCTGCGGCTCGGCGCGCGCGGCCAGGGCCTGGAAGTACTGCGCGCTGCCGATCTCGCCGCCGGCGACGACGCGCGCGTTGTTGCTCATGTTCTGCGCCTTGAACGGCGCGACCTTCAGGCCGCGCCGCGCATACCAGCGGCACAGTGCCGTGGCGAGCCAGCTCTTGCCCGCGCCGCTGGTCGTGCCCAGCACCATGACGCACCTGGCCGCCATCCGCGTCACCCGCCCGGCAGCGCGACCCAGCGGCCGCCGACTTCGTGCACCTGCACCCGGCCGCCGAAGACGGCGCGCAGCGCGGCATGGGTGCGCGCATCGGTGCAGGCGCCGTGGTGCGCCAGCCGGCCCCCCGCGACGACCAGCAGGTCGTCGGCCTGCAGCGCCAGGGTCAGCTCGTGCAGCACGCTGACCACCGTGCCGCCGGCGGCGACATGGGCGCGCACCAGCGCCAGCCAGTCGGCCTGGTGCGGCGGATCGAGGTTGGCCAGCGGCTCGTCCATGAGCAGCACCGGGGCCTGGACCGCCAGCGCGCGCGCCAGCAGCACGCGCTGCCGCTCGCCGCCCGACAGCTCGCCCAGCGCACGGCCGCGCCACTCCCAGCACTGGGTGGCCCGCATGGCGCCCTCCACCGCCGCGGCGTCGGCCGCGGAGGGTGCCGCCAGCCAGGCCTGGTGCGGCAGGCGCCCGAGGCGCACGACGTCGCCGGCGCGCAGGTCTTCCGCCCCCGACTCGCCCTGCCCCAGCCAGGCGAGGGCGCGCCCCCGCTCGCGCGCGCCCCATTGCGCCTGCGGCCGCCCAAGCAGCTCGATGGCGCCGCTGGCCGGCAGCAGGTGGGCCAACGCCTTGAGCAGCGTGGTCTTGCCGGCGCCGTTCGGGCCCACGACGGCGGTCCAGCGGGCGACCGGCAGGGACACGTCGATGCCGTGCAGCACGTCGCGGCCGCCCAGCGCCACGCGCAGGTCGCGGGCAGCCAGCGCGATGTCCGGCCTCATGGCGGCCTCCGGTGCATCAGCCACAGCAGGTAGGCGCCCCCCAGCAGCGCGGTGAGCACGCCCACCGGCAGCTCGCGCGGCGCGAGCAGCCAGCGCGAGAGCACGTCGGCCGCCAGCAGCAGCAGCCCGCCGGACAGCGCCGCCAGCGGCAGCAGGCCGCGGTGGGTGGGACGCACGGCCGCGCGCACCAGGTGCGGCGCGACCAGGCCGACGAACGCGATCAGGCCGACCTGCGCCACCGCGGCGCCGGTCGCCAGCGCGATGCCCGCCACCAGCAGCACGCGCACGCTGCGCAGGGGAATGCCGAGGCTGAGCGCCGTCGCCTCGCCCAACGCCAGCGCGTCAAGCGCCGGGCTCCACGCCACCACCAGCGGCAGCACCAGGGCCAGCACCAGTGCCAGCAGCCCGGTGCCGTCCCAGCCGAGGAAGGCCGTCGTGCCGAGCAGGAAGGCCTGCATGGCCCGCATCACCTCCGGCGCCCAGAACATCACCAGCGCGGCCAGCGCGCCGAACACCACGCCGACGATGACGCCGGCCAGCAGCAGGCGCAGCGTGTGCTGCACGCCGCGCGCCAGCCCCAGGGTGACCAGCACGGCGAGCACCGCGCCGGCGAACCCGGCGCCGGCCAGCCCGAATTGGGCAGCCCAGCCGGAGGCGGCGCCCGGCGAGGCGCCCATGGCGACCAGCAGCACCGCGACGCCGAACGCCGCGCCGGTGGCGCTGCCCATGAGGTAGGGATCGGCGAGCGGGTTGCGGAACAGCCCCTGCGCCACCGCACCCGCCAGGCCGAGCAGCGCGCCGGCCAGCCAGGCGCCCAGGCTGCGCGGCAGGCGGATGTCCCAAACGATGGTGGATGCCGCCTCGGCCTGGCTCCAGAGCGGCTCCCAGCCCAACGAACCGACTGCGGTGCCCAGGGCCAGCAGGAGCAACGTGGCTGCGACCAGCAGGAGGCCCAGTCCGCCGGACGTCAGGCCGCCGCGGGCGCCCTCGCCCCGGGAGAGCGACAGCGGCGACGGCGAGCCGGGGTCGGTGCCGCGCGCCGTCATCGCGGCCCTTTCAGCCGCCCGGCCAGGCAGTCGGCGAGCACCTGCGCCGCCTCCGCCAGCCGCGGCCCGGGACGCACCACCACGTCGCCCTGCGCGGCCGACAGCGCACAGACGCGGCCGTCGCGCAGGGCGCGGATGCGCGACCAGCCCGGACGCGTGGCCAGCGAGGGCGCGTCGCGATCGGCGATGAGGATCAGCTGCGGGTCGGCTCGCACGACGAACTCCGGGTTCAGCTTGGGCACCGACCCCAGCCGGGCCGGCACCACGTTGGTGGCGCCCAGCCGGGTGAGCAGTTCGCCGATGTGCGAACTCTCGCTGGCCGCGTAGGGGCCGGCACTGACCTCGAAGTACACGCTGGTGCCGCGCGCGGCCGCCGGCACGCTGCGCACCGCCGCTTCCACGCCGGCCTCGACGAGCTGCCAGGCCTTCTCGGCGCCCGGCACCTGCAGCAGCCGGCCGACCGTGTCGAACACGCGCCGCGCATCGGCCAGCGTCTTGATGTCCAGCCCCACGACCGGGATGCCCAGGCGCTCCAGGCGGGCCGCCGCCCGCGCGGTGGCGCCGACCAGCACCACGTCGGGCCGCAGGGCCACCAGGCGCTCGACCTGGGCGTCGTCGAGCCCGCCCACGTGGGGCAAGGTGCGCACCGGCTCGGGCCAGTTGGACCAGTCGTCGACGCCCACCAGCCGCTCGCAGGCGCCGAGCGCGCAGACCGTCTCGGTCAGCGAGGGGAGCAGCGTGACGATGCGGCGCGGCGCCTCGCGCAGGTCGACCGTGACACCGCGGTCATCCGTCACCGGCAGCGCCTGCGCACCCGCGGCCAGGACCAGCAGCAGCCAGGCCGTCCAGCGCGCCGCCGGACGGCCAACGCACCATCCGCCGGTGCGATGCGCCAAGCCGATGGCCGGCGGCCTCATGCCGGCGCCTTCAACGTCATCGGCAGGCCGGCCGACATCAGCGTGACCCGCTCGCAGGCGGCCGCGGCCTGCTGGTTGAGGGTGCCGAGGGCATCGACGAACCGGCGCACGTCGCGCCCGAGCGGCACCACGCCCAGGCCGATCTCGTTGCTGATGAGCACCAGCGGGCCGGCGCTGGCACGGATGGCATCGGCCACCGAGGTCGGCTGGGGCGGGGCGCCCTCGAGCGCCACGGCAGGCATGAGCAGGGCCGTGAGCCACAGCGTGAGGCAGTCCACCACCACCAGGGTGTCGGGCCGGCTGTTCTGGCCGATGGCGTGGGCCAGGGCCAGCGGCTCCTCCACCGTGCGCATGCGCGGCACCCGCTCGGCGCGGTCGCGGCGGTGGCGGGCGATGCGCTCGCGCATCTCCTCGTCCCAGGCCTGCGCGGTGGCGATGTACACCGCCTCGTGCGTGGGCGACTGCGCCAGCCAGGCCGCCGCCAGCGCCTCGGCGCGGGCCGTCTTGCCGCTCTTCTGGCCGCCCAGGATCAGCTCGCTGCGGGCGATGGCGAGATCAGGCATGGCGTTCGTTCCACTGCACGACGATGCGGTGCAGCTGCTCCACGCCGTCGGTGAGCGCGGCCGGGCCGGGTTGCAGGATGTCGGCCGATTTCACCTCGAACAGCTGCCCGTCGCGCACCGCCGACACCGCTTCCCAGCCGGGCCGCGCCGCCACCCGCTCGGGCCGGAACTTCTTGCCGCACCACGAACCGACCACAATGTCGGGGTTGCGCCGCACGATCTCGCCCGGGTCGGCCACGATGCGGTGCTTGCCCAGGGGCTGCAGCGACAGCTCGGGGAAGCAGTCGTCGCCGCCGGCGATGCCCACCAGCTCGCTCACCCAGCGGATGCAGCTGATCGGCGGCTCGTCCCATTCCTCGAAATACACGCGCGGCCGCCGCGGCAGCGCCCGCACCGCGGCACCGATGGCGTCCAGCCGCGCGCGCAGGCCGGCCAGCAGCTCCAGCCCGCGCTCGGGGCGGCCGACGATCGCGGCCACCTGGTACAGCATGGAGAAGATGTCCTCGACGCTGCGCTGGTTGAAGATGGTGACCTGCACGCCCTTGCGCACCAGTTCGGCGGCGATGTCGGCCTGCAGGTCGGAAAAGCCGAACACGCAGTCCGGCTCCAGGGCGAGGATGCGATCGATCTTTGCCGACAGGAAGGCGCTGACCTTGGGCTTCTCCTCGCGCGCCCGCCGCGGCCGCACGGTGTAGCCGGAGATGCCGACGATGCGCGCCTCCTCGCCCAGCAGGTACAGCCACTCCGTCGTCTCCTCGGTGAGGCAGACGATGCGCCGTGGGGCAAGGTCGGTGGCGGCTGGCTGCTGGGGCATGGAAGGGCTCAGAACTGGACGCGCACCGCCGCCGTGGCGGCGCGCCCGGGCTCAGGATAGATGGAAGTGACCTGGCCCGCCGCCGTGCAGCCGAAAGCCTGCGAGTAGTAGCGCTGGTCGAGCAGGTTGGCCACGCCCAGGCTGAATTCGGCGTTGCGCCACTGGACCGCATAGCGCACGTCGACCGTCGCGTAGGCCGGGATGCGGCAGGCGTTGTCGAACTGCGGCGTCTGCTCGCCCACCCACTGGACGCCACCGGTCAGCCGGTGGCCCGCCAGCGGCGTCCAGTCGCCGCGCAGGGCCAGCGTCTGGTTCGGCGACAGCGGCACGTCGTTGCCCGCATAGGGGCCGGAGCGGAAGGTCGACTGGCGCAGCGCCGCGCTCACCCGCACCGCCACCGTCTTGCTCAGCTCGCGCATGGCCTCGACTTCGAGACCCTGGCGACGCGTGGGTGCCAGGTTGACGTTGGCGCCGAACGGCCCGAACGGCCCCACCGCCGCAGGGTCGAAGCCGATCTCGTCGGTGAGGTCGTGGCGGTACAGGCGGACCTCCAGCCGGGTGCCGGCCGGCTCCCAGCGGGCACCCAGTTCCAGGTCGCGCGAGGTCTGGGGCCGCAGCGGCACGCCGGGCGTGGTGAAGCTGAACTCGTCGACCGTCGCCAAGCGGAAGCTGTTGCCGAAGCGGGCGAAGACCGTGGTGTATTCCGCGACCGGCTGGCTGGCGCCCAGTTCCCAGGCCACGGGCCGGTCCTCCAGGGTCGAGGGCGAGAAGCCGTCGTCGAAGGCCTTGCTCACCTTTTCGCTGCGCACGCCGGCCGACAGGCGCGTGCCGCCGGCCAGCGTGACGTCGTCCTTCACGTAGACGCCGACGTTGGACTGGGTGCCGGTGGAGGCGGCGGCGCCGAAGCGCTCGCGCGTCCAGTCCCCCACGTCGACGCCCAGGCGCAGTTCGTTGGCGATGCCGCCGAACGTGGTCTGGTGGCGGGCGCGCAGCGCTCCGGTGGTGGCGTGGGTGTCGAAGTCGAACGGCAGGCCGAAGTTGATGCTGCGCAGCTGCTTGGTGCGGCGGCCCAGGTCCAGGCCCAGCTGCCACGCGCCCGCCTGCAGTTCGGCGAACGCGCTGGCCAGCTCGTTGCGGATGCTGGCGCGGTCGAGCGGGTTGGTGGTCTGGCGCGGGTTGGCGGCGTACTGGGCGTCGGACAGGGCGCCCGGCAGGCCGGCCTCGAGGTCGTCGCGCGTCAGCCGGGCGCCGATGCGCACGTTCTCGCCGGACCACTGGCCGCCAATCGATGCGGCGTCGAGGTCGCTGGCGAAGTTGTCGCGGTGGTTGTCGGCCTTGCGCTTCTGCCCCGACATGTCGACCGAGAAGCCGCCGCCGCCGACATGGGCGTTGGCACGCAGGTCGCGCAGGCCGTAGCTGCCCACGCCGCCGTAGACGGAGGCCGAATTGGGGAGTTGCCGGCCCAGGCCGGCCTTGGTCGTGATGACGATCACGCCGCCGGTGGCGCCCTCGCCGTACAGCACGGCGCCGCTGCCCCGCAGCACCTCGATGCGCTCGACCGAGTCGATCGGGATGCCGGCGATGCGGGTGCCGCCGATGTCGTTCTCGGACAGGCGCACGCCATCGAGCATGATGACCTGGTTGTTGTCGGATGTGGTGCCGAAGCCGCGCAGGTCGAGGCTGTAGTCGCCGCCGCCGAAGAAATCCTGGCGGCCGGGGATGCCCAGCACGCGCATCAATGCCTCGTTGACGCTGGAGGCGCCGGAGCGCGCAATGTCCTGGGCCGTGACCACGCTCACGCCATACGGCAGCGAGCGCGGCTGTTCGGCGAAGCGGGTCGCGGTGACGGTGGTCTCCTGCAACGAGGGGGATTGCGCCAGCGCGGCCGCAGAGGGGATGGCGAGCGCCAGGGCGAGTGCGGCGGGGTGCCGGCACGGACTGAAGTGGTTCATGGTCGAACGAAGGTCGCTGTCCGGTGCCGGCCTTCCCGCCGGCGTTGGACGATCCGGCCGCGCAAGGCGCGGCCACCCTGTTGGCCGGTATCCGGGCTGGCGAAGTTCGCGTCCATCGCCTTCCCAGAGCGCCGTTGCGGACGCGCCAGTGGCTTGCGAGGATGGAGCGGGGAACCCTGGTGGGCACCCTTTCGCTTACCGTTGCGGGGGCAGCGCAGGTTGGCCGTTCGGCGTGCTGCCGGCGGGCTCCCTGCTTCCCGTTGAACTGCGGCATGCGAACCACACCGCGAGCACCAACGGCGGCGATTCTAGGTCCATTCCCGGCACGAGCCCTACAATCACCGAAGCCATGGCAAGTGCCTCTCAGGTCGACCAGATTGCCGAACGCGTCGAGCGCCTGCTCGTGCGCTACGAGGAACTGCAGCGCACCAACGCGCTGCTGGTGCAGCAGGTCGAGCTGCTGACGCAGGAGCGCGATTCACTCAGGTCGCGCCTGCAGGCGGCACGCACCCGGGTCGACGCCCTGCTCGAGCGCCTGCCCGACATCAACCCCGCGGCCTGACCGCCCCCATCCTTCCCATGGCCTCGACCAAGCAGCTCGAAGTGCAGATCATGGGCCAGAGCTACCTGCTCGGCTGCCCCGTCGGCGGCGAAGGCCGGCTGCTCGAGGCGGTGGAAAAGGTCGACACCGCCATGTGCAAGATTCGCGATGCCGGCAAGGTGAAGGCGCGCGATCGCATCGCGGTGCTGGCAGCGCTGAACCTCGCATTCGACATTGCCGACCGCGAAGCCAGCGCCCTGCGCCAGGCCACGCAGGCCGCGCCGGCGCCCACCACCGCGAACGGCGCCGACGACCCGCGCCTGACCGCCCTGGTGGAGCGCCTGGACGCGGCGCTCGGCGACGACGGCCGCCTGATCTGAGGCCCTGTCCCGCGCCTGCGGGAGCTGCTTTTTCCGCCCGCCCGCACCGGCCTTGTCAAGCTCGACGGGCAATGGCTCGATCGCACCAATGTTTTGCGCCGCCAATGCCCCACGGCACGTTTTCGCGTCCTAGAATGGCCTCCGTCTGCAGTGCGCGTCGGGCTTTATATTTCCTTGAACCAATGCTCTTTGAGCTCGGGCTTGGAACAAACCTGGCAAGCGTGATCGTCTCGCGTCAGATGAACCCAATGCCAGGTTGACCTCGCCCACCTGAACTCCGGTTCAGGATGCCGGTCCGGTGGCACTTGCAGACGCCTCTTCCACGGGCTGCCCACGGGCAGCCCGTTTTCATTGCGGCGCACAATCCTGCGCTTCGCGACGAACCCCCGACGGAACATGCCCTTGCTGCAGCCCGAACTCATTGCCGAACTGCTCCTGATCGGAGCCTGCACCGGCTTCCTGGCGGGCCTTCTGGGCATCGGGGGCGGCATGCTGATGGTGCCGTTCGTCACCATCATCCTGCACGCCAAGGGCTACCCGCCCGACTACACGGTGAAGACCGCCGTCGCGACGTCGCTGGCGACGATCTGCTTCACCTCGCTGTCGTCGGTGCGGGCGCACCACCGGCGCGGCGCCGTCCTGTGGCCCATCGTGCGCCTGCTCGCGCCCGGCATCCTCCTGGGCTCGCTGGTCGGCGCACAGATCGCCGTCGCGATGCCGGGCAAGGTGCTCAGCATCTTCTTCGCGGCATTCGTGGGCTTTTCGGCGACGCAGTTCTTCATCGACCGCAAGCCCAAGCCGAGCCGCACGCTGCCCGGACGCGCCGGCACGTTCGGCATGGGCACGGTGATCGGCGTGCTCTCGGCACTGGTGGGCGCCGGCGGCGCCTTCATCTCGGTGCCGTTCATGACCTGGTGCAATGTGCGCATCCACGACGCGGTGGGCACGTCGGCAGCCCTGGGCTTTCCGATCGCGCTGGCCGGCACGCTCGGATATGTGTGGGCCGGCCGCGACCTGCCGCCGCTGCTGCCCGGCGCCTTCGGCTACCTGTACCTGCCCGGGTTGCTGGTCATCGCGGCGGCCAGCATGGTGATGGCGCCGCTGGGCGCCCGCACGGCCCACCGGATGGACATCCGGCCGCTGAAGAAGGTGTTCGCGATGGCCCTGTACGGGGTGGCGGCTTACTTCCTCACCCGCTGACGCGGCGCCGGTTAGCGCGCAGGCTCGCGGGTCGGTGCCGCCGGTGCGGCGAGTTCGTGGCGCGCCAGCAGTTCGACCGCCTGCACCAGGGCCGAATGGTCGGCGCCGGCCAGTCCCAGCGCATCGCAGGTCTGCAGCAATTGGGCCGTGGCGGCCGTGAGCGGCAGCGCCATGCCCAGCCCGCGCGCGCCCTGGAGCGCCAGCGCCAGGTCCTTCTGGTGCAGGGCGATGCGGAAGCCGGGCGCGAACGTGCGTTGCAGCATCCGTTGCCCGTGCACCTCGAGCACCCTCGACGCGGCGAATCCCCCGAGCAGGGCCTCGCGCACGCGGGCCGGATCGGCGCCCGCCTTGCCGGCGAACACCAGTGCCTCGGCCACCGCGGCAATGTTCAACGCCACGACGATCTGGTTGGCGACCTTGCACACCTGGCCATCGCCGACGCCGCCCACGTGCGTGATGCTGCGGCCCATGGTCGAGAGCAGCGGCCGCACGCGCTCGAGCACGGCCGCGTCGCCGCCCACCATGAAGCTCAGCGTCGCGCCGCGCGCACCGACCTCGCCGCCCGACACCGGTGCATCCAGGTAGTCGCATCCGAGTTCGCGGATGCGGGCCGCGAACCGGCGGGTGGCGACGGGGTCGATGGAACTGCAGTCGATGACGCAGGAGCCCGGCCGCAGGCCGGCCGCCACGCCGCGGTCGCCGAACAGGACCTTCTCGACGTCCGGGGTGTCCGGGAGCATCAGGAACACCGTGTCCGAACGCGCCGCCACTTCACTGGCGACGGCGCAGGGCGTCGCACCGGCTGCCAGCACGCCCTCGGGGATCTTGCTGCGCGTGTGCACGGCCACCGGGTGGCCGGCGGCCAGCAGGTGGCCCGCCATGGGAGCGCCCATCGCGCCCAGCCCGATGAACCCGAGTTTGGATCCGTTGCGCGTCATTGGCAGGCCTCCATCCAGCCCAGCCCCTGCACGGTGGTGCCAGCGGGCTTGTATTCGCAGCCGATCCAGCCGGACCAGCCCAGTTCGTCGAGGCGATGGAACAGGAAGGGATAGTTGATCTCGCCGGTGCCCGGTTCGTGGCGGCCCGGGTTGTCGGCCACCTGGATGTGGCCGATGCGCGGCAGGTGCCGCTCCAGGGTGGCCGCCAGTTCGCCTTCGCTGCGCTGCGCGTGGTAGACGTCGTACTGCAGCAGCAGGTTGTCGGCACCCACCTGGTCGATGACGGCCAGGGCCTGGTCGGTGCGCGTGAGGAAGAAGCCCGGGATGTCGTATGCGTTGATCGGTTCCACCAGCAGCCGCAGGCCCGCGCGGCCGAGCTCGCGCGCGGCGTGCCGCAGGTTGTCCACCAGCGTCGCGTTGGCCTCCTGCGGCGACACGCCGGCGGGCAGCTTGCCGGCCAGGCAGTTCAGCTGCGGGCAATCGAGCGCATGGGCGTAGCGGATGGCGCGCTCGATGCCGTCGCGGAACTCCTGCACCCGGCGCGGATCGC
The DNA here is from genome assembly GCF_009758015.1 of Ramlibacter pinisoli. Taxonomy (NCBI): domain Bacteria; kingdom Pseudomonadati; phylum Pseudomonadota; class Betaproteobacteria; order Burkholderiales; family Comamonadaceae; genus Ramlibacter; species Ramlibacter pinisoli. The sequence goes on from NZ_WSEL01000009.1 coordinate 832,733, forward strand.
AGGCGATGCCGCGGTCGCCGACGGCCCAGTTGCCGGCCGGCAGGTTGTGCAGCACCTGCTTCAGGCCGTGGTGGCGCAGGCGGGCCAGCAGTTCCCCCGGCGCATAGTCGTAGGGAAACAGGTACTCCACCGCCGTGAAGCCGGCCGCCCGCGCGGCAGCGAACCGGTCCAGGAACGGCAGGTCATCGAACAGCATCGTGAGGTTGGCGGCGAAACGCGGCATCGCTCGTCTCCTCAGCGCGCCAGCGCGGCCGCGGACACCGGCGCCGCAACCGGCGCGGGCGCAGCCTCGTCGAATTCGACGATCTTGTCGATCTCGACGCCCATCGGAATGTTCGTCACCCGCTCGAGGATGACCTCCACCACGACCGGCACCTGGAACTCCTGCATCCAGGCCTCGGCCTGCGCGATGGCGGCACCCAGCTGGTCGGGGCGGTGCACGCGGATCGCCTTGCAGCCCAGGCCCTCGACGACCTTGACGTGGTCGATGCCATAGCCGCGCTCGGGCTGCGCGTCCTGCGGCATGTTGATGTTGTCGAACGCCAGCTGGACGCAGTAGTCCATGTCGAACCCGCGCTGCGCCTGGCGGATCAGGCCCAGGTAGGAGTTGTTCACCACCATGTGCAGGTAGGGCAGCTTGAACTGCGCACCCACGGCCAGCTCCTCGATCATGAACTGGAAGTCGTAGTCGCCCGACAGCGCCACGATGCGCCGCGACGGGTCGGCGGCCCGCACGCCCAGCGCCGCCGAGACCGTCCAGCCCAGCGGGCCGGCCTGCCCGCAGTTGATCCAGTTGCGCGGCCGGAACACGTTCAGGTGCTGCGCCCCGGCGATCTGCGACAGGCCGATGGTGCTGACGTAGCAGGTCTCGGCGCCAAATGCCTCGTTCATGGCCTGGTACACCCGCTGCGGCTTCATCGGCACCTGCTCGAAGTCCGTGCGGCGGCGCATGGTCTGCTTGCGGTGCAGGCAGTCGGCCGCCCATGCGGAGCGCGGCTGCAGGCGGCCGGCGGCGATCTCCTCGCGGGCGACCGCGATGAACTCGCGCAATGCCACGCCGGCGTCGGACGCGATGCCCAGCTCCGGCGCGAACACGCGGCCGATCTGGGTCGGCTCGATGTCGACGTGCACGAAGCGCCGCCCCTTGGTGTAGACCTCGACCGAGCCGGTGTGCCGGTTGGCCCAGCGGTTGCCGATGCCCAGCACGAAGTCGCTCTCCAGCAGGTTGGCGTTGCCGTAGCGGTGGCTGGTCTGCAGGCCGCACATGCCGGCCATCAGCGGATGGTCGTCGGGGATGGCGCCCCAGGCCATCAGGGTCGGGATCACGGGCACGCCGGTGAGCTCGGCGAACTCGACCAGCAGGTTGCAGGCATCGGCGTTGATGATGCCGCCGCCGGCCACGATGATGGGCCGCTGCGCCTCCTGCAGCATCGAGATTGCCTTGCGGGCCTGGGCGCGGGTGCAGACCGGCTTGTGGACCGGCAGCGGCGAGTAGGTGTCCGGGTCGAACTCGAACTCGGCCATCTGCACGTCGATCGGCAGGTCGATCAGCACCGGCCCGGGCCGGCCGGAGCGCATGAGGTGGAACGCCTGCTGGAACACGCCCGGCACCTGGGCCGGCTCGCGCACCGTCACGGCCCATTTGGTGACCGGCCGGGCGATGGCCTCGATGTCGACCGCCTGGAAGTCCTCCTTGTGCAGGCGCGCCCGCGGCGCCTGGCCGGTGATGCACAGGATGGGGATGGAGTCGGCCTGCGCCGAGTACAACCCCGTGATCATGTCGGTGCCGGCGGGGCCCGAGGTGCCGATGCACACGCCGATGTTGCCGGCCGCGGCCCGGGTGTAACCCTCGGCCATGTGCGAGGCACCCTCGACGTGGCGCGCCAGGATGTGGGCGATGGTGCCCTGCTTGCGCATCGCGGCGTAGAACGGGTTGATGGCGGCACCCGGCACGCCGAACGCCTGCGTCACGCCCTCCTTCTCCAGCACCCACACGGCGGCCTGGGCTGCGGTCATCTTGGTCATCGCGCTGTCTCCTTTGGTGGCAGCCGACTCTAGGCAGCGGCGGCCGATTGAGGAATCCCCGGCGCGCCCATAAGATCTATTCCTGGCTGGAATGGCCCAGGGGGACGTGCGATGGACAGGCTGCAGGCGATGGAGATGTTCGTGCGGGTGGTGGAGACGGGCAGTTTCTCCAGCGCGGCGCGCGAGTTCGGCACCACGCAACCGACGGCCACCAAGCAGGTGGCGGCGATGGAGGCGCGGCTGAAGGTGCGGCTGCTCAACCGCAACACCCGCGGCGTCAGCCCCACCGAGGCCGGCGCGCTCTACTACGAGAACTGCAAGGGCATCGTGCGGGCGGCCCAGGAGGCCGACGACCTGGTCCAGGTGCGCCAGACGCAGGCCCAGGGCCTGTTGCGGGTGGGCAGTTCGGTCGCCTTCGGCCGTCGCGTGCTGGTCCCGCTGGCGCTGGACTTCATGCGGCAGCACCCGCAGCTCCAGGTGGACCTGAGCTTCGAGGACCGCTACACCGACCTGGTGGCCCAGGGCATCGACGTCGCGGTGCGCATGGGCAAGCTGGCCGACTCGTCACTGGGCGCGCGTTACCTGGGCACCAATCCCTGGCTGGTGGTGGCGTCGCCGCGCTACCTGCGCAAGTACGGCACGCCGCGCCGGCCGGCCGACCTGTCGACGCACCAGGCCCTCATCTACAGCAGCGTGCAGGGCAGCGACCAGTGGCGCGTGGTCTCCCCGCGCGGCGAGGCCATTACGGTGCCCGTCACGGGGCCGCTGCGCTCGAACAACCTGTCGGCGGTGCTGGCGGCGGCCCGCTCCCACCTGGGCATCGCCGCCCTGCCCTGGTACGTGGCCGCCGACTCGCTGGCGGCCGGCACGGTGGTGGAGGTGCTCAAGGGCCACAGCCTGCCGGAGCAGGAGATCCACGCGGTGTATCCCTCGCCCAAGCTCGTTCCGCGCAAGGTCCAGGCCTTCATCGCCTACCTGCAGGGCCGGTTCGGCGACCACTGGTGGGAGCGGCTGCCCAAGGGCTGACACGGGGGCCGGCGGGGCTCCCGCTTTGCCACAATGGCGGATTCGCAAGGAGAACAACCATCGCACGCATCGCGTTCATCGGCCAGCAGGACTTCGGCAAGGCCGTCCTCGACGCCTTCATCGCCCGCGGCGACACCATCGCCGGCGTGTTCTGCATCCCCGACAAGCCGGGCGCCAAGCCCGACGCGCTGAAGCAGGATGCGCTGTCCCTCGGCCTGCCGGTCTTCACGTTCGCCAGCCTGCGCAGCAAGGAGGCCGAGCAGGCCATGCGGTCGCTGGATGCCGACCTCGGCATCATGGCCTACGTGCTGCAGTTCGCGCCCCAGGCCTTCATCAACATCCCGCGCCACGGCACGATCCAGTTCCATCCGTCGCTGCTGCCGCAACACCGGGGGCCCTCGTCGATCAGCTGGCCGATCGCGCTGGGCGCCACCAGGACCGGCATCACGGTCTTCCGCCCCACCGACGGTCTGGACGAAGGGCCCGTGCTGCTGCAGAAGACCTGCGACATCGGCCCGCACGAGACCCTGGGCGAGGTCTACTTCAACAAGCTGTTCCCCATGGGCGTCCAGGCCCTCCTGGAAGCGGCCGACATCGTGATGGCCGGCCGCCACGAGGAGCGGCCGCAGGACGAGTCGCAGGCCAGCTACGAAGGCTGGATGCACGACCCCGAGTGCGAGGTCCACTGGCCGCAGCACGTGCGGCTCGTGTACGACCTGATCCGCGCCTGCAATCCGGCACCGGGCGCCTGGACGGTGCTGGGCGGCGAGAAGGTGCGCCTGTACGACTGCCGCATGCACGTGTCGCCGCGCTACGTGGCGGGCCACCGTCCGGGCGACATCGCGCACGTGGGCGAAGACTCGATCACGGTGTGGTGCCAGGGCGGCATGATCGAAGTCCTGAAGCTGCGCCCCGAGGGCGGCGCCAAGGTCGGTGCCGGTGAGTTCGCGCGCAGCCGTGGCCTGGTCAGCGGGACCGCCGCCGCCGCGGCGGCGGTGCCTCCAGCGCCTCGGTGACCAGCCGCTCGCCGTCGGCGAGCAGGAACGACTTGAAGGCCTGGGCCACTGGCGGCAGGTGCTTGCCGCTGCGGTGGACGACATACCAGTTGCCCACCAGCGGCAGCCCCTGCACGTCCAGCACGGCGATGCTACCGGCGCGAAGTTCGCGGCTGATGGTGTGCGCCGACAGGAAGCCCAGGCCCATGCCGGCGATCACCGCCTGCTTGATCGTCTCGGTGCTGCGGATCTCCATCGCGACGTTCAGCTCCTGCAGCCGGGGCCCGAACGCCTCCTGCATCGAGGTCCAGGTGTCGGAGCCCTTCTCGCGCGTGACGAACGGTTCGCGCACGACCCGCGCAAGCGGGATGCGCCGCTTGCCGGCCAGCGGGTGCGCGGGCGCGGCGACGATGACGTACGGGTGCGGCGCGAACGGCTCGTTCAGGGTGTCGGCGTCGACCGGCGGCCGCGCCATCACGGCCAGGTCGGTCTGGTTCTCGGCCAGCTTGGCCAGCAGGTCGCGCCGGTTGCACACGTCGAAGTTGATCGACACGCCTGAATGGCGGCCCGCGAATTCGACCAGCAGGCGCGGCAGGAAGTAGTCGCCGGCGCTGATCACCGCCACGTTCAGGCGGCCGCCGGACACGCCCTTGAACTGCGCCAGGGTCTCCTCCACCTCGCGGAACTGGTCGAGGATGTTGCGCGAGGCACGCAGCATCTCGGCGCCGGCCGCAGTGAGGTGGATGCGCTTGCCCATCTGCTCGAACAGCGGCAGCCCCGCATGCTCCTGCAGCTTGGCGACCTGGATCGAGACGGCGGGCTGGGTGAGGTGCAGTTCCTCCGCGGCGCGGGAGAAGCTCAGGTGGCGGGCGACCGACTCGAAGACCTTGAGCTGGCGGAAAGTGGCGTGGCGCAAGCGTCCCCCTCAGATAAACAATCACTAATGATTTGGATCAAATACTTTAACTGTTAATGATCAACCTTTCTGCCTACATTGGACCTCCCGACGCCGCTCCAGGCGATGTTCCCGACACAAGAAGGAGACGACCTTGCTGCAAGACCTGCACCCCGCCACGGCCGCCGACGCCGCCTCGGAATCGGACCGCCTGGCCTACAACGCCGCGTTCCAGGAACTCGACCTGAACTGGTACTGGGACGCCGCCACCTACGCCCGCGTGCAGCGGTTCGGCCGCTCCGGCCTGCGGTCCTGGCTGGAGACGGAGTACGCACACCTGTTGCGCGCATACACCACCGACTTCCTGGTCGACCTGATCGAGACCACCAAGGCGCGCCACATGGCCATGGCCCGCGCGACCCGCCCGCCCCGGTCGACCGCACCGGCCTGCACCGCCGACCGGCTGGCTGCCTGAGGAGGCCCCATGGAACTGCACTGGGTTCGCTTCGAACGCGGCGGCGAGATCGGCTTCGGCACCCTCGAACGCTCCCGCGTGCGCCCCTGGTACGGCGACATGTTCGCCCACCCCAGGCGCGGCGACGTCACCGTGGCCCTCGACGAGGTGCGGCTGCTCACGCCGGTGCAACCGAGCAAGGTCATCGCGCTGTGGAACAACTTCAAGGCCCTGGGAGACAAGCTGAACCTGCCGGTGCCGGCCGAACCGCTCTACCTGGTCAAGACGCCGAACTCCTACCTCGCCCCCGGTGGGACCATCCGGCACCCGGGCGGCCCCGGCAAGGTGGTGTTCGAGGGCGAGCTGGGCATCGTCATCGGCCGCACGTGCAAGCAGGTGTCCGAGGCCGACGCGCCGGCGCATGTGCTGGGCTACACCTGCGCCAACGACGTGACGGTGGCCGACATCCTCGCGCGCGACGCCTCGTTCACGCAGTGGGTGCGCGCCAAGGGCTTCGACACCTTCTGCCCGTTCGGTCCGAGCGTGGCCACAGGCCTCGATCCCGCCAAGCTGGTGGTGCGCACGCTGCTCGACGGCCAGGTGCGCCAGGAGTACCCGATCTCCGACATGCGCTTTTCCGTCGCACAGCTGGTCAGCCTGATCTCCCAGGACATGACCCTGCTGCCCGGCGACGTCATCCTCTGCGGAACCTCCGTGGGCGTGGGCTCGATGAAGTCCGGCAGCCTCGTCGAGGTCGAGATCGCCGGCGTCGGCCGGCTGAGCAACCGGTTCGAATGATTTTCAACTATCTGGAGTAAGCGTGAAGATTGCCATCATCGGGGCAGGCGCCATCGGCGGCTATGTGGGCGTGAAGCTGGCACTGGCCGGCGAGGACGTGACATTCATCGTACGGGGGGCCAACCTGGCCGCGATCCGGCGCGACGGCATGCGCCTGATCCTGGAGGACGGCACCGAGCAGGTGGCCACCAACGTCAGGGCCACCGACGACTACCGCGAGGCCGGCCAGCAGGACATCGTCATCCTGGCCACCAAGGCCCACCAGGTGCAGGCGGTCGCCGCCGACATCGGCCACCTGTTCGGGCCCTCGACGGTGGTCGTCACGATGCAGAACGGCATCCCGTTCTGGTATTTCCACAAGACCGGCTGCCGCCTCGAAGGCAGCGCCGTGCGCAGCGTCGACGACCAGGGCTCGCTGGCATCCCTGATCCCGCCCGAGCGCGTGATCGGCTGCGTCGTCTACCCCGCCTCGGAGCTCATCGCGCCGGGCGTGGTGCGCCACATCGAAGGCGATCGCTTCCCGGTCGGCGAGCTCGACGGCCGCAGCAGCGAGCGCGTGAAGACCATTGCACACCTGTTCGTGCGGGCCGGCTTCAAGGCGCCGATCCTGGACAACATCCGCGCCGAGATCTGGCTCAAGCTGTGGGGCAACCTCACCTTCAACCCGATCAGCGGCCTCACGCACTCGACGCTGGTGGACATCTGCCAGTTCCCGTTGTCGCGCGAACTGGCCGCCAGCATGATGCGAGAGGCGCAGGAGGTGGCTGGCAAGCTCGGCATCACCTTCCGCGTGCCGCTCGACAAGCGCATCGCGGGTGCCGAGAAGGTGGGCCACCACAAGACCTCCATGCTGCAGGACATCGAAGCCGGGCGTGCGCCGGAGATCGATGCGCTGGTCGGCTCCGTCGCCGAGCTGGCCCGCCTGACCGACACGCCCACGCCGCACATCGACACGGTCTACGCGCTGGTCAAGCTGCTGGCGCGCAACATGGCCACCGGGCCGGCCCGGGTGACACTGCAACCGGCTTAGCAAGCGGCCCAGGCACCGGTGCACGGACAGTGCAACGGTGAGCGGCACGAAAGAAAGGCCAAGACAGTCGCCTGTCTTGGCCTTTTCACTTGGCCCGGCATTCCTTGCGAGCCGGCTGCGGGAGGGTGTCCCCCTCCCCCGCGCTCCCGCTCAGGCCAGCGCGGCCTTCTTCGCCTGCTGCAGTGCCTGTCCGCCGCCGTAGCTGCTCTGCACCGGCGGCTCACCGCCCAGCGTGACACGGATGGCGCAGTACTTGAACTCGGGAATCTTGGCGAACGGGTCGAGCGCCGCGTTCGTCAGCCGGTTGATCGCGGCCTCGTAGTAGCAGAACGGCACGAACACGGCGCCGCGCGGCGAGCTCTCGTCGGCCCGGGCGTACAGCGACACCTTGCCGCGGCGCGACTCGATGGTGACCAGGTCGCCCGGGCGTCCGCCCATGGCATCGAGGTCCAGCGGGTGCACCAGCGCCACCGGATCGGGCTCCAGGGCGTCGAGCACCGCGGCACGGCGCGTCATGCTGCCGGTGTGCCAGTGCTCGAGCTGGCGACCCGTGATCAGCACCAGCGGGTACTCGGTGTCGGGCCGCTCCGCCGCCGGGATGACGTCGGCCGGCACGAAGCGCGCGCGGCCGGTGGGGCGCGGGAAGTCGTCGACGAACACCACCGACTGGCCGGGGTCGCCTTCGTTCGGGCACGGGTACGTGACCGCGTCGTCGCGCTCCATGCGCTCCCAGGTGATGCCCGCGATGCTGGGCATGGTGCGGCGCATCTCGTCGAAGACCTCGGACACGTGCCCATAGTCCCAGCGCAGGTCGAGCCGCTTGGCGATCTCCTGGATGATCCACAGGTCCTGGCGGGCGTCGCCGGGCGGGTTGAGCGCCTGGCGGCCCAGCTGCACCAGCCGGTCGGTGTTGGTGAAGGTACCGGTCTTCTCGGCGAAGGCGCTGGCCGGCAGGATGACATCGGCCAGGTAGGCCGTTTCGGTCAGGAAGATGTCCTGCACCACCAGGTGGTCAAGTGCCGCCAGGGCGTCGCGCGCATGGTTGGCGTCGGGGTCCGACATCGCCGGGTTCTCGCCCATGACGTACATGCCGCGGATGTCACCGTGGTGGATGGCATCCATCACTTCCACCACCGTGAGGCCGGGCTTCTCGTCGAGCGTGCCCGGCGCCAGCTTCCAGGCCTGCTCGAAGCGAGCGCGCGCCTCGGGGCTGCTGACATGCTGGTAGTCGGGGTACATCATGGGGATGAGGCCCGCGTCGGAAGCGCCCTGCACGTTGTTCTGGCCGCGCAGCGGATGCAGGCCGGTGCCTTCGCGGCCGATCTGGCCGGTCATCAGCGCCAGCGCGATGAGGCAGCGCGCATTGTCGGTGCCGTGCACGTGCTGCGACACGCCCATGCCCCACAGGATCATCGACGCCTTGGAGGTGGCGTACAGGCGCGCCACTTCGCGGATGGTGTCGGCGTCGATGCCGCAGATGGGCGCCATGGCCTCGGGGCTGTAGCCCTCGACGTTCTTGCGCAGTTCCTCGTAGCCGCTGGTGCGGTTGGCGATGAACGCCTGGTCGACCAGGCCCTCGCTGACGATGACGTGCATCATCGCGTTGAGCAGCGCGACGTCGGTGTCGGGCTTGAACTGCAGGTAGCGGTGCGCGAAGCGGGCCAGTTCCGAGCGGCGGGGGTCGAGGATGACGAGCTTGGTGCCGGCTCGGGCCGCGTTCTTCATCCAGGTGGCGGCCACCGGGTGGTTCACCGTGGGATTGGCGCCGATGATGATGACGACGTCGGCCTTGGTGACGTCCATGACGGGGTTGGACACCGCGCCGGACCCGATGCCTTCGAGCAGTGCCACGACCGACGACGCGTGGCACAGCCGGGTGCAGTGGTCGACGTTGTTGGTGCCGAAGCCGGTGCGCACCAGCTTCTGGAACAGGTAGGCCTCCTCGTTGCTGCCCTTGGCGGAGCCGAAGCCGGCCAGCGCCTTGCGGCCGTGCGTGTCGCGGATGGCCTTGAGCTTGCCGCCGGCCAGTTCGAGCGCCTCTTCCCAGGTGGCCTCGCGGAACACGTCCATCACGCGGTCCGGGTCCATCACGAAGTCGCCGGTCTTGGGCACGCCGGCACGCCGGATCAGGGGCTTGGTCAGGCGGTGCGGATGGTGCGCGTAGTCGAAGCCGTAGCGCCCCTTGACGCACAGGCGGCCGTGGTTGGCCGGGCCGTCGCGGCCCTCGACGTAAAGGATCTTGTTGTCCTTGACGTTGTAGGTGAGCTGGCAGCCCACGCCACAATACGGGCAGACCGAATCGACCTTCTTGTCGGGCACGTGCTGTGCGGCGCCGCGCGCCGGCTGCAGCGCGCCCGTGGGGCAGGCCTGCACGCATTCACCGCAGGTGACGCAGGTGGACGCCCCCATCGGGTCGTCCATGTCGAACACGATTTTCTCGGCGTCGCCGCGGAACGCGAGACCGATGACGTCGTTCATCTGCTCGTCGCGGCAGGCGCGCACGCAGCGCGTGCACTGGATGCAGGCGTCGAGGTTGACGGCAATGGCGGGATGGGACAGGTCGGCGGCCGGCTGCGCCCGCGATTCGAAGCGCGGCTTGCCTACGCCGGACTTCTCGGCCCAGTAGTCGACCTCGTTGCCGCGGGTGTAGGCGGTCTCGGGGAGGTCGGACAGCAGCAGCTCCAGCACCATCTTCTGCGAGGCGACGGCCCGGTCGCTGTCGGTGGTGACCTTCATGCCGGCCACCGGGGCGCGGCAGCAGGAAGGCGCCAGCACGCGTTCACCGGCGATCTCGACCACGCAGGCGCGGCAGTTGCCGGCGGTCTCCAGGCCTTCCTTGTAGCAAAGGTGCGGGACGTCGACGCCTTCGCGCTTGCACACCTCGAGCAGCGTCTCGCCGGCGCTGGCCGCGACGTCGCGGCCATTCAGACTGAAGGTCACGGCCGGCTCGGCGAGGCGGGCCTGTTCCGTTCGCGTGATTGCGTTCATGGCGGGCTCCTCAGCGCAGCTCGTGCGGGAAATACTTGATGACGCAGTCGACCGGGTTCGGCGCGGCCTGCCCGAGGCCGCAGATGGACGCATCGCGCATCACCTGCGACAGCTCGCCGAGCAGCTGCTGGTCCCACTGCGGCGTGGCGATGAGCTGTTCCGCCTTGGCGGTGCCCACCCGGCACGGCGTGCACTGGCCGCACGACTCGTGGTGGAAGAAGTGCATCAGGTTGCGCGCCGCGGCCGTGGCGGTGTCCTGGTCGGACAGCACCATCACCGCCGCCGACCCGATGAAGCAGCCGTACGGCTGCAGGGTGTCGAAGTCGAGCGGGATGTCGTTCATGCTGGCCGGCAGGATGCCGCCCGAGGCGCCACCCGGCAGGTAGGCATAGAAGGCATGGCCGTCCTGCATGCCGCCGCAATACTCGTCGATGAGCTGCTGGATGGTGATGCCGGCCGGCGCCAGCTTCATGCCCGGGTCCTTCACGCGGCCCGAGACCGAGAACGAGCGCAGGCCCTTGCGGCCGTTGCGGCCCTGCGAGGCGAACCACTCGCCGCCCTTCTCCAGGATCTCGCGCACCCAGTACAGGGTCTCGAAGTTGTGCTCCAGCGTCGGACGGCCGAACAGCCCGACCTGCGCCACGTAGGGCGGCCGCAGCCGCGGCATGCCGCGCTTGCCCTCGATGGACTCGATCATCGCGGACTCCTCGCCGCAGATGTAGGCGCCGGCGCCGCGGCGCAGCTCGATGGCGGGCAGCGTCACCGGCGGGTTGGCCTTGAGCTTCTCGAGTTCGGCCTCGAGCAGCGCGCGGCAGCCGTGGTATTCGTCGCGCAGGTAGATGTAGATGCGGTCGATGCCCACGGCCCAGGCCGCGATGAGCATGCCCTCGAGGAAGCGGTGCGGGTCGCGCTCGAGGTAGATCCGGTCCTTGAACGTGCCGGGCTCGCCCTCGTCGATATTCACCGCCATCAGGCGCGGGCCCGGCTCGTTGCGCACGATGCGCCACTTGCGTCCGGCCGGGAAGCCAGCGCCGCCGAGGCCACGCAGCCCCGACCCTTCCATGGTCTTGATGACGTCCTCGACGGCCACCTCGCCGTTGATGCAGCGGCTCAGGAGCGAATAGCCTCCCGCTTTCGCGTATTGCGCGAGGTCGGTGTAGGGCTCGGGCTCGTGCCGCGTCGCGCCGGCCTGCACCTTGGCGACGACCGCCTCGCAGCTGGCGCGGGGCACCGGGTTCTGTCCGACCACCGCCACGGGCGCCTGTTCGCAGCGGCCCACGCAGGGCGCCGCCAGCACACGCACCTCGCGCCCCAGCAGCGCGGGCAGCTTGGCCATCAGTTCGCCGGCGCCTGCCATCTCGCACGACAGGCTCTCGCACACGCGCACCGTGAGCGGCGCCGGCGCGTCCTGGCCCTCCTTCACCACGTCGAAGTGGTGGTAGAAGCTCGCGACCTCGAAGACCTGCGCCTGCGCCATCCTCATCTCCTGCGCGAGCGCCGCCAGATGCGCCGCCGGCAGGTGGCCGAAATGGTCCTGGAGCTTGTGCAGGTGCTCGATCAGAAGGTCGGGCTGGCGCGAGGCGTCGCCCAGCAGGCGCTGCACGTCGGCCAGCGCCTGCGGCTCGACCCGGCGCCCCTTGGGGGCTTCGCGCCGTCGCTGGCGGGAGACTTCCTGGACGGCGATGGGAATGACGGGATGGTTCATTGTTGTGTGTTGGGCGTCACAGCACACCCTCGGTGCGCAGGCGCTCGATGTCGCTGCCGCTGTAGCCCAGCTGCCGCAGCACCTCCTCGGTGTGCTCGCCCAGCAGGGGCGAGCGCGTCACTTCCGTCTGGCTGTCCGACAGCTTGATCGGATTGCCGACGGTCAAATACTTGCCACGCGCCGGATGGTCGACCTCGACCACGGTGCCCGTGGCGCGCAGCGACTCGTCCTCGGCGATCTCCTTCATCGACAGGATCGGGCCGCAGGGGATGTCGAACTCGTTGAGGATGTCCATGGCCTCGAACTTGGTCTTGGTCTTGGTCCATTCCTCGATGCGGTCGAAGATCATCTTCAGGTGCGGCAGGCGGGCCTGCGGCGTGGCGAAGTGCGGATTGGTGATCCAGTCCTCCTCGCCGATCACCTTGCAGATGGCAGGCCAGACGGCGCCCTGCGTGATGAAGTAGATGTAGGCGTTGGGATCCTTCTGCCAGCCCTTGCACTTCAGGATGGAACCCGGCTGGCCGCCGCCCGACGCGTTGCCGGCCCGGGGCACGGCCTCGCCGAATTCGATCTCGGGGTACTGCGGGTACTCGCGCAGCTCGCCCGTGCGCTCCAGGCGCTGCTGGTCGCGCAGCTTGACGCGGCACAAGTTGAGCACGGCGTCCTGCATGGCCGCCATCACCTTCTGGCCGCGGCCGGTCTTCTCGCGCTGGAACAGCGCGGTGACGATGCCAAGCGCCAGGTGCAGGCCGGTGCCGCTGTCGCCGATCTGCGCGCCCGTCACCATCGGCAGGCCATCAGGGTCGCCGGTGGTGGAGGCCGCGCCGCCGGCGCACTGGGCGACGTTCTCGTAGACCTTGCAGTCGACGTAGGGGCCGGGCCCGAAGCCCTTGACCGACGCGAGGATCATCCTCGGATTGGTCTTCTGGATGTGCTCCCAGGTCACGCCCATGCGGTCCAGCGCGCCGGGCGCGAAATTCTCGACCAGCACGTCGCAGTGCCTGATCAGCGAGTCGAGCACCTCGCGGCCGGCGGCCGTCTTGGTGTTGAGCGTGATCGACCGCTTGTTGTGGTTCAGCATCGTGAAATAGAGGCTGTCCACGTCGGGGATGTCGCGCAGCTGGCCGCGCGTGGCGTCCCCCTCGCCGGCTCTCTCGACCTTGATCACGTCGGCGCCGAACCAGGCCAGCAACTGGGTGCAGGTGGGTCCGGACTGGACGTGGGTGAAGTCGAGGATGCGAATCCCTTCAAGCGCTTTGGTCATGGTGTTCCGAGAGGGTGCCCGGCAGGACGCCGGATGCGAGGAAGCAGCGGGCGCGAGCCCGCGGTCAACTCTCCATTATCGGGCGCACGCCCAGCTCACGGCTGGGCTGGCCCACCCGTTCCACGGACCTGCATCTCCAGTTCCGTGAGGCGCTTGCGGAGATTGCGGTCCTCCGCGAACCGCGCGCTTTCGTCGCGCACCGCCGCCACGATGGCGGCCACCTGGCCAGCCGCGTCGCGCAGCAGGGCCACGGTGAAGGCGATCGACAGCGGCCGCCCTTCCTTGTGCAGGGCCGGTACCCGCAGCACGTCGTTGCCATAGCGCGTGAGGCCGGTCGCCATGGTCTTGTCATAGCCGTCCCAGTGCCGTTGGCGCTGGCGCTCCGGGATGATGAGATCCAGCGACTGGCCCAGGGCCTCCTGCTCGCTGAAGCCGAAGATGCGCGTTGCCGCAGCGTTCCAGTACGTGATGACCCCCTTGGGATCGCACACCACCACTCCGTCGCCGATGACCTCGACCAGCTGCTTGTAGTCCACGGTTCCTTGCATGGTTGTCGTCCTGTGCGAAAACGGCGGCGGAGCCGGGGCCCCGCCGCGAGTTCTGTCAGACCACCTTCATCGCGTGCATCGTCGCGATCTGGTCCTTGCTGTAGCCCAGCTCGCCCAGGATCTCGTCGGTGTGCTGCCCCAGCAGCGGGGACGCGGTGACCTGCGGCTTGAGGTCCGAGAACTTGATCGGCGAGCCGACCGTGTAGTAGCTGCCGCGCACCGGGTGCTGCACCTCGACGATGGAGCCGCTCTTGCGCAGCGACTCGTCACGCAGCAGTTCCTTCATCGACAGCACCGGGGCGCACGGAATGTCGAACTTGCGCAGCACGTCGACGGCCTCGAACTTGGTCTTGTCCTTCAGCCAGTCCTCGATGGTGGCGAAGATCTCGGTGATGTGCGGCTGGCGCGCCTTGGGCGTGGTGTAGGCCGGATCGGTCTTCCACTCGGGCTTGCCGATGGCGTCGCAGATCGGCTCCCAGGCGTGGCCCTGCACCGTGAAGTAGATGTAGGCGTTGGGGTCGGTCTGCCAGCCCTTGCACTTCAGGATCCAGCCCGGCTGGCCGCCGCCGCCAGCGTTGCCGCCGCGCGGGGTGACCTTGTCCTTGAAGGCATCCATTTCGTGCGGGTACTGGGGGTACTCCTCCAGGTAGCCCAGGCGCTCCAGGCGCTGCTGGTCGCGCATCTTCACGCGGCACAGGTTCAGCACGGCGTCCTGCATGGACACGGCCACCTTCTGGCCCTTGCCGGTCTGCTGGCGGCCGATGTAGGCGGTCAGGATGCCGATGGCCAGGTGCATGCCGGTGTTGGAGTCACCGAGCGCCGCGGCCGAGATCGTCGGCTCGGAGTTCTCGCCCTTCCACCAGCCGGTGGTGGAAGCCGAACCGCCGGCGCACTGCGCCACGTTCTCGTAGACCTTCAGGTCCTCGTAGTGGTGGCCGTCGCTGAAGCCCTTGACGGACGCCAGGATCATCTTCGGGTTGAGCTGCTGGATGTACTCCCAGCTGAAGCCCATGCGATCGAGCGCGCCGGGGCCGAAGTTCTCGACCATCACGTCGCTTTCCTTGATCAGCTTCTCCAGCACTTCCTTGCCGGCAGGCGTCTTGGTATCCAGCGTCAGGCCGCGCTTGTTGCTGTTGAGCATCGTGAAGTACAGCGCGTCGGCATCGGGGATGTCGCGCAACTGGCTACGGGTGACGTCGCCGGCACCGGGACGCTCCAGCTTGATCACGTCCGCGCCGAACCAGGCCAGCAACTGCGTGCAGGCAGGGCCGGCTTGCACGTGGGTGAAATCGATGATCTTGATGCCCTTCAGGGGCAGGTTCTGGGTGCTCATGGTTAGCTCCTGGTGATTCTGGTTGGAGGTGCTCAGGCGGCTGCCTTCTTGGCGGCCGCGGGATTGAGGCTGGTGATGCGGCCGCTCTCGGTGCCGGCCGTCTCGTCGATGATGGCGTTGATGAGGGTCGGCTTGCCCGACGCCACGGCCTCGTCGATCGCCTTCTGCAGTTCCTCGGGGGTGGCCGCGCGCACGCCGACGCCGCCGAAGGCCTGCATCATCAACTCGTAGCGGGAGTCCTTCACGAACAGCGTGGGGGCCATGTCGGCGCCGCCGCTCAGGTTCTTGTCGGTGCCCTTGTAGATGCCGTTGTTGTTGAAGACGACGACACACACCGGCAGGTTGTAGCGGCAGATGGTCTCGACTTCCATGCCACTGAAGCCGAAGGCGCTGTCGCCCTCGATGGCGATGACCTGCTTGCCGGTGACCACGGCGGCGGCGACGGCGAAGCCCATGCCGATGCCCATGATGCCCCAGGTGCCCACGTCGAGGCGCTTGCGCGGCTCGTACATGTCGACGATGGAGCGTGCGAAGTCGAGCGTGTTGGCGCCCTCGTTCACCACGATCGCGTCCGGGTTGGCCTTGACCGCGTTGCGCAGCACGTTGAGCGCGCTGTGGAAGTTCATCACCGGCGGGTTCTTCGACAGCGTCTCGGCCATCTTGGTGAGGTTCTTGTCCTTGCGGTCGGCGATGGCGCCGGTCCAGTCGGCCGGCGGCTTGCTCCAGCCGGACCCCATGGCCTTGTTCAACTCGCCGATGCACGAGCCGATGTCGCCCACCAGCGGCGCGGCGATGGCCACGTTGCTGTCCATCTCGGTCGGCGAGATGTCGATCTGGATGAACTGCTGCTTGCCCGCTTCCTTGGACGAGGCGCCGCCCCAGGTCTTGCCCTTGCCGTGCGACAGCAGCCAGTTCAGGCGCGCGCCGACCAGCATCACGACGTCGGCTTCGGCCAGGACGTAGGAGCGCGCGGCGGAGGCCGACTGGGCATGGTTGTCCGGCAGCAGGCCCTTGGCCATGGACATCGGCAGGTAGGGGATGCCGCTCTTCTCGACGAAGGCACGGATCTCGGCGTCGGCCTGTGCGTAGGCGGCGCCCTTGCCCAGGATGACGAGCGGCTTCTTGGCGCCCTTGAGCAGGTCGACGGCGCGCTTGACGGCGTCGGCACCGGGCAGCTGCTTGGGCGCCGGATCGACGACCTTGATCAGCGACTTCTTGCCGGCATCGGCGTTCATGGTCTGCGCGAACAGCTTGGCCGGCAGGTCCAGGTAGACGCCGCCGGGACGGCCCGACAGCGCGGCGCGGATGGCGCGCGCGATGCCGACGCCGATGTCCTCGGCGTGCAGCACGCGGAAGGCCGCCTTGCACAGCGGCTTGGCGATGGCGAGCTGGTCCATCTCCTCGTAGTCGCCCTGCTGCAGGTCGACGATCTCGCGCTCGCTGGAGCCCGAGATGAGGATCATGGGGAAGCAGTTGGTGGTGGCGTTGGCCAGGGCGGTGAGGCCGTTCAGGAAGCCGGGCGCCGACACGGTGAAGCAGATGCCGGGCTTCTGGGTGAGGAAGCCGGCGGCGGCGGCGGCATTGCCGGCGTGCTGCTCGTGGCGGAACGAGATGACCTTCATGCCCTCGCCCTGCGCAATGCGCAGGAAATCGGTGATGGGGATACCGGGCAGAGCGAAGATGGTGTCGATGTCGTTGAGCTTCAACGCATCGATGACCAGATGGAAACCATCCGTCTCTTTAGCTTGCGTTTCACTGGTCATGCTTAGTCTCCAAAGTTGGGCTGCAGGTTCATTTGCAGCGCGGCGTTATCATAGGAATCGCGGTTTCCGTTCTCCATTGACCGCGGTCAATTTTTGAAAGATCCAGCGCGATTCCCGAGGGTGCGAAAGCCAGGCCCCGGCAGCGATCCGGCTCCATGACTTCCATCGACGAGCATTCCGACAGGAACATCATCCGCGTCCAGTTGCGCCAGAACGCGGTGCTCAAGGGGATCAACGGGGAACAGAGTGCGGAGCTCGAGCCGCACCTGTCCATCCTCGAGTGCAACAAGGGCGACGTGCTCCTCGAGCAGGGTGTCTACGAGATGCACCAGTACTTCGTGCTGGACGGCATCCTCAAGCGGGTGGTGAGCAACGCGGAGGGGCACCAGATGATCCTTCGCTTCGCCGCCGAGAGGGACATGGAGACCAGCTACGCCGCCTGGAAGCTCGGCTCGCGCACGCCCTACAGCATCGTGGCCGTGACCAAGACGCGGGTGGCCGTGCTGCCGATGCCGCAGTGGGAGCAGTTCCTCGCCCGTCACGAAGAGATCCGGCGCTCGTTCGAATACCTCGTGATGCAACTCATGAGCGACGTGATGGCGCACACCATCACGCTGCACCTGCTCGATGCGCCCGGCCGCTACAAGCGCTTCGTGCGCCGGCATCCCGACCTGCAGGAACGCATCCCGAAGAAGGAACTCGCTTCCTACCTCAACCTGTCGGCCGAGACGCTGAGCCGGCTGAAGCAGCGCGGCAAGATCTGAGGGCGGCACGACACACCCGCTGGGGTCAGGTCTTGGCGGACGCGAAGCGGCGCGTGATGGACATGAGCCGCAGTTCGTTGTCGACCTTGCCGACGCCGGCCACCGTGGCGGCCACGCGCGCCGCCTCGGCGCTCTCGGCGGCCGTGAGCACGATGCCGCGCAACACGACGCGGCCCTGTACGGCCTCGATGCTGATGTCGACGGCCTGCGTGGTCGGCTGCTCCTTGAGCGCCGCACGCACCGCGGATTCGAGCGCCAGGTTGTCCAGCACTTCCCGCGAAGCCTCGGTTTCCTGGAACTCCGGCCGCCCGGCCAGGTGCAGGATCTGCTCGACGCAGCTGTCGATGGACAGCCGGTCGGTGTTGAGGACGACGTCGTACAGCAGCGGGTCACCCCAGGTGACGCCGAACTGGGCGTGCATGCGGGCCGCGTGCGCGGCATCGCTGCGCCGAACCTCGGCCTCGGCCATGGCCGCGTCGTCGGTGTCCAGCTTGTCCATCAGCCACTGCACGCGCTGCTCGAACGGGCGGGTGACGCGCACCCGCACCGCGTGGCGCACCGGGCGCAGCAGACAGGTGGCGCCCCAGCCGCGCAGCACGATGTTGCCGCGCGAGGCCAGCGCATAGACCTCCTGGGCCGTGTAGACAGCCACCCGGCCGGGATCGGCCGCGAACCGCTCGACGATGCCGGCCTTGCCCTCGCGCAGACGCTTGACCAGGCTGGTGGGAACGTCCAGCTTACCGGCGACGTGCTCGAGGACTTCGTGGCGCAGCACCTGCAGTTGCGCCACCTCGGCGAGGCGCAGCGCCACGTCCTTGGCGAGCGACCCCATTTCCTGGGTCAGTGCGATGACGGGCATGGCGGGCGCCTCGGTGAAGGGTCAGTCGACCGGTTGCTCTTCGGCGATCAGGGGCGCCTTGGGCGGGCGCACCTTGGCGATCAGCTTGCTGATGATCGGCCAGCCGAGCAGCACCAGGGCCAGCGTGGAGATCGAGCCGACCAGGGCGTTGGACCACAGGACGCCGAGGCTGCCCTGGGACACCAGCATCGCCTGGCGGAACGAGTCCTCGGCCTTGTCGCCCAGCACCAGGGCCAGCACCAGCGGCGCCAGCGGGTAGTCGAGCTTCTTGAACACGTAGCCGATGACGCCGAAGCCGAGCATGAACCAGACGTCGAGCATCGCGCTGTGCACGGTGTAGGCGCCGATCGCGCAGATCACGATGATGACCGGGGCCACGATCGAGAACGGGATGCGCAGGATGGCGGCGAAGAACGGCACCGTGGTGAGCACCACCAGCAGGCCGACCAGGTTCCCCAGGTACATGCTGGCGATCAGGCCCCAGACGAAGTCCTTCTGCTCGACGAAGAGCAGCGGGCCGGGTTGCAGGCCCCAGATCAGCAGGCCGCCCAGCAGCACGGCAGCCGTCGGCGAGCCGGGAATGCCCAGGGCCAGCATCGGCAGCAGCGCGCTGGTGCCGGCGGCGTGCGCAGCGGTTTCCGGGGCGACCACGCCCTCGACCTGGCCGGTGCCGAACTTGGCGCCGTCCTTGGACATCTTCTTGGCCAGGCCGTAGGCCATGAACGAGGCCGGGGTGGCGCCGCCGGGGGTGATGCCCATCCAGATGCCGACCAGCGCGCTGCGCAGCGACGTCACCCAGTAGCGGGGCAGTTCCTTCCAGGTCTCGAGCACCACCTTGGGGTTGATCTTGGCCGACTTGCCGGAGAACGCCAGGCCCTCCTCCATCGACAGCAGGATCTCGCCGATGCCGAACAGGCCGATCACGGCGATCAGGAAGTCGAAGCCGCGCATCAGGTCGGGGATGCCGAAGGTCAGGCGCAGCTGGCCGGTGACGGTGTCCATGCCCACCGCGGCCAGCGCGAAGCCGATCGCCATCGAGGCCAGGATCTTGGCCGGCGAGCCCTTGCCCATGCCGACGAAGCTGCAGAAGGTGAGGAGGTAGACCGCGAAGAACTCGGGCGGGCCGAACTTCAGTGCGAACTTGGCGACCAGCGGCGCCAGGAAGGTGATCATCACCACGGCGACGAAGGCGCCGACGAACGACGAGGTGAACGCGGCGGTGAGCGCGGCCCCTGCCCGCCCCTGCTGCGCCAGCGGGTAGCCGTCGAAGGTGGTGGCCACCGACCACGGTTCGCCCGGGATGTTGAACAGCACCGAGGTGATGGCGCCGCCGAACAGCGCGCCCCAGTAGATGCAGGACAGCATGATGATCGCCGAGGTGGGCGACATCGTGAACGTGAGGGGCAGCAGGATCGCCACGCCGTTGGCGCCGCCCAGTCCGGGCAGCACGCCGATGAGGACGCCCAGCACGATGCCCACGAGCATGAGGAGCATGTTCATGGGCGTGAGGATCACGCTGAAGCCGTGGAAGAGTGCGCTGAGTTCGGCCATGGGGATAGGCTCTGGTCTTTAGGGGTTGTCGGGGGCGGCGCGCGGGATCAGAGGCCGACCAGCTGCAGCGGGTTGAACGCGCCCTTGTACAGGGGCACCTTGAACCACACTTCGAAGAGCATGTAGAACAGCACCATGATCGCGACCGACAGCGCGATGCTGCGGCCCTTGGGGTACTTGCCCAGGGTGATCATGAAGACTGCGATGTAGATCGCCGAGGCGACGTACAGGCCGATGATCTGCATCACCAGCACGTACACCAGCGCCGGCACCAGCACCTGCATCACGCGCTTGAACTGCTCGCCGTCGACGAAGCTCTCGGTGTTGCGGCCCTTGCCCAGCAGCGACTGGTACAGGATCACCGCGCCAGACACGCACAGGATGACGCCGATGTAGAACGGGAAGTAGCCCGCACCCGGGCCGTCGCTGGTCCAGCCCGAGCCGAGCGACTGGCTGCCGAAGATGACAACCAGCCCCAGGCCGATCACCAGCGCCGCGACGACGGCCTCGACGATGTGGGTGGGTGCGCCGGCGCTCTCGGCCTGCGCGGTTTCGCTGCTGTGCATGGTGGGGGAGGCTCCTGGTCTGGTCTGCGGGGAAAGGCGCCACGCCGCCGGCGTGGCGCCGGGGGATCACTTGGCGAGGAAACCCGCGTCCTTCATCAAGTCGCGGTGCTGCTGCTCGGCCTTGCCGAGCCAGCCGGCGAACTCGTCGCCCGTCATGGACGTCTGGTTGAAGGCACCCTTCTCCATGTAGTCCTTCCACTCGGGGGTCTCGCGCACCTTCTTCATCATGTCGACGTAGAACTGCGTCTGCTCCTTGGTCACGCCGGGCGACATGAAGATGCCGCGCAGCATGGTGTATTCGGCCGGGACGCCAGCCTCCTTGCAGGTCGGGATGTCGCCCCAGGACTGCTTGTCGGTGACCTTGGCCTGGTAGGACAGGCGCTTGCCGTCGAACACGCACAGCGGCCGCAGCTGGCCGGCGCGCCACTGCGCCACGGCCTCGATCGGGTTGTTCACGGTGGAATCGACGTGCTTGCCCACCAGCTGCACGGCCACCTCGCCGCCGCCCTTGAACGGCACGTAGATGAACTTGGTGCCGGTGGCCTTCTCGAGGCCCACGGTCAGGATCTGGTCTTCCTGCTTGGAGCCGGTGCCGCCCATCTTCATCTTGCTCGGGCCGGCAGCCTTGGTGGCGTCGACATATTCCTTGGCGGTCTTGTACGGCGACTCGGCGTTAACCCACAGCACGAACTGGTCGAGCGCCATCATCGAGACCGGCGTCATGTCACGCCAGTTGAACGGCACGCCGGTTGCGAGCGGGGTGGTGAACAGGTTGGAGAGGGTGACCACGATCTTGTGCGGGTCGCCCTTGGAGTTCTTGACGTCGAGGAAGCCCTCGGCGCCTGCGCCGCCGGACTTGTTGACGACGATCATCGGCTCCTTCATGAGCTTGTACTTGATGACCACGCCCTGGATCAGGCGGGCCATCTGGTCGGCGCCGCCGCCGGTGCCCGCGGGCACCACGAATTCGACCGGCTTGGTGGGCTCCCACGCAGCCTGCGCGCTGGTGGCCACGAGGGCCGCAGCAGCGGCGATGGCGCCCAGCCCCGCACGGGCCATGATGTTCTTCAGGGTGATCGCTTTGGTCATCTGCTTGTCTCCTGTACGTGCTTGGTCTGCTCGTGCACACGCCAGGGTCCTGGCAAGGTGCGCAGACGAGATGGTCCTCGCGAGGTGGTTCGAAAACTCTTGACTGCGGTCAAGAGTTGCCGGCCCTTCAGGGTTTATCCGGAGGTGACCGAATGGTCACGCGCGCCGGTCGAGATGCATGCCAAAGACCGCGAAGTGAGTAGCGGGATGGAGCCCTTCGTCGTCACGCTCGAGATAGGCGTTGCAGGCGCGTTGCATCTGATTACCGACACTCGCGCTGGTGGCCGCAGGACCCGTCGCTACGCTGGCGCGCAGAGGAATTCACATGCCCGACCTGCAGCCCGCGCCCGACCTGGCACGCCGCGCCAGCCATCCCTACCCGAACGACAGCCCCGCCTACCGAGAGGCGCGCACGCGCCTGCTGGCCGAGGAGATCGAGTTGCGGCGGCAGATCGAACGGGTCGCCGCCATGCGCCGCGCGCTGCCGCTCGGCGGCGAGCCGCCGGCCTACCGGTTCCGCGACGAACAGGGCCGCACCGTGGGCCTGGCAGACCTGTTCGGGCCACACGACACGCTCATCACCTACTTCTGGATGTACGGCCCGCAGCGCGAGCGCCCCTGCCCCATGTGCACGTCGCTGCTCGGCTCGCTGGACATCCCGGCCCGTGACCTCGCACAGCGCGTGTCCCTGGCCGTCATCGGCCGCTCGCCGGTGGAACGGCAGCTGGCCTTCGCGCGCGAGCGCGGCTGGCGCAACCTGCGCTTCTTCGCCACCGTCGGCGACGACTTCGCGCGCGACTACCGCGGCCTGGCCGACGACGGTGAGGAGTGGCCGGCGCTCGACGTGTGGGTGCGCCGCGCGGGCAAGGTCCACCACTTCTGGGCCGGCGAGATGGCCGGCACCGCCGACCCCGGGCAGGATGCGCGCGGCGCGCCCGACCTGGCGCCCCTGTGGACCCTGCTGGACCTGACGCCGGGCGGCCGCGGCGCCGACTGGTATCCCCGGCTCGACTACCCCGCGGACTGAGAAGCGGCGCCGGCCGCCCCGCCCGCCCGCTCGCGCAGGCGCATGCGCAGGTTCTCCGGCGCCATCACGAAGGTGAACTTCTCGTGCGGCTCGCCGCCGCCGGGCACGCCCACATCCTCCAGCTCGAAGCAGGACAAGAGCATGGCGGCGGCCATGCGGATCTCCGCCAGGGCGAGGTAGCGGCCCGGGCACATGCGCGGACCGGCGCCGAACGGCATCGAAGCCTGCCGCAGGCCGGTGGTCCCGACGGGGGCGGTCCACCGGGACGGCTGGAAGCTCGCGGCCTGTTCCAGCACCGCGGCATCGATGGCAGCCGGCCGCATGACGCACATCACGTAGGCCCCGCGCGGCACGAGCACGTCGCCCACCAGCGCTTCCTCCATCGCCTCGTTGATGATCAGCGGCGCCACCGGCTTCAGCCGCATGGTCTCGTATGCGCAGGCCTGGATGGCATCGAGGCGGCCCAGCTGCTCGAACGCGCGCACCTGGTTGTCGCCCGCCAGCACGGCGTCGACCTCGGCGCGCACCACGGCCGCCTCGCGCGGGTGGCGGAACAGCAGCCAGATCATCCAGGCCAGGGTGCTCGCGGTGGTGTCCTCGCCGGCCAGCAGCATCGTGAAGACGTTGCCCGAGACATCCTCGTCGTTCACCCCGCTGCCGGGCCGGTCGCGCGCGGCCAGCAGCGCCTGGATCAGGTTGCGCGGCCGCTCGCGCAGCTGCGGCTGGTCCGCCAGTTCGGCGCGGGCCGCCGCGATGAAGTCGCGCACCGCCGCCTTCAGCGCGCGCAGGTGGCCCTCCAGTGCCCGGTCGGGGATCCAGTGGCGCACGTCCACCGGCGCCAGCAGCCGCCGCAGCAGCACCGGGAAGATCACGTTCAGGTGCTGCTGGATCGTGTCCACGCCCTCGTCCTCCAGCGTGTTGAGGTTCTTGCCGAAGGCGAGGCTGGTGGTGATGTCGACCGTGTAGCGCATCAGCTCGGCCAGCAGGTCGAGTTCGCGCCCGGCGCGCGCGGCGGCCTCCCAGCGTCGCCGCAGCCGCTCGGTGACGTCTGCCATGGCAGGCAGGAAGGCGCGGATGTGGCCGGGGTCCAGGCCCGCCAGCACCATGGGACGCTGGCGGCGCCAGGTGTCGCCGTTGGCGGTGAACACCCCGACGAAGCCGAGATCGGCCGCGATCTGCTCCAGCCGGTTGGTGCGGTGGAAGGCGTCGGGCCGGCGGCGCAGCACCGAGGCGATCACCTGCGGGTCGCTCACCGCCAGGTACTCGCGCGACGCGATCCGGAACCGGAAGGCGGCCCCGTACTGCCGCGCCCAGGCTTCGAGCTGGTGGTGGAACGTCTCGGGCCGGATGTCCAGGGCATTGCCCACGACCGGCCAGCCGGCCGGTCCCGGCACCTCACCCAGCTTGCGCATCGTCGTCGCCGTCATCGCTGCCCTCCTCCAGGTGGCCCCAGCGGGCCAGCACGGCCCGCCGGCGGGAGGGCCATCGTGCGCCTGCGGGGCGCCGGTGGCAGCGAGGTCATTCCCTAGGACGGCGGGTCTCCTCGACAAGGCCCCGCGTACGTCTGGACACGAACACTGCACCCGGTAACAGGCACGGCTGGGCAGGCATGTCGGACACTTCGTACACCGCGCGCAGCCTGGACCTACACCAAACGCCTTCATGAACGAGTACTGCCCCCAGCCGATCACCCAGCTCCAACTCCCCGGCACCGTGCGGCTGCTGCTGGCGATCGCCATCCCGGTGGTGGCGGCCCTGGCGGCGGCGTTCGGCAGCAGCACTGCCCGGCACGCGCTGTGGGCCATCCCCGAGGTCGCGATGCAGCCCGAGCTGGTCGCGACATCGCTGCAGACCTGCCTGCGGGAAGCACCCACCCTCCTGTGATCAGGCGGCAGCCGCCGCCCTGGCCTGCCCCACCACCGACCGGATCGCATCAAGCACCAGTTGCGGCTGCGTCCACTGCGGGAAATGCCCGCTGCGCCGCGCCACCACCTGCAGTCCCAGCGGCGAAAGCCGCGCCAGTTCCTTCTGGTGCACGCGCTTGCTGCGCAACGCGCGCCGCGGCACCAGCCAGTGCGGCGGGTCGGTGCCGCCCGTGATCACCGCCAGCGGCACCGCCGGGAACGGGCCCGCGGCCTGCACCTGCGCGGCCGTCGCATCCAGCCCGGCCAGTTCGTCGCGCAGGCTGCCACGCACCTGGGCCGGCGGCAACGCCAGCATGCGGCCCAGCACCGCGGCGAGTCGCCCCTCGTGGCCCCGCACCAGTCCCCGGTCGTCGAGATGCAGCGATTCGACCAGCACCACGCCGGCAACGTCCTCGGAGTAGCGGCGCGCGAACAGTTGCGCGTGCAGCCCACCGAGCGAGTGGCCGACCAGCACGTAGGGCGGCCCCACCCCGAGCGACTCCGCCAGCGCGCGGACGGCCTCGACCACCACGGCCCCGCTCTGCGGCTCGTGCGGGCCGCTGCTGCGTCCGACGCCGGGCCGGTTCCATGCCAGCGTGCGCGCGATGCGCTCAAGGCCCGGGTACAGCCGGCCCCAGCCGTCCAGCGGGACGCCTGCACCGCTGAACAGCAGCAGCGCCGGCGCGGCGTTGCCGGAAAGGACGTACTCGATGGTGCGGGCGCGCAGCTGCAGCCTCTGCTTGCGCGGCAGCCGGGTGGGCGGCACCCGGCGCTCAGGCCCCGCCGATGCCGACGTCGACCTTGCCGGTGCCCTCGCAATCGGGGCAGGCCGCGCCGTTGAGGACGCCCGTGCCGCCGCACAGGCGGCAGATGTCCTCGCCGGAGCCGGGCGTGCCGGCGGGCACCTCGCCGCCGGGCGCCGTCGGGGGCGTGGACGTGCCGGGCTGGGCCCCGGCTACGGCGGCGGTGGTCTGGTCCGGTGCACCGGGCGAGGCCGGCGTGCGCACGGCCAGGTCGATCGACGCTCCCGGGTCTTCCTCGCCCGCGACGGATTCGTCCAGCCCATTGGGCGGTGGGGGGCGGGTTCGTTCGTCAGGCATGGCGCACCTCGGACAGCGTGCGTCCATCGTAGGCAGGCGCCCGCGGCAGCAGGCGTAGGACGGTGCCGAAGCTTAGGCGCCCCGCCAGGCGGGACTGCGCTTGTCCACGAAGGCCTGCACGCCCTCGCGGAAGTCGGCGCTGCCGTAGCACCGGCGGATGAGGTCCTCGGCGTCCGGCAGGTCGCGGTGCAGCAAGCGGTTGAAGGCCTGCTTGCTGACCTGCTGGGTGACCGGCGCCAGCGCGGCGAGCCGCTCGCACAGCTGGTCGCTGGCCGCGTCGAGCTCCTGCGGCGCAGCGACCTGCAGCAGGTAGCCGGCCGCCAATGCCTCGTCGGTGCCCAGCAGCTCGGCCAGCAGCAGCAGGCGCTCGGCGCGCGGACGGCCGAGCGCCGCCACCAGCCGGGCCACGTTGGCCATCGACAGGCAGTTGCCCAGCGTGCGGGCGATCGGCACGCCGAACCTGGTGCCCGGCGTGGCGATGCGGAAGTCGCAGGCCGTGGCGATGGCCAGGCCGCCGCCGATGGCCCAGCCCTCGAGCACGGCCACCGTGGGCATGGGCAGCGACTCGAGCAGGCCGACGCAGGCGTCGATGCGCTTCTCGTAGGCGACGCCGTCCTCGCCGCGACTGAAATCGAGGAACTGGGCGATGTCGGTGCCGGCCACGAAGGCCTGGCCGCCGGCGCCGCGGAAGCGCACCACGCGCACGGCGGGGTCGTCCTTCAGTCGCGTGCAGATCGCGGTGAGCGCTTCGTACATCGCCCACGTCATCGCGTTGCGCGCCTGCGGCCGGTCGAAGGTGACCGACGCGACGGCGCCGTCGATGCGCAGATGGACCTGGCCGTCCGCCTCAGGCACCGAAGGCTCCCGATGCCATCAGGTGCTCGCGCTCGTCCTCGCCGATGCCCAGCTCGGCCAGCACCTCGTGCGTGTGCTCGCCCAGCAGCGGCGGGTGCCGCCGCACCTGCTGCGGCGTGCCCGAGAGCTTCACCGCGAAGCCGATGTTGGGCACCTTGCCCTCCTTCGGGTGGTCGATCTCCATGCGCATCTGGCGCGCCTTGCCGTGCTCGCTGCCGAACGCCTCGGGGTAGGACAGGATGGGGCCGGCCGGGATGCCGTTGGCCAGCAGCGTGTCGACCCAGTAGTCCTTGGGCTTCTGCTTGAAGGTGGCCTCCAGCTCCTCCTGCAGCGCCTGCCGGTTGGCCAGCCGCAGCGCGATGGTCGAGAAGCGCTCGTCCTGCAGCAGTTCCTCCCGGCCCATCAGCGTGCACAGCTGCACCCAGAGCTTCTGGTTGTTGGCGCCCATGACGAACCAGCCGTCCGAGGAGGCCATCGCCTGGTAAGGGGCGGTCATCTTGTTGGCGGTGCCCAGCGGCTCGGGCGGCTTGCCGGTGCCCCAGTAGTCGCAGATGTCCCAGACCGAGAACGCCATCGCCGAGTCGAACAGCGCGGCGTCCACGTACTGGCCCTGCCCCGTGGTCTTGGCGCCGATGTACGCCGACAGCGTGCCGTAGACCGCGAACAGCGCGCAGCCGATGTCGGCCACCGGCACGCCGGCCTTGACCGGGGGGCTGTTCGGGTAGCCGGTGACGCTCATCACGCCCGACATGGCCTGCGCCATCAGGTCGAAGCCGGGCCGGTCGGCCCAGGGGCCGGTCTGGCCGAAGCCCGAGATGCTGGTGTAGACCAGCCGCGGGTTGACCTCCTTGAGCACCTCGTAACCCAGCCCCAGCCGCTTCATCGCGCCGGGCCGGTAGTTCTCGATCAGGATGTCGGCCTCCTTCACCAGCCGCAGCAGCACCGAGCGGCCGGCGGCGGACTTCAGGTCGAGCACGACGCTGCGCTTGTTGCGGTTCATGTTCAGGAAGCCCAGGCTGTCGGGCCCCTTCATCTTGAACCCCATGGCGCCGCGGGTCTGGTCACCGGTCCTGGGCGGCTCGATCTTGATGACGTCGGCCCCGAGGTCGCCCAGCAGCATGCAGGCATACGGGCCGGCCATCACCTGGCTGATATCGAGAACGCGGACGCCTTGGAGGGGGAGAGGTCGGGTCACTTCAATGTCCTGGAAAGCGGGAGCGGACTCCCGTACGCGAAGGGCGCGAAAGTCTCGCGAAAGAGGAGAAAGCCAAGTTCAAGGAATCCGGGGCCCCGTCGCTCGGACGGACCAGGCTTTCGGATGGACGCGAAACCTTCGCGTCCGGAGGTCCGCCTTCAACGGCGGCGCGTCAGACGTCGCCCTTGACCCCGCCGTCCTTGATGATCTTGGCCCACTTGCGGATCTCGACCTGCGTGAAGTCGTGGAACTTCTCGGTCGAGCCGCCGCCGTCCTCGGCGCCGGAAGCCTGCAGCTTCTCGATGACGTCGGGCATGACCATGACCTTGTTCATGTCCTCGTTCATGCGCTTGGCCATCGCCACCGGCATCTTGGCCGGGCCGACCAGGCCGTACCAGGTGGTGGCCTCGAAGCCCGGGAAGCCCGACTCGGCCATCGTCGGCACGTTGGGATAGGCCTTGGCGCGCGCCAGGCGGGTCTGGGCGATCGGGATCGCCTTGCCGCTCTTCACGTGCGGCGTGGCGGCCGTCATGGTGTCGAAGCTGTACTGGATCTGGCCGCCGATCAGGTCGGTGAGCATCGGGCCCGAGCCCTTGTACGGCACGTGGATGGCCTTGACTTTGGCGGCCAGCATGAACATCTCCAGCGCCAGGTGCTGGGCCGAGCCGTTGCCGGCCGAGCCGAAGCTCACCTGGCCGGGGTGCCTGCGGCACAGCTCCACGAGGTCCTTCACGGTCTTGGCCGGCTGCTGCTCGTTGCAGATCAGCAGGTTGGGCGTCACGCCCACCAGCATGATGGGCTGGAAGTCCTTCTCGGGGTCGTAGTTCAGCTTCACCAGCGCGGGCGTGATGGCCTGGCTGTTGATGTGGGCCATGAGCAGCGTGCTGCCGTCGCCGGGCTGCTTGGCCACGTAGTCGGCGGCGATGGTGCCCGAGGCGCCCGCCTTGTTCTCGACGATGACCTGGGTCTTCCACATGTCGCCGAGCTTCTGTCCGATGACCCGCGCGAGGATGTCGGTGCCGCCGCCGGGCGCGAAGCCGACGATGATGCGCACCGGCCCGGTGGGCAGGTTCTGCGCCCGCACCAGGGGCGCGGCGACGGTCGCCGCCAGGCCGGCCGTGAAGGTTCTGCGTTGGATCATGTGCTTGGTCTCTCTCTTTGGTACTGCAGTCTTGGGAAGAAGTGCTGGTTCAGGCGGCCTTCAGCAGTGCGACCTGCGCCGGGTGCCCGGCGAAATAGTCCATCGCCGCCTGGACGCCCGAACCGGCGAGCTTGACACCGGAAAGCTTCAGGCCCATTTCGCACCCTGACAAAGCTGCCATCAGGGTGAGGTCGTTGCAGTCGCCCAGGTGGCCGATGCGGAACATGCGGCCCTTGATCTTGCCCAGGCCGGTGCCCAGCGACAGGTCGAAGCGCTCCCAGATCAGCTGGCGCACCTTGTCGGCGTCCACGCCCTCGGGCGTGACCACGCCGGTGAGCACCGGCGAGTAGACCGACGGATCGGCGCACTGGATCTCCAGGCCCCAGGCCCGCACCGCCGTGCGCACGCCCTCGGCCCAGCGCCGGTGGCGTGCGAACACGGCCTCCATGCCGCCCTGTGCCGGATCGAGCAGCATGTCGCAGGCCTCGGCCAGCCCGTACAGCAGGTTTGTGTTGGGCGTGTACGGGAAGTAGCCGGTCTTGTTCATCTCGACCATCTCGTCCCAGGCCCAGAACGCCTTGGGCAGGCGGGCGGTCTTGCTCGCTTCCAGCGCACGCGGCGACAGCGCGTTGAAGCTGATGCCCGGCGGCAGCATCAGGCCCTTCTGCGAGCCGCTGATGGTGACGTCGACGCCCCAGGCGTCATGCCGGTATTCGGCCGAGGCCAGGCCGGAGATGCTGTCGACCAGCAGCAGGGCCGGGTGGCCGGCCGCGTCGATGGCCTTGCGCACCGCCTGGATGTCGCTGGTGACGCCGGTCGACGTCTCGTTGTGGACCACGCACACCGCCTTGATCCGGTGCTGGGTGTCCTGGCGCAGGCGCTCGCCGATCATGTCGGCCTGCACGCCGCGGCGCCAGCCTTCCACGCCCGGCAGGCCGATGGTCTCGGCCTCGAGGCCCAGGCGCTTGGCCATCTTGATCCACAGCGCGGCGAAGTGGCCGGTCTCGTACATCAGCACCGCGTCGCCGGGCGACAGCACGTTGCACAGCGCCGCTTCCCAGGCACCGGTACCGGACGCCGGATAGATCACCACGGGGTGCTTGGTCTGGAACACCTGCTGGATGCCCGCCAGCACCTTCTTGCCCAGGCCGGCGAACTCGGGTCCGCGGTGGTCGATGGTGGGCAGGCTCATGGCCCGCAGGATGCGATCGGGCACCGGGGAAGGGCCCGGGATCTGCAGGAAGTGGCGGCCGGTGGGGTGGTAGTCGAGGGTCAGCATGGCCGCCATTGTTTGCATACAAAATTCATCTGTCAATTCCCCTTCACTGTTGGCTCAGGGTTTGACCTGACAGGAATTTGCATACAAAATACTCCGAATGACCGCTGACATCATCGCCATCCCGCGCGGGAGCCTGCACGACCAGGTGGCCAGCCGCCTGCGCCAGATGCTGGTGGAGGGCCGCATCCGGCCGGGCGCCAAGCTCAACGAACGCGAACTGTGCGAGGTGCTGGAGGTGTCGCGCACGCCGCTGCGCGAGGCCATCAAGATGCTGGCCGCCGAAGGCCTGGTCGAGCTGGTCCCGCACCGCGGCGCCATCGCCGTCGAGCTGGACGAGCAGGCGGTGCGCAACACCTTCGAGGTGATGGGCGGGCTGGAGGCGCTGTCGGGCGAACTGGCCGCCCAGCGCATCACCGACGCCGAGCTGGCCGAGATCCGCGCCATGCATTTCGAGATGCTGGCCGCCTTCACCCGGCGCGACCTGCCGGCCTATTACCGGCTCAATGCCCGCATCCACTCGGCGATCAACGCCGCCGCCAAGAACCCGGTGCTCGCCGCCACCTACGAACGCATCAACGCCCGGCTGCAGGCCCTGCGCTTCCGCTCCAACCAGGACGAGCAGAAGTGGAAGGTGGCCATCCGGGAACACGAGGCCATGATCGATGCCCTGGCGGCACGCGATCCCGCCGCCATGCGGCGGGTGCTGGCCATCCACCTGAAGAACAAGCTGGACGTGGTGCTCGAGCAGCTGCACGCCGGCCGCGACCAACTTCCCACCGGAAGCACCTCATGAACGCCCCGCTCCCCCTGACCGTCGCCCGCGAGGCTGCCGGTGCCTACGACCGCGTCGCCGCCGCCACCAACGAAGTCGCCGGCCGCCTGGCCGAGCGCCTGGCCCGCGAAACCCGCGGCGAAGTCCTGTTCACACCGGCCGACCGCGGCCGCTACGCCACCGACGCCTCCATCTACCAGCAGGTGCCCATCGGCGTCTTCGTGCCGCGCACCAGCGACGACGTGAAGCTGGCGCTGGACATCTGCCGCGACCTGCAGGTCCCTATCGTCCCGCGCGGCGGCGGCACCAGCCAGTGCGGCCAGACCGTGGGCGCCGGCCTCGTCATCGACCACACCAAGCACGTGCGCAACGTGCTGGAGCTGGACCCCGAGGGCCGCACCGCCGTGGTCGAGCCCGGCATCGTGCTGGACCACCTGAACGCGCAGCTGAAGGCGCACGGCCTCTGGTACCCGGTCGACGTGTCCACCAGCGCGCAGGCCACGCTGGGCGGCATGGCGGGCAACAACTCGTGCGGCAGCCGCAGCATCGCCTGGGGCAACATGGTCCACAACGTGCGCGGCATCGAGGCCTGGACGGCCGACGGCGCGCTGCACCGCTTCGGCCGCTTCGACGAGGCCACCGGCTGGGTGCGCGGCATGGGCGAGCAGGTGCAGGCCCTGGCGGCCACGCTGGCGCCCGAGATCGACGCCCGCTGGCCCAAGGTGTTGCGCCGCGTCGCCGGCTACAACCTCGACGTCTTCCGCAACCAGAACCCCAAGCCCTACACCGCCGACGGCTCGGTCAACCTGGCGCACCTGCTGGTCGGCAGCGAGGGCACGCTGGCCCTCACCCGCAGCCTGACGCTGCAGCTGTCGCCGCTGCCCAAGGCCAAGGTGCTGGGGGTGGTGAACTTCCCGACCTTCTACAAGGCCATGGACACGGCCCAGCACATCGTGAAGCTGGGCGAAGGCACGCTGACCGCGGTGGAACTGGTCGACCGCACCATGATCGAGCTGTCGCTGCAGAACCCGGCGTTCGCGCCGGTGGTGCGCAGCGCCGTCATCGGCCGGCCCGACGCGGTGCTGCTGGTGGAGTTCTCGGGTCCCGAGAAGGGGCCGCTGATGCGGCACCTCGACCGGCTCGTGGAGCTGATGGGCGACCTGGGCCTGCCCGGCTCGGTGGTGCGCCTGGAGGACGACGCGGCGCAGAAGAACCTGTGGGAGGTGCGCAAGGCCGGCCTCAACATCATGATGAGCCTCAAGGGCGACGGCAAGCCGGTGAGCTTCATCGAGGACTGCGCCGTGCCGCTGGAGCACCTGGCCGAGTACACCGATGCACTCACCCGGGTGTTCCGTCGGCACGGTTCGCGCGGCACCTGGTACGCGCACGCCTCGGTCGGCACCCTGCACGTGCGGCCCATCCTCGACATGCGCCGGGACGGCGCGCAGAAGATGCGCGCCATCGCCGAGGAAGCATCGGCCCTGGTGCGCGAGTACCGCGGCGCCTACAGCGGCGAGCACGGCGACGGCCTGTGCCGCGGCGAGTGGATCCAGTGGCAGTTCGGCCCCCGCATCACCGAGGCCTTCGGCCGCATCAAGCAGCTGTTCGACCCGGGCCAGCTGCTCAGCCCCCGCCGCATGATCGACCCGCCGCGCATGGACGACACGCGGCTGATGCGCTTCCCGCCCAGCTACAGGGTCATCCCCCTGCAGCCGGCGCTCGACTGGCAGTCGTGGAACGTGCAGAACGACCCGGCCACCGAGAAGACCACCCGCCCCGGCACCGGCGGCGACCCCGCCCAGGGCTACGCCAAGGCGGTGGAGATGTGCAACAACAACGGCCACTGCCGCAAGTTCGACGCCGGCACCATGTGCCCCAGCTACCGCGTCACGCGCGACGAGCAGCACCTGACGCGCGGGCGCGCCAACACGCTGCGGCTGGCGCTGTCCGGCCAGCTCGGCCCGGACGGCATCGCCAGCCCCGCGGTGAAGGACGCGCTCGATCTGTGCGTCTCCTGCAAGGGCTGCAAGCGCGACTGCCCGACCGGAGTCGACATGGCCAAGATGAAGGTGGAGTTCCTGCACCACTGGCATGCGAAGCACGGGCGCAGCCTGAAGGACCGCCTGATCGCCGGCCTGCCCGACTACGCGCGCACCGCCGCCCGCTTCGCGCCCCTGCTCAACCTGCGCAACCGCATCCCGCTGCTGGCCACCCTGGGCGAAAAGCTGCTCGGCTTCTCGGCCCGGCGCAGCCTGCCCGAGTGGCAGTCCGACCACTTCTTCGCCCGGCCGCACGGCACCGCGACCCGGGAGGAAACGCTGGCCGCCGAGCGCCCCGTGGTCCTGTTCGTCGACACCTTCAACGGCTACTTCGAGTCGGCCAACGCCCAGGCCGCGCTGCAGGTCCTGCGCGCGGCCGGCTACACCGTGCACGTGGCCGCCAAGGCGCAGGACGACGGCAAGCACCTGTGCTGCGGCCGCACCTACCTGGCCACCGGCCAGGTCGAGGAAGCCCGGGCCAAGGCGCGCGAGGTGGTCGAGGCGCTGGGCCCGTTCGCCGACAAGGGCATCGCCATCGTCGGCCTGGAGCCGTCCTGCCTGCTCACGCTGCGCGACGAGCACCTGTCACTGGGGCTGGGCAAGCCGGCCGAGACCATCGCCGCCAATGCGCTGCTGCTGGAGGAGTTCCTGGCACGCGAACTGGCGGCCGGCCGCCTCGACGGCCTGAAGGACAGGCTGCGTCCGGTGGACAAGCCCATCCTGGTGCACGGCCACTGCCACCAGAAGGCCTTCGACGCCGTCTCGCCGGTGCTGCAGCTGCTGGCACTGATCCCGGGCGCCAAGCCGCAGCTGGTGGAAAGCAGCTGCTGCGGCATGGCGGGCGCCTTCGGCTACGAGGCCTCGCACCACGACGTGTCGATGCAGATGGCCGAACTGAGCCTGCTGCCCGCCGTGCGCCAGTCGCCCGACGCCATCGTGGTCGCCGACGGCACCAGCTGCCGCCACCAGATCCACGACGGCGCCGACCGCGAGGCGGTGCACGCGGTGGCGTTGCTGGCGCGCCAGTTGCGGGCCTCGGAGGCGAAGGCGTAGGTCGTCGAAAGCCGGACTCCCGTCCGCGAGGGGCACAATGCACCGATGTCGACCCCTGTGATCCGTTCCGTCCTGCCTGGCGACGAGCCCGCCTGGCGGCGGCTCTGGCGGGGGTACTGCGAGTTCTACGCGGTCCACCTGCCCGACGAGGTCACGCAGCGCACCTGGAAGCGCATCCTCGATCCGGACTCGGGCGTGATGTGCGTGCTGGCCGAGGTCGAGGGCCGCGTCGCCGGCTTCGCGCACTGCGTCGTGCACGAGAACACCTGGGAAATCCAGCCGGTGTGCTACCTCGAGGACCTGTTCGTCGATCCCGACCGGCGCGGCGCCGGCGTCGGCAAGGCCCTGCTCGAGTGGCTGCGCAACGCGATGCGCGCCGAGGGCTGGGCGCGCCTGTACTGGGTGACCCACAAGGACAACGCCGATGCACGCGCGTTGTACGACCAGTTCGCCAAGGCCGACGACTTCGTGCGCTACGTCGTGCGTGACAAGTCACGCCAGGCCTGAAAAAGTTCCATTGTCGAGTTGGCGAAGGTGCGACACCGCACCTAGACTGCGCGCTCCTTGTAGTACCAAAGGCGTTCGCGCATGACAGCTCCCCTTCGCGCCATTCCCACTCCCGCCCAGCAGAAGGCCGCCGCCGACCTGGCCAGCCTGCCGGTGGAAATGTTCTCGCTTGGCAGCTCCACCCTGTTCAACGTCCAGGCCTCGCTCATGCTGTATGGCTGGCGCCAGTCGATGGAGGCCGGCCAGCGGATGGCCGAGGCGTTCGGCGCGCAGGCTGCGGCGCCGCGGCGCTGAACCCGCGCGGCTGGCCGCTGCGCCTGCCCGGCGCGTGACCTGCGACAAGAGGCCGCGAACAGTCGCGCCGACGCATCACTCGGGTGGGCAGGCGGCTTGCGTTGCGGTAGCCTGTCCGGCGTGAGCCAAAACGCCCTCCACACCCTCTCCGAAGCCCTGCTCGCCGCCCGGCGCGCAGGCCCGGCGCTCGACGACGCCGCGTACGCCCGCCACATCGGCAGCGCCGACGACGCCTATGCCGTGCAGCACGCGCAGTTGGCGGCGCTGGACGGCGCCGGCACCGTGCCGCGCCACTGGAAGTCGGGCGGCGCCTCGCGCGAGGCCACCCTCACCCATGCCCCGCTGCCGCGCGCCGGCGTGCTGGCCAGCGGCGCCGATGCCAGCCAGCTCGGGCTGCGCCACCTGCTGGTCGAAGCCGAGATCGCGCTGCGGCTGGCGCGCGACGTCACCGCTGCCCAGGCGGCGGCGCTGTCGCACGGCGCCGTCGACGGCCTGGTCGACGCGATGTGCGTGTCGATCGAGATGGTCGATTCGCGCTGGGAGCGCTACAGGGAAGCGCCGGCGCTGCTCAAGCTGGCCGACTTCCAGTCGCACGGGGCGCTGGTGCTGGGCGAGTTCGTGCCCTACCAGGCCCGCGACTGGGCGCGCCAGGAATGCCGGGTGCGCATCGGCGACTGCAAATGGCGGCTGTTCACCGGCACCCACTCGCTGGGCACGCCCGAGTGGCTGCTGCCGATCTGGCTGCGGCACGCGACGGCCAAGACCGGCGCCACCGTCCCGGCGGGCACCGTCGTCACCACGGGCACCTGGTGCGGGCTGCTGCAGGCCCGCCGCGGCGACGTGGTGGAGGTCGGGTTCGACGGCGTCGGCGAGGCGAAAGTCCGCCTGTGAGCCGGCGGCCCACCGCGCCGGCGCCCGCCGGCGCGTCCGGGCCTTCTTGTCGCCTGCCGCCAGCCCGGCGCCGCCGTGCCGGCGCCACCCCAACCTGTCCATGACCACCGCCCTGGCCGTCGTCGTGTGCGCCGTCTTCCTCCTGCTCGCGGCATGGCATGTGCGCATGGCTTTCGCCGGACATGGCGGCGAGAGCGGCGCCGTGCCCAGCGTGGACGGCAAGCCGCTGTTCGCGCCGTCGCCGCGCGCCACCCTCGCGGTCGGCTGCGCGCTCCTGGCCTTCGCCGCCCTGGTCGCCAGCACCGCGGGCCTGCTGCCACCCGTGCTGCCCCCGGCCCTGCTGGCCTGGCTGTCGGGCGGCCTGGCGCTCGGCCTGCTCGCCCGCGCGATCGGCGAGTTCCGCTATGTCGGCTTCTTCAAGCGCGTGCGCGGCAGCCGGTTCGCGCGGCTGGACACCTGGGTCTACTCGCCCCTGTGCCTGCTGCTGGCCATCGGCGTCGCGCTGGTGGCGTGGGGCCGCCATCCCTGACGCCACACCCCCGGCAGCCCGCCTGCCCCTACCCCCTGAGACACCCCACGCCATGCCGGACGACCTGCCGCCCCTGCCCGCCACCCCGCTGGGCCGCTACCGCCACTACAAGGGCCGCGACTACGAGGTGATCGGTGTCGCCCGCCACAGCGAGACG
This sequence comes from Ramlibacter pinisoli, assembly GCF_009758015.1. NCBI lineage: Bacteria > Pseudomonadati > Pseudomonadota > Betaproteobacteria > Burkholderiales > Comamonadaceae > Ramlibacter > Ramlibacter pinisoli. The sequence goes on from NZ_WSEL01000009.1 coordinate 869,129, forward strand.
CTGGAGCCGCTGGTGGTCTACCGTCCGCTGGACGGCGCCAGCGGCCTGTGGGTACGGCCGCATGCGATGTTCTTCGAAGCGGTCGAGATCGACGGCCAGCGCCGCCCGCGGTTCGCGCGGGTCACGGACGCCGGCTAGCCGTTCCATGACGGGGATGGCGTTGCCCGGCCTGATGCGGGCGCCGCGGCCTCACTCCAGCTTGATGCCCTTGCGCGAGATGATGGCGCCGTAGAGGGCCGTGTCGTCCTGGATGCGCCGCGCCAGTGCGCCCGGCGACGGGTCGTCGACCTTCCAGCCCTGCACCAGCAGCTTCTGGCGCATCTCGCGCGCATCGACGATGCGGGCCAGCTCGGTCGCCAGCCGGGTGCGCGCCGGCGCCGACAGCCGGGCCGGGCCGACGATGGCGTTCCAGACCTCGATGTTCACGCCCTGCACGCCCAGCTCCTCCAGGGCCGGCAGGTCCGGCGCCAGCGGCGTGCGGCGCGCCGAGGTGCTGGCCAGCGCGACGACGCGGCCCGACTGCACCATGGGCGCGGCGGTCGACGCCGGCAGCAGCGCCATCTGCAATTGGCCGCCCAACATCGCGTTGAGGATGGCCGGCCCGCCGGTGTAGGGCACGTGCAGGGCCTCGAAACCGAGCTTCTCGCGCAGGACTTCCATGCCCAGGTGGGTGCCGGCGCCCAGGCCGGTCGATCCGTAGGCCGGCGGCTGCGACGCGGTCTTCACCTGGCGGATGAATTCGCGCGCCGAGCCGGAGCCGGCCGCGCTTTTCGGCGCCACCCACACCAGCGGCGCGGCGCCCACCAGCGCCAGCGGCGTGAAGTCCTTCTGCGGGTCGTAGGGCAGCTGCGGATAGAGGAACTTGGCGCTCGTCAGCGGACCGTTGCCGACGATGCCGATCGTGTGGTCGTCCTGGGCCTTGGCGATCAGGTCGGCGCCGATGTTGCCGCCCGCGCCCGGCTTGTTATCCACCACCACCGGTTGCCCGAGCGCCTTGGCCAGCGGCTCGGCGATCAGGCGTGCCTGCACGTCGGGCGAACTGCCAGGCGGGTAGCCGACGACGAAGCGGATCGGTTTGGACGGCCAGGCCTGGGCGGCCGCCAGCAGCGGCAGGACGGCCAGGCAACCGGCGAGCGCGGCACGCAGCGGGCGGTGGAAGAAGGTCATGGGGTGTCTCCTGGATGGAATCGTTCGTTCAGATCGTCGCGGGGCGGCTGGCGACGCCCGGTCAACGGCGGGAGGGCCTCGCGCCGCACTTCGGTGAGCAGGGTATAGCCCTGCGGCGGCCGCACCGGCGTGGCCACACCCTCCAGCGCCGCCACAAGGCGGTCGGCCTGCGCCGGCAGCGCCGCGCCATCGAGTCCGTGCAGCAGCACCACGGCGTCGCGCCCGGCCTGCAGCGGCTCCTCGCCCGCGTGGTTGGCGATCGGGATCTCGCGCGTGGGCGCATACAGGCCCCAGTCGGCCGCGACCAGCTGACCTTGCCGCACGCCGGCGGTGAGCAGGTCATCGAGCTGGCCGGCCGCGCTGTCGGCCTGCAGCCGCAGGTGCAGAGTGACCAGCTGAGACGCGCTCGACAGCCCGTGCGAGCCGCGCAGCACGCACGGCAGCCGCAGGAAGCCGTTCAGGTGGCCGCGCAGTCGCGCCGTCCAGGCGGTCGGCTCGGCGAACACCTCCGCGTACTCGGCCGTGTCGAGCGCGCCGATCGCGTCCAGCCAGTACAGCGTGAAGTACCGGGGGCCGCCGGGCGCCTCCTGGCGGTAGCGCCGCGCCGCCATGAAGCCCGGCAGGCCGACCCGCTCGGGCACGTGCTCGAAGGTGTGCCAGGCCTCGTACTCGGATTGCAGGCGCGCATCGTCGATGCCGTTCCACAGCGCGAGGAAGGCGCGGGCCGAGGCGGGGCGGCTCACGCTGGCGTGCTCCCGGCCAGGTCGAACAGCACCTTGGTGGCCTGCCGGCTGCGCGCCAAGGCGAAGCCGTCCTGCGCCCGCGCCAGCGGCAGCCGGTGCGTGACCATGGGGCGCAACAGGTCGGCGTGGGCGGCCAGGAACGCCAGCACCTCGGGCCAGGCCGCCTCCGGGGCCCGGTAGGAGCCGCGCAGCTGCTGGTGGTTGCGCACCAGCGCCGTCAGGTCGACCGGCACCGGCGCCGCGTGGATGCCGGTGACCACGAACACGCCGTGCACCTTCAGCGCCGCCAGCCCGGTGGCCACCGCAGCCGGCGAGCCCGCCGCCTCGATCACCACGTCGAAGCGGCCCTCGCGCAGGAACGGCTCCAGGGTCTCGCTTGCGAGGTCGACGAGGTCGTGGAACCCCATCTGCCGAAGCACGGCGAAGCGGGCAGCATCGCCATGGCCGGCCACCACCACCTGGCGGGCGCCGGCGGCGCGCGCGAACACGGCGATGCCGGCGCCGATGTTGCCCGGACCGAGCACCAGCACGCGGTCGCCGGTCCGCACGCCGCCGACCCGCACCGACTCGTGGCTCACGCTCAGCGGCTCGGCCATCGCGGCCAGGTCGGCGTCGACCCCGGCCGGCGCCGGCACGCAGTTGCGGGCCGGCACGCGGACGTGGCTGGCGAAGCCGCCGTCACGGCTGACGCCGATGCCCAGGCGGCTGGTGCAGGCGTCGAAGTCGCCGCGGCTGCAGGCGGCGCAGCGGCCGCAGGTGACGGACGGCCGCACGGCGACCCGCTGGCCAGTGCGCAGCCCCTCGACGCCGGCGCCCAGCGCCGCCACTTCGCCGCTGAACTCGTGGCCGACGGTCACCGGCAGGCGCTCGCGGATGAAGTGGTAGCCGGCGTCCCAGGCGTCGATGTGCAGGTCGGTCCCGCAGATGCCGGCATACAGCACCCGCAGCAGCACCTCGCCGGGGCCGGGTGCGGGTGGCGCGGCCACGGTGTCGAGGTCGAGGCCGGGGGCGGCGTTCAGTTTGCGCAGGGCTTGCATGGGGGCCAGTGTGCGATGGCCGCTGCCAGATGTCCAAGATGGTCTTTGTCTGGCAGCCAGAGGTATAACCTATGGCAAAACATCCCGGCACGGCCATGGAACTGAGGCACCTGCGCTACTTCGTGACGGTCGCCGGGCTCGGCAGCGTGAGCCGCGCGGCCGAGAAGCTCTTCATCGCCCAGCCGGCCCTGTCGCAGCAGATCCGCCAGCTCGAGGACGAGATCGGCGCCACCCTGTTCGAGCGGCTGCCGCGTGGCGTGCGCCTGACGCCGGCCGGCGAGTCCTTCCTGGAGGACGCCCACGCCATCCTGGCCCGCACCCAGCAGGCCGCGGTGCGGGCACGCGACCGGCAGTCCGGCCAGGCGCCGGCGTTGCGGCTGGGGCTGGTGCCCACCACCACCCATTCGGTGCTGCCCGGCGTGCTGCGGGGACTGCAGGCGGCCGGCGTCACGGCGCCGCTGGAGGTGCGCGAGATGATCACCTCGCGCCAGTTCCAGGCCCTGCGCAACGACGAGATCGACCTGGCGCTGGCGCGCCCCGGGCAGGACCTGGCGGGACTGGAGCGGCTGGCCGCCATCGACGATCCGTACTGCCTGGCCGTGCCGGCCGGCCACGCGCTGGCGGCCGGCACCGGCCCGCTCGCGCTGAAGGCGGCGGCGCGCGAGCCCTTCGTCGGCTTCTCGCGCCACCGCGAGGCCGACTACTTCGACCGCACCTCGGCGCTGTGCAACGAGGCCGGCTTCTCGCCCGACCTGCGGCACGAGGCCGGCCAGTTCGTCAGCGTGCTCGCGCTGGTCGGCCATGGCCTGGGCGTGGCCATCGTGCCGGCCTCGGCCGCGACGCTGCCCTTCTCGCATGTGGTGATCCGCCGCCTGCGGGCGTCGGCCACGCGCAGCCAGCTGGTGCTGGTGCGGCCGCGCCACGCCCCCGCCAGCCCGGCCGTCGATGCGCTCGCCGGCCTGGTGCAGCAGGAACTGGAGCGGCTCGCCGCGCGCCTGCGCGAGCCCGCGCCACCCCGGCGGCGCCGCTCCTCGGGTTGAAGCGCGGAGGCGGGCACCCATCTGCGATGGCATGGATCCCACCATCGCAACCGCGGACGACCTGCACCTCCTCGACGCCTACTCGCGCGCGGTGGTCGACGTGCTCGAACGGGCCCGGGCCGGCGTGGTGTCGCTGCGAGTGCGCGGCGGCGCCGGCCCGGCGTCCGTGCCGGGCGCGCCGCAGCGGCGGCCGCGCGAGCGCGGCGACGGCGCAGGCTCGGGCTTCCTGGTCACGCCCGACGGCTACCTGCTGACCAACAGCCACGTGGTCGACGGCGCGGCCCAGGTCGAGGTGCAGTTCGAGGACGCCGGCATCCTGCCGGCCCGCGTTGTCGGCACCGACCCGCACACCGACCTGGCGCTGGTGCACGTCGGCGCACCGCACAGGCTGGCCCCCCTCCAGCTGGGCGATTCGACGGCGCTGCGCGTGGGCCAGGTCGCCATCGCGATCGGCAACCCGCTCGGGCTCGGCCACACCGTCACCGCCGGCGTGGTGTCGGCGGTCGGCCGCAGCCTGCGCGCGCCGTCCGGCCGCGCGATCGAGAACGTGATCCAGACCGATGCCAGCCTCAATCCCGGCAACTCCGGCGGGCCGCTGCTGGACACGCAGGCGCGGGTGATCGGCGTCAACACGGCCATCGTGGCCGGCGCGCAGGCCCTGTGCTTCGCGGTGCCTTCCGACACCGCGCAATGGGTCCTGGGCGAGCTGCTGCGCCATGGCAGCGTGCGGCGTGCCTGGCTGGGCGTGGCCGCACACACGGTCCCGCTGGCACGGCGGGTGGCCCGCCACTTCGGGCTGGCCCTGGACAGCGCCATCCTGGTCGACCAGGTCGAGCCCCAGGGCCCGGCCGACCAGGCGGGCCTGCGCCCCGGCGACCGCATCGTGGGCATCGACGACATCGAGGTCGGTGCAGTCGACCAGCTGCACCGGGTGCTGGGGCGCGACCGCATCGGCCGGCCGGCCGAGCTGGCGCTTCTGCGCGGCGTCCAGCGGCACAAAGTCCAGGTCGTGCCACGGATGGGCCAGTGACCTCGGCCGTAGCCGCTAGCATCCGGGGATGTCTGGATTCCATCCCTGGTTGCTGGTCACCCGCCTCGGCGAAGCCAGCCTGCTGCTGCCCGCCGCGCTGCTGATCGCCGCCGCGCTGGCGGTGCGCCGCCGCGACTGGCGCCCGGCCCTGCTGTGGCTGGTGCCGCTGGCGTTCGCCGTCGGGCTGACCACTGCCTCCAAGATCGCCTTCATCGGCTTCGGGCTCGGCAGCGCGTCACTCGACTTCACCGGCCTGTCGGGTCACTCGATGTTCGCCACCGCGGTCTACCCCATGCTGGGCTTCTCGATCGGATCGGTGGCCCACCGGCACTGGCGCGTGGCGGCGGTGCTGGCCGGCTACGGCCTCGCGCTGCTCATCACCCTCTCGCGCTGGAAGCTCGGCATGCACTCGCCATCGGAATGCCTGTCCGGGTTCCTCGTCGGCGCCGTGGCCAGTGGCACCGCGCTGGCCCTGCTGGCCGAGCCCCCCTGGCCCTCGCTGCCGGTCACCGGCTGCGCGGCGCTGGTCCTCGTTCTCGCGGTGGCGCTGCAGGCGCGCGACGAAGAAACCATCGTGAACACGCACGAGATGGTGACCTGGGTGTCGCTCAAGCTCAGCGGCCGGTCCCAGCCGTACACGCGCGCCGACCTGCACCGGCTGCGCACCAGCTCGCGGGCGCTGCACGCAGGCTGAACCCCGCTCCCGGCCGCAGACAAAAAGAGACCCTCGCTGCCATGGGCAGCGAGGGTTTGAACATTGGCGGTGTTCAGGCCAAGCACTTCTTCCCACCTGAAGGGGAGCCACTCGCCAACGCCATCCATTGTCCGCACCGGCTGCGCGCGGGCAAGCCATGGCAATCTTCGCCGCGGGGTACTGCGCCAAGTCAGGGCGCGTTCAGTCGGCTTGCAGTTGGCGTTGGCATGCGCGCGCTGCGGCATCGCTGGAGCTGCGGTGTGCAAATGCACGGACCTGCATCCGATTGCGTCACAGCGGACCAGAAGTGACAGTTGGTCACGGGCGGCATTGGTCCCGGGTGCAACCTGTTGCCATGCCCATCGGGGATCAACGGATCGCGCAGGACGAAATGGAACGGCTGGAAGACTGTGTCGAGCCGGAGCGTTCGAGCGTCATGGCCAGCCCCGTGTTCTGGATCGCGGCGCTTGGCTCGCTGGTGTTCTGGGCCGTCGTCGGCCTGCTGCTGATCGGCTGAGGCCGGCGCAAAAAAGTGGCCCGGCGCATGGCCGGGCCCAACCCCAGAGACTCCCTGCCGGAAGGCGCTGCGCCCTCCCGCCAACGCATGGTCGCCGCGCGGGCGCAACGGCCGCGTCAGGGGCCGTGCCGTCCCGGGGCTCTGCCATGACCACAGTCGAGGTAGGCCGGCAGGCCACCGGCGTGGCCCGATCGGGCTGGCTCGCTGCGCCGCCCGGGGGGCGTGGCCCCACGCCGGCAACGCCGGGCGGCCCCAGCTACGATCGCCGCATGACCGCCACCCTGAAGATCGATTTCGTCTCCGACGTCGCCTGCCCCTGGTGCGCCGTCGGCCTGTCCTCGCTGGAGAAGGCCCTGCGGGAGCTCGAGGGCGAGGTGCAGGCCACCCTGCACTTCCAGCCGTTCGAGCTCAACCCCCAGATGGGGCCCGAAGGCCAGGACGTGGTGGAGCACCTGTCGCAGAAGTACGGCTCCACCGCCGACCAGCAGGCGGCCAACTACCAGGCCTTGCGCCAGCGCGGCGCCGACGTTGGCTTCGACTTCAGCCCCGAGGGCCGCAAGCGGGTCTGGAACACCTTCGATGCCCACCGGTTGCTGCACTGGGCCGGCGAACAGGATCCTGCCCGGCAGCTCGCGCTGAAGAAGGCCTTGCTGGGCGCGTACTTCACGCACGGGCGCAGCTTCGCCGACCATGCGACGCTGCTCGACGCCGTGCGCGCGGCCGGCCTGGACGTGGAGCGGGCCGGTGCCATCCTGGCGTCGGACGAGTACGCGGCGGCGGTGCGCGCGCAGGAGCAGGCCTATGCCCAGGCGGGCATCCGGGCCGTGCCCTCGGTGATCGTCAACGACCGCCACCTGATCCAGGGCGGCCAGCCGCCCGACGTGTTCGCGCAGGCCCTGCGGCAGATCGCCACGGAAGCGACCGCCTGAACCCGGCGCGCAAGGCGTTGCTGCGCGCTCAGCGCAGCAGCCGCACCAGCGCGTCGTGCAGGAAGTCGCCGCGGCGCACGGCCTCCGTCAGCGGCACGAGGTTGCGCGCCATCCGGCGGTAGGCGGCCGCGTCCACCCGGTCCGGGATGCTGCCCAGCTCGCGCAGGTCGCGCACCGTCACGCCGATGCCGCAGCGCTCGACGAAGTCGGCGATGGCGGCCTCGCGCCACACCACGACCGGCAAGCCGAGCGCGACGTAGAGCGACAGCTTGTGCGGGTTGTTGTAGCGCATGTATTGCCCGTAGCTGCCCGCGCACTGATCGACCGCGGTGCCATCCCAGACCAGGCCGAAGTGGTAGCGGTCGTGCAGCACCGGCCGGTCGGGGTCGAACGCGCCGCGGAAGCGCAGCCCGGTGTCGGGCACCCTGTCGGACTCGTAGAACGCCCCGTACAGGTCGAGTTGAACGCCCCGCAGCGCGGCCAGTCGGGAGTCATAGACGTAGCGCGCCTTGCCCCACGACAGGTTGCCGGCGCACGCCACCTTCAGCGGCCGTGCGATGTCGTCCTCGCGCCAGGTCGCGGGCGGTTCGTCGGTGAGGTAGTCGAACAGGTTGAGGTCCGCCATGCGGCGCCGCACACCGTTGTCCCGCAGCCACTGCGACATGGTGCCGTTGTGCGACACCAGGCCGTCGAACAGCCGCAGGATGGCGATCTCGCGCTCGACCGGCGAGTTGGGAAAGCGCAGCGAATCCAGGTCGTGGATCAGGCCGTACAGGCGCACGCCCAGCAGCCGGCTCAGGACCAGCAGGCCATACAGGCGCTTGCGCTGGTCGAAGGGGTATTCGATGAGGATGTGGCCGTTGCGCGCCAGCCGCTCGCGCAGCCCGCGGTGCAGCCGCAGCCAGTCCGCCGCGCTGCCGCCGGCGGGCACCTCCAGCAGCTGGTAGCCGCTGCTGCGCAGCAGGTGCCTCACGTCGCGGCGCGCCTTGGTCCAGGCGGTCGTCTGCTGCGGCACGGGCGTGGTCAGCAGGACCTTGCGTTCGCTGGCGGCGGCGGCACGCACGGCGCCCAGCGGGGAACGATCGAGGACGGCGCCCGGCGCGAGCTGCTCGGGCGTGGACAGCGGGGAACCCATGAACGAAACGGAACGGCGCGGAAGCGGATGCGATGGAGGGATCGTCGATTCTGGGGAGGTGGCCTCTTGCGGCAAGCTGAGGGCGAGGTTTCGGGGCGTAAGTCGCTGCAATCTGCTGTTGCGTCGCGCTGAACTAGCGTGGTGCATTGGTGCATGGATGGGTTCACATCGGATGTGCATGGAGCCTATGATCCGCATGCCCGACCGCAGCGATCCGCTGCAGCCCGGCACCCCATCCATGACCACCCCCGCCCCCTCCCCTTTTCTTGTCGAGGCGGCGCAGACCCTGGCCGTGCTGGAAGCCTTCACGCCGGTGTTTCCGGCGCTGGGCGTGGCCGACGTCGCGCGGCGCAGCGGGGTTCCGGTCGAGCTCGTGGCCCGCATCGTCGCGACCCTGGCCGAGCGCGGCTACCTGCAGCCCGACGGTGCGGGGCATTACCGGCTCGGCTCCAGGCTGATCGGCATCACCCGCAACTTCCTGGGCGCGCGCGGCGTGCGGGCGCTGGCCCGCGGCGCCATGGAAGCGCTGGCCACGCGCTTTCGCGCGCCCGTCGCGCTGAGCGAGCGCGATGGCCTGGACATGCTCTACCTCGAGTACGTGAAGGCCGACGCGCCGGTGGTGCTGCAGCACCGCATCGGCACGCGGCTGCCGCTGGTCACCTCGGCCGCCGGGCGCGCCTGGCTGGCCGGCGCGCCCGCCAGCGAGTCCGAGGTGGTCGCCCGCCAGCTGGCCGTGCGCCTGCACCGCGACTGGGCCGGCGTGCAGCCCAAGCTGGCCCAGGCCCGGGACGACCTGCGCCAGCTCGGCTTCACACGCTCGTACGGCGACATGGAACCGGAACTGAATGCGGTGGCCGTGCCCATGCGTTCGCCCATCGACGGGCTGGTCGTGGTGTTCAGCCTGGCGTCCCCGGCCATGCTGGCGCCAGCCCGCCGCTTCGATGCGGAGCTGGGGCCCGCCCTCGTGGCCACGGTGCAGGCGCTGCGAGCCGAGCTGGAGCGCATCGGCAGCGAACCCTGGGCCGAGGCGTCCTGAGGCCGGCCGGTGCCGGTGTCGCGGCCAGGGTCGGCCGCGACGGCCTACCATCGTGTTCCCTGTCTCATCCGAAGGTGGCATCCCCATGAAGGCCTGCTGGTACGACACGACCGGTCCCGCGCGCGAGGTGCTGCGCGTGGGCGAGCTGCCCACCCCCGAACCCGCGGCGGGCGAGGTGCGGGTGCAGGTGCAATGGGCCGGCATCAACCCGTCGGACGTCAAGCGCCGCGCCGGCTGGAACAACCAGCGCATGCCGTTCCCGCGCGTGGTGCCGCAGATGGACGGCAGCGGCATCGTCGACCGCGTGGGCGCCGGGGTCGATCCGAAGCGGGTCGGCCAGCGCGTGTGGCTGCACAGCACCGCCTGGAAGCGGCCCTTCGGCACCGCGGCCGAGTACGCCGTGACGCCCCAGCACCGCGCGGTGCCCGTGCCGGCCGGCGTCGACCTGCGCCTGGCCGCCTCGCTGGGCGTGCCGGCCCTCACCGCGCACCGGGCCGTGTTCGGCCAGGGGCCGGTGCGCGGCCGCACGGTGCTGGTGACCGGCGGCGCCGGCGCGGTGGGCTTCTATGCCATCCAGCTCGCGCGCTGGGGTGGCGCACGCGTGCTGGCCACGGCCAGCGGCGGCGCCAAGAACGAGGAGGCGCTGCGGGCCGGCGCCGAGGCGGTGATCGACTACCGGCGCGAGGACGTCGCTGCCCGCGTGCTCGAGTTGACCGGTGGCCTCGGTGTCGACCACGTGGTCGAGGTCGACTTCGGCGCCAACCTGCTGGCCACGCTGAAGCTGCTCCAGCCGCACGGCAGCATCGCCACCTATGCCTCGATGGCGGTGCCGCAGCCCACGCTGCCGTTCTACGAGATGATGAACCGCAACCTGCGGCTGCTCTGGGTGTTCGTCTATGAATTGCCCGAACCGGTGCTGGCGCAGGCCTACGCGGACCTCGGAGCCTGGCTGGCGCAGGGCGTGCAGGCGCCACGCTGGCACGAGTTCGCGCTCGATGACATCGCGGCGGCACACGAGGCGGTGGAAGCCGGCGCGCTGGGCAAGGTCCTGGTGCGCATCGGCGGGGCGAGCTGACGGCTCAGCAGAAGGTGATGCTCCTGCCCAGCCAGGGGCGCCCGCCGCGCTTGTGGGAAGGCGCCGACAGCGTGACAGCCGCCATGCTGGCAGCGCCGCCGGGCCGCACCGCTAGCGTCTCGGCCATGGACACCCGCCGGCAACCTCCCCTGGACCAACCGTCCCCCGCCGACACGCTCAGCGCGGAGGCACGCGGTCTGTTTGCCGCCGGCTGGTACGCGACACGCGACGAATGCCGGCTGGTGCACCCGGCGGAACAGACCGAGCAGATGGTGTCGCCCGAGACCTGGCGCGCCCTGCGCGAATTGGGCTCCAGCGCGCCCGTCAGGCTGGTGCCACAGGATTGAGGCGTTCCGGCTCGCGCCGGTGCGTGCGCACGGCCAGCTGCAGCGCGCGCAGCAGGTCCTCGATCGCGTAGGGCTTGCGCAGCACCGACAGGCCAGGCAGCGGCCGTTGCGTGCTGTAGCCGGAAGCCACCAGCGCCGGCATGCCGGGGCGATGCGCCCGGGTCCACTCCACCAGTTCCAGCCCGGTGAGACGGCCGGGCATCACGATGTCGGTGAACAGCACGTCGAAGGCCTCGCCACGCTGCAGCACGGCCAGGGCTTCGTCGGCCGAGGTGCACAGCGTGACGGCATGGCCCTCGTGCACCAGCGCCGCCGGCACCACCGATCCCACCAGCAGGTCGTCTTCCACCAGCAGGATGCGCAGCGACGCCCCCTGCGGGTCGATGGTCTGCGCCTCGGCGCTGGCCGGGGGTGGCACGTCCGCGCCGGCCGCAGGCAGCAGCATCGACACGCAGGTGCCCTGGCCCGGCGTGCTGACGATGCGCGCGTCGCCGCCCGACTGGCGGGCGAAGGCCTGCACCTGCGGCAGCCCGAGCCCGCTGCCGGCGCCCACCGGCTTGGTGGTGAAGTAGGGCTCGAACACGCGGGCCAGCGTCTCGCCGTCCATGCCGGTGCCGTCGTCGACCACGTCCACTTTCACCAGGCTGCGGCCCGCTGCCGGGTCCGGGGCCTCCAGGCGGCCGCGGACCGTGACGGTGCCGCCGTTCGGCAGCGCGTCGCGGGCGTTGAACACCAGGTTCAGCAAGGCCAGTTCCAGCTGCGTCGGATCGACGAACACCGGCGGCAGGTCGGGGTCGATGTCGGCCAGCAGGCGGATGCGCTCGCCCAGCGCGCGCTCGGTGAGCTCGCGGGTGCGCAGCAGCAGGTCGGCCAGCGACACCGCCCGGGGCTGCAGCGCCTGGGCGCGGCCGAACGCGAGCAGCTGCCGCACCTGGTCGGCGGCCTTGGCGCAGGCCGCCAGCGCCGCATCCAGCGACCGCGTGTGGCGGCCCTCGCCAACCGAGCGCTGGACCACCTGCAGCCCCATCGAGATGGTCTGCAGCAGGTTGTTGAAGTCGTGCGCCACGCCGCCGGTGAGCCGGCCGATGGCCTCGTGCTTGCGGGCGTCGAACAGCTTGGCCTGCGCCTCCTGGACCTCGGCGACCGCTTGCGCGACACGCGACTCGAGCAACTGGCCGGCCTCGCGCGACCGCACGCCGGCATCGTGCAACACGGCGCCCACGCGGTCGGCCTCGGCCAGCCCGGTGCGCAGCGGCTGCGGCACGCGCTGGGCCAGCAATTCGCCGGCCGCCCGTTCCAGCTCGCGCACCGGCGCGCTGATGCGCCGCGACATGGCGACTGCCAGCAGCAGGCCGATGGCCAGCAGCGCGGCCGACACGCCGACCGCCTGCCCGGTGAGCCGGCCGGCACTGTGCAGCAGCGTCGATGCGGGCAGCGCCACCAGCGCCGTCCACCCGTACCGGTTGGGCGGCGCGAGGTACGTGAGCGACGCCACGCCGTCCAGCGTGGTGGACTCCACGTAGCCGCTGCGGCGCTGGCGCGCCATCGCGCGCAGCTCGGTGTTGCTGGCCGTGGTGCCGATCCAGCGCGCGGCATCGCGGCTGCGCCCCATCACCCGCTGCTGCTCGTCGAGCACGCTCGCCACGCCGCCGGTGGGGAAGGACTGGCGTGCCAGCAGGGCCTGCATCTCACCGGCACGGAAGGGCACGCCGACGTTGAACTGCGGCGGCCGCGTGCCGGTCTCGGGCGCGAAGGCGGCGATGACCGGCAGGCCGGTGACGGCCCCCCGGGGCGCGTAGAACACGCCGGGGCCGTCGGTGACGAAGGGAGCGCCCGGCAGGCGCTGCACCACCTGCGGCGCGGGCAGGGCCGTGTAGACGTACAGGTGCGTGCGGTCGACCAGCACCACGCTGCTGCCGCTGCCCTGGGCCGCCAGCCGGGCCTGCGCGTCGAAGCCGGCGATGTCGCGCGCCTGCAGCGTGCGCGTGGTGGCGAGCGCGCGCGCCAGCACGACCTTCTTGTCGAGCTCGGTCTCGATCGCGGTGTTGAGCGCGTCCGCCAGCAGCCGCAGGTTGTCGCGGGCCAGGTGCTCCTGCTGCAGGTAGGTGGCGCGCGCCTGCAGGGCCAGCCCGGCGGCGGCGGGCAGCCACACCGCCAGCACGAGCAGGATCAGGCGTGTTCGGATGCTGGAGGTTTTCAGCCGGGCAGTGACAGGCACGCGGCAGTCTAGACCAGCACTTCCGTTTCAGGTGAACAGTCCCTTGTGCTGGTCGCGCAGAAGGTTCTTCTGGACCTTGCCCATGGTGTTGCGAGGCAACTCATCCACGACGAAGCAGCGCTTGGGGATCTTGAAATTGGCGAGCCTGGACTTGAGCGTGGCGATCACGGCGTCGGGCTCCACGGTGGCGCCGGGACGCGCCGTGACGACCGCCACCCCGACTTCGCCGAAGTCCGGATGCGGCACGCCGACCAGCGCGCTCTCGGCCACGCCGGGGAGCTCGTTGATGTAGCCCTCGATCTCGGCCGGGTAGACGTTGTAGCCGCCGCTGATGATGAGGTCCTTGCTGCGTCCGACGATGCGCGCGTAGCCGCGCTCGTCGACCAGGCCGACGTCGCCGGTCTTGAACCAGCCGTCGGCGGTGAACTCCTCCTGCGTCTTCTCGGGCATGCGCCAGTAGCCCTTGAACACGTTCGGCCCGCGCACCTGGATGCCGCCGATCTCGCCCTGCGGCAGCTCGCGGCCGTCGTCGCCCACGATGCGCAGGCCCACGCCGGGCAGCGGGAACCCGACCGTGCCGGCGCGGCGCTCGCCCTGCTCGGGCCGGTACGGGTTGGATGTCAGCATGACCGTCTCGCTCATGCCGTAACGCTCGAGGATGGTGTGGCCGGTGCGTTCGCGCCAGGCATTGAAGGTCTCGGGCAGCAACGGCGCCGAGCCGGCGACGAACAACCGCATCGAGCCGACCGCCTCCCTGGTGAGCGAGGGCTCGGCCAGCATGCGCACGTACAGCGTCGGCACGCCCATGAACACGGTGGCGCGCCGCATCGCGGCGATGGCGCCGCGGGGGTCGAACTTGCCAAACCAGAGCATCTTGCTGCCGTTGAGCAGGGCGCCATGGATGGCGACGAACAGGCCGTGGACGTGGAAGATGGGCAGCGCGTGGACCAGCACGTCGCCCGGCTGCCAGCCCCAGTAGTCCTTCAGCACCTGCGCGTTGGACAGCATGTTGCCGTGCGTGAGCATGGCGCCCTTGCTGCGTCCGGTGGTGCCGCTGGTGTACAGGATGGCGGCCAGGTCGTCGGCGGCCTTCGCGGCCGGCTCGTGCACGTCGGAGTGCACGGCGGCGCGGTCGAGCAGCGAGCCGGTCCGGTCGTCGCCCAGCGTGAACACGTTGCGGGTGCCGGCCTGGAAGGCGATCTTGCTCACCCAGCCGAAATTCTTCGGGCTGCACACCACCACCGCCGGCTCGGCGTTGCCGATGAAGTACTCGATCTCGGCGCTCTGGTAGGCGGTGTTCAGCGGCAGGAACACGTAGCCCGCGCGCAGCGTGGCCAGGTACAGCATCATGGCCTCGACCGACTTCTCGACCTGCACGGCCACCCGCGCGCCGGCCGGCAGGTCCAGCGAGGCGAGCAGGTTGGCCATCATGGCCGTGGCGCGGTCGAGGTCGCGCCACGAGTAGCACAGTTCGTCGTCGGTCTCGACCGCAATGGCGTCGAGATCGGTGGGGAACGCGGCGCGCAGCGCCGCGAAGAGGTTGTGGTTGTTCATGTCTTGTGCTCCGTCATGGCGGGCCGTGCCGGCATGACGGCGGAAATTGTCCTAGAACCGCGGCCGGCGCTTCTCCAGGAACGCCGCGATGCCCTCGCGGTGTTCGGCGGCCGGAGCATAGCGGTACGCGCCGGCCAGCTCCTGCAGCGCGGCCGCACGGCGCTGCGGGTCGTGTTGCTCGCGCAGGGCACGCAGGGTGCGCTTGTTGGCGCGCGCTGCCTGCGGGGCGAGCGCGACGACGCGCTGCACCAGCATCTCCAGCGAGGCGAAAAAGTCGCCTTCCTCGGCCAGGTGCTGGACGAAGCCGCGCGCCTTCATCTCGCGCCCGTCGAGCACCGCCGCCTCCAGCAGCAGCTGGCGGGCCGTGGCCTCGCCGGCCACGCGTGCCACCAGCTCGGCTTCCCGGGGCGCCATGGGAAACCCCAGCCGGGCGATGGGCGCGCCGAACTGCGCCGTGGCGGCCGCCAGCCGCAGGTCGCAGCAGCTGGCGATCTCGATGCCGGCGCCCATGCACACGCCCCGGATGGCGGCGACCACCGGGATGTCGCAATCGAGCACCGCCTGCAGGCCGCCCCAGACGTCATCGTCGTGGAAGGCCCGCAGCGATGCCTCGTCGAAGCGGAAGCCGTCGTATTCGGCGATGTCGCCGCCGGCGCAGAACGCCTCGCCATCGCCCTGCACCACGATGCAGCGGCAGGCCGTGCCGGCGCCTTGCAACTGCGCGAAGACGTCGCGCAACTCGCGCCACATGGCGCGCGACATCGCATTGAGCTTGCCGGGATGGGACAGCACCACCCGCGCGAGGGCGCCGTCGTGTTCCAGCCGGACAGCGCCCGCCATGCGATCCACGACGCGGGCCGGCGCGTCAGTCGAGCTTGGCGCCCGACGCCCGGACCACCGCCGCCCAGCGCGTCACCTCGGCGTGGACGAAGTTGCCGAACTGCTGCTGCGACAGGTTGGGGAACTCGGCGCCCTGCTGGGCCCAGATGGCCTTGAGTTCCTCGGTCTGCACCGCCTTGCGCACCTCGTCGACGATGCGTGCCTGGATGTCGGCCGGCGTGCCCTTGGGTGCCCAGAGGCCATACCAGGTCGTGACGGTGTAGTCGGGCAGCCCCACCTCGGCGGCCGAGGGAATGTCGGGGAAGGCCGGGTTGCGCTTGTTGCCCGACACCATCAGCGCCTTGATCCGGCCGCCCTTGATGTGGGCGGCCGAGGAGCCCAGGCCGTCGAACATCATGTCGACCTGCCCGCTCACGAGGTCGCGCAGGGCCGGGCCGGCGCCGGTGTACGGGATGTGCGTGATGAAGGTGCGGGTCTGCTGCTTGAACAGCTCGCCGGCCAGGTGGTGCGAGGTGCCGGTGCCGGCCGAGCCGTAGTTGAACTTGCCCGGGCTGCGCCGCATCAGCTCGAGGAAGGCCTTGACGTCCGGCACGTTGACGTTCTTCGGGTTGACCACCACCACCTGCGGCACGCTGGCCACCAGCGTGAGCGGCACCAGGTCCTTCTCGAGGTCGTAGTCGAGCTTGGGGTACATCGACGGCGCGATCGTGTGGTGCACTGCGCCCATGAAGATGTTGTAGCCGTCGGGGGCGGCGCGGGACGCGATGCTGGCGCCCAGCGTGCCGCCGGCGCCGCCGCGGTTGTCGATCACGAGCTGGCGCCCGGTCTGCTTGGCGAACTGCGCGGCCAGGGGACGGGCAAAGGCATCGGTGCCACCGCCGGCCGGGAACGGCACCACCATCATCACCGGCTTGGCCGGCCAGCCGCTGCCCTGGGCGAAGGCCATCGGGCTGGCGGCGGCCAGGGCGGCCGCACGCAGCACGTCACGGCGTTGCAAACCGCTGCTGTTCATTCTTGTCTCCTGTGTCTCGGGTCCTGCTCGAAGCACTCAACCGTACAGGTCTTCGATGGCCCTGGACATCGGGATTTGCCCCTGCGCAAGCAGGGTGCGGTGGCGGTCCAGCCGCTTGAGGTCATAGAGGTAGTTCACCATCAGGCCGAACGACTGCTTCAGGCCCTTGGGCGACGGATCGGCGGCCCAGTTCAGGCGCTCCACGCGCGCGCCGTTGCCCAGGTGGAAGCGCGCGACCGGATCGCACGGCTTGCCGTTCTCCAGCTCCTGGCCCAGGTAGCGCGCGGCATGCGCCAGCAACTGCTGGCGGTGCGGTGACTTGGGCCCCAGCGCCAGCGGGTCGGACAGCGCCGCGAGCAGGTCGGCCGGAGCGTTCTTGGCCATCCACTGGCGCAGCCCGGGGATGGGCGACAGCGTGGCGAACGTCCTGAGCCGCGGAAACTCCTCTTTGAGGGTCTCCACCACCCGCTTGATCAGCGAGTCGCCGAAGCTCACGCCGCGCAACCCGGCCTGGGTGTTGCTGATGGAATAGAAGATGGCGGTGGTGGCGCGCAGCAGGTCGGCCGGCTCCGCGCTCTCGTCCAGCAGCGGCTCGATGCTGGCGCTGATCTCGTCGACCAGGGCCACCTCGACGAAGATGAGCGGCTCGCCGTCCAGGCTGGGATGGAAGAAGCCGTAGCAGCGCCGGTCGCTGTCGAGCCGGTTCTTCACGTCGGCCCAGCTGCGGATGTCGTGCACCGCCTCGTACTTGATCAGTTTCTCGACCAGCGACGCGGGCGAGTCCCAGCTGATGCGCCGCAACTCCAGGAAGGCGACGTCGAACCAGGTCGAGAACAGGTGCTCCAGGTCGGCATCGAGCGGCAGCAGCCGGCGCTCGGACTTCAGCTGCGGCAGCAGTTCGGCGCGCAGGTCGACCAGGAAGCGCATGCCGTCGGGCGCGCCAGCGAAGCGTTGCAGCATGCGGGTGCGCGGCGTCTGGAACGCGCGGCGCATGTGAACCTCGGCGTGCAGCTCCTCGGCGGTGCCCAGCGACTTCTCGTACTGCTCGCGCGCGCTCTTCAGCACGTCCGGATCGGGCGAGAACTGCTCGCTCATCAGCAGCCAGCAGTCACGCCGTTCGGCTGTCCCGGCCTTGGCATACCACTGCGCGAAATCATGGGCGCGGCGGGAGCCCTCGACCTCGCTCGCGCGCGGGTCGACGATGGCCTGCAGCTCGGACAGGGTGCGGCGCAAGGCGCGCGGCGACAGCGCCTCCTGGTGGCGGCGCAGGGTGGCGCCGAGCCGCTCGCGGGTCGAACGCGGCGACACCGTCCCGGCCGCCGCGCCAGCGGCCATCGCTCGTGGCTCCAGGGAAGGACGCAACAGGGTCGCGCCGCGGGTGATCCACTCGCCGGCCCTCATGACGCCACCTTGGGTCGGGTGCCGCGGGCCAGGTCGTCGAGGGCTACGCGCTGTCGCGTGAGGTGGGTTCGCATAGCTGCTTCTGCTCCTTCGGGGTCACGCGCCTTGAGCGCGGCGAACACGGCCAGGTGTTCCGAGAGGCTCTGCTCGAGCCGGCCCGGCGCGTGCAGCTGCTGCAGGCGCGCCAGCTTGAGGATCTTGCGCAGGTCACCGATGACCTGCGCAAGCCAGCGGTTGCCGGCGAGCGCGATGATGGCTTCGTGGATGGCGAAGTTGGTGGCGTAGTACTCGTTGATGCGCTTGCTGCGGGCATGCCGCGCCAGCTTGGTGTGCAGCACCTCCAGCGCCTGCAGGTCGGCATCGGTGGCGTGCAGGGCCGCCTCGTAGGCGCAGCGCCCTTCCAGCAGCGCGATGACCGGGAAGATCTCGTTCAGGTCCTGCTCGGTCACCTCGGCCACGAAACAGCCCCGCCGCGGTTCGTGCCGCACCAGCCCTTCGGCGGTGAGCACCTTCAGCGCCTCGCGCAACGGCGTGCGCGAGATGCCCAGCGCCTGCGCCAGGTGCACCTCGTCGAGGAAGGTGCCCGGCGCCAGTTCGCCGTCGAAGATGCGGCGTCGCAGCTGGTCGGCGACGTCGGCATGCAGGGAACTGTGGACGAGGCGCATGGATGGGCTCTTGCGGTGGACGGGATGCCGGGTGGCTGGATCGGTTGCCGTGATTTCCTGTAATTACGCATAATTATGCGAGGACCGGAGCCGGCAGGGACAGTGTCTTGGAAAAGAATTGTTCGCGGGTGCTGTCGCGTTGGGTCCGCGCTGCAGCAGAGCCCGCGCTTGGCCTCGGCTGGCTCGGCTGGCTCGGCTGGCTCCTCAGCTCATCGGGCCAGTTCGGCTCGGCTTGCTCGACGATGGCCAGCAGGCCGGGCCCGGCGACCCGGGCCCGGAGGGGCTTCGGTTCAGCCCGGATGCGGCGTGCGCGCCGGCAGCCCCCGGCGCTGGGCCCACAGCCACAGGACGATGCCCGCCAGGACCATGGGCACGCACAGCCACTGCCCCATGCTCAGGCCGGTCTGCTGCTGCAGCCACATCAGGTGGGCGTCGGGCTCGCGGAAGAACTCGGCGATGAACCGGAAGGCGCCGTACCCGATGAGGAACACGGCGGAGACCTGCGCCTCCTTGCGCTCGTGCCGGGCGTACAGCCAGAGCAGGACGAACAGCAGCAGGCCCTCGAGCAGGAACTGGTAGACCTGCGACGGATGGCGCGCGACCATGCTGCCGCTCTGCGGGAACACCATCGCCCACGGCAGCGCCGGATCGGCCGCCCTGCCCCACAGCTCGCCGTTGATGAAGTTGCCGACGCGGCCGGCAGCCAGCCCGGGCGGCACGCAGGGCGCGACGAAGTCCATCACCTGCCAGAACGGCTTGCCGCGCGAACGCGCATAGAACCACTGCGAGACGATGACGCCCAGCATGCCGCCATGGAAGCTCATGCCGCCCTGCCAGACGAAGAGGATCTCCAGCGGGTGCGTGGCGTAGTAGCCGGGCTTGTAGAACAGGCAGTAGCCGAGGCGCCCGCCGGCGATGACGCCAACCACGCCGTAGAACAGCATGTCCTCGATGTCGCGCCGGCTCCAGGCGCCGGGGCCCTGGATGGACGCGTAGGGCTGGTGCTTCAGGCGGGCATTGGCCAGCAGCATGAAGAGCCCGAACGCGGCGAGGTAGGTCAGGCCGTACCAGTGCACGGCGAGCGGACCGATCTGGATGGCGACCGGGTCGATCTTGGGATACGTCAGCATGGCCCCGGATTGTGCATGCCTGCCCGCTTGGGGCAGGACGCGGGGCGCCGGCCCCGCCCCGCCCTCGCCTTCCTCAGCCGACCTGCGCCAGTGCCTTGTCGAAGAAGTCCACCGTGCCGAAGTTCCCGGACTTCAACGCCAGCAGCAGCGGCCGGCCTTCCACCTGCGTCCAGGGCACGCCCGGATCGATCGTGCCGCCGATGCGCAGTTGACGGGCACCCAGCGCCTGCACGACGGCGCCCGAGGTTTCGCCGCCGGCGACCACCAGGCGCCGCACGTCGAGGTCGACCAGCCCGCGCGCCACCTGGGCCAGGCACTCCTCGACCAGCTGGCCGGCGCGCCCGGCGCCGAGCGTGGCCTGCACCGCGCGCACGCGGTCCGCCTCGGCGGTCGCATAGACGAGCACCGGCCCCGCGGCCAGGCGCGCCTGCGCCCAGTCCAGTGCCTGCGCCGCCAGCGGCTGTCCCTCGGCCAGGGCGAGCGCGTCGATGCGCAACGCCGGCCGGCCGGCGGCCAGCCAGTGCTGGACTTGCGCATTCGTGGCCGTCGAGCAGGAGCCGGACAGGACGGCGGCGTGGCCCCCGACCGAGGGCAGGTCGGCGGCGGCGGCATCCGGCTGGATCCAGCCCTGCGCCTGGTACACCGCCGGCAGTCCAAGTGCGACGCCGGACCCGGCGGTGAGCAGCGGCAGCCCGGCGCAGGCGGCCGCCAGCGTCCGCAGGTCCTCGTTGCCGATCGCGTCGGCGACCGCCAGCCGAACGCCCTGGGCCCGCAGCTGCGCGAAGCGCTCGCGCGTGGCCGCCTCACCGCGGGCGACGGTGTCGTATCGCACCAGCCCCACCGGGCCGCGGGCCTGGGCCTGCAACACGCGCACCAGGTTGGCGTCGGCCATGGGCGTGAGCGGATGGTGGCGCATGCCCGAGTCGGATAGCAGCTCGTCGCCGACGAACAGGTGGCCGCGGAACACGGTCCGCCCGTTCTCCGGGAAGGCGGGGCAGGCGATGGCGAAATCGCTGCCCAGCGCCTCCAGCAGGGCTTCGGCCACCGGCCCGATGTTGCCCTGCGCGGTGGAATCGAACGTGGAGCAGTACTTGAAGTAGAACTGGCGTGCGCCGCCGTCCTGCAGCCAGCGCAGGGCCGCCAGCGACTCGCGCACCGCCTCGGCCGCCGGACTGGTGCGCGACTTGAGCGCCACCACGACCGCATCGGCTGCGGGCACGGGACCGTCGGGCACGCCGATCACCTGCACCGTCCGCATGCCCGCCCGCACCAGCATGCTGGCGACGTCGGTGGCGCCGGTGAAATCGTCGGCGATCACGCCGAGCACGAGGCGACGGGGTTGCGCAGGCACGGCGACCCTCACGCGGCGGCGGGCCGGCCGCGCTTGAGCAGCGGCGCCACGAAGCTCCAGGCCAGCAGCGCCAGGGCCACCGTGACCAGCGAGCCGACCAGGCCGTTGCTGTAGAAGATCCCGAGCGAGCCGTCTGACAGCAGCATCGACTGGCGGAAGGCATCTTCGGTCTTGTCGCCCAGCACCATGGCCAGGATCAGCGGCGCGATCGGGTAGTCGAGCTTCTTGAACACGTAGCCCAGGACGCCGAAGCCCAGGGCCAGGTAGACGTCGAACATCTTGCCGCCGATGGTGTAGGCGCCGATCAGGCACACCACCACGATCAGCGGGCCGATGATGGCGAACGGTGCCCGCAGGATCGCGGCGAACATCGGGATGGTGGCCAGCACCAGCACGATGGCCACCACGTTGGCCATGTACATGGACGCGATCAGGCCCCAGACGAACTCGGTCTGCTCGATGAAGAGCATCGGCCCCGGCTGCAGGCCCCAGATCATCAGGCCGCCCATCATCACCGCCGCCGTCGCGGAGCCGGGCACGCCCAGCGCCAGCATGGGCAGCAGCGCCGAGACGCCGGCCGAGTGGTCGGCCGTCTCGGGCGCGACCACGCCTTCGGGTTCGCCCTTGCCGAAGTTCTCGCGCCGGCGCGAGAAGCGCTTGGCGATGCCGTACGACATGAACGAGGCGGCCGTGGGGCCACCGGGCGTGATGCCCATCCAGCAGCCGATGACGGTGGAACGCAGCAGCGTCCAGCCGTACGACGGCATCTCCCGGGCGGCCTGCCACACGGCGCGCCAGCTCATGCGCGCCTGCAGGCCCTTGAACGCCAGGCCCTCCTCCACCGTCACCAGCAGCTCGCCGATGCCGAACAGGCCGACCACGGCGGCCAGGAAGGAGACACCGCCCACCAGCTGGTCGGAGCCGAACGTCAGCCGCATCTCGCCCGAGACCGTGTCGGTGCCCACGCCGGCCAGGATCAGGCCGACCAGCAGCGCGGCAATGGTCTTCAGCGGCTTGCCGCCGCTCATGCCGGCGTAGCTGCAGAACGTCAGCAGGTAGACCGCGAAGTACTCCGCCGGGCTGAACTTCAGGGCGAAGCCGGCGATGGCATTGGCCACCAGCGTCACCACCAGCACGCCCGCCAGCGCACCGAAGCCGGCCGACAGGAAGGCGACGGCGAGCGCCCGCGGCGCATCGCCCTTGCGGGCCATCGGGTGGCCGTCGAAGGTGGTGGCCACCGAGGACGGCTCGCCGGGGATGTTGAACAGGATCGAGGTGGTGGAGCCACCGAACAGCGCCCCCCAGTACATCGACGAGAGCAGGATGATGGCGGCCACCGGGGTCATGGTGAACGTCAGCGGCAGCAGCAGCGTCACGCCGTTGGGCGCGCCCAGGCCGGGCAGCACGCCGACCAGGATGCCGAGCAGCACGCCGGCCACCATCAGCGACACGTGGTAGAGGCTGAAGGCGGTCTGGAAGCCGCCGGCCAGGAGGGTCAGTTGGTCGAGCATGGCGCGCGCGTCAGTAGCCGAACGCCTGCTCGAGCGGGCCCTTCGCCAGGGGGACGCCGAACCAGAGCTCGAAGATCAGGAACAGGATCACCGGGGCACCGACGGCCAGCGCGGCAACGCGCGGCCAGCCCAGGCCGCCATGGCGGCGGGCCATCCAGGCCAGGAACACGGCCCCGGCGACGTAGGTGCCGAGGAAGGCCATGGCGACCGCCATGCCGACCGTGGGCAGCAGCAGCGAGAGGCTGCGCTGCAGCTGCTCACGGGTGGCGAAGGGTTCACCGGCCGCCGGCCGGGCCGCCTGGAACATCAGCAAGAGGCTGACCACCAGCAGCATGGCTCCCAGGCGCAGCGGCACGTAGCCGGGCTGCGGGCCGGTGGGCGCCCAGCCGGTGTTCAGCTGCAGGGCGCCGGCGATGACGGCGCCCGCGAACAGGGCCAGCGTGGCGGCGGTGGCGATCTCCGCCGTGCGGCGCGCGAGCGCCATGGGCTCAGTCCTTCAGCAGCCAGCCGTCCTGGCTGAACTGCACCTTGTGGTTGGCCTTGTCGTTGGCGATGTAGCGCGCCAGCTCGGTGCCGGTGAGGAACATGTCGGTCTGCAGGCCCTTCTGCAGCCACTCCTTGAACTCGGGCTTCTCGCGCACCTGCGCCATCACCTTGCGGAAGTACTCGGACTGCTCGGGCGTGATGTCGCCCATGGCCCACACGGTGCGCGGCATGCGGAACTCGTCGACCGCGATGCCCTGCTCCTTGCAGGTCGGGATGTCGTTCCAGCTCATGTCGCCGGCCACCTTGTCCTTCATCGGCAGGCGCTGCTTGGCGAACACGCACAGGGGCCGCACCTTGCCGGCACGCCAGTGCGAGATGTTCTCGGACGGATTGTTGGTATTGGCCTCGACGTGGCCGCCGGCCAGCTGCACCGCCACCTCGCCGCCCGACTTGAAGGGCACGTAGGTGACGTTCACGCCCGTCGCCTTCTCGACCTGGCGGGTGAGGATGTGGTCGGTGTCCTTGGACTGCGCGCCACCCATCTTGAACGAGCCGTTCTTGGCCTTCGCGGCCGCGATCAGGTCCTTCGCGGTCTTGTACGGGCCTTCGGCGTAGGACCAGAGGATGAACTCGTCGGCCGCCATGATCGCCACCGGCGTCACGTCGTCGATGCTGTAGCCCACCCGGGTGATCATGGGCATCAGGTAGGCCAGGTTGGTGGAGAACACCAGCTTGTGCGGGTCGCCCTTGGAGCCCTTGGCCGCGACCAGGCCCTCGGTGCCGGCGCCGCCGCTCTTGTTGCTGACCACCACGGGCACCGGCATCAGCTTGTGCTTCTGCACCACCGACTGCACGACGCGCGCGAACTGGTCGGTGCCGCCGCCGGGGCCGGAGGTCACGATGAATTCCACCGGGCGCGTGGGCTTCCAGTCGGCGGCGATGGCGGGCAGCACGGCGGCGGCCGCGAGCGCGGCGGCCGCGACCTTGGCGAGGGTGGCGAGGGGCTGGGGCATGGTGTCTCCTGGGATGGAATGGGTTGCGTCGGGCTGCGCGTCAGCGGCCCTGCGGGAAGAACTGGGCATCCTGCTGGCGGCGCAGCGCCAGCAGTTCGGAGCCGGCCTCGACGGCGATGTCGGCCAGGCAGATCGGCTCGCCGGCGGCCACGTCGCGCACCAGCGTGCGGTTGGCGGCCAGGTAGAACGGCACCGGCGCATCGTCGCCCAGCGGCGCGGCCGGGATCAGCTCGGCCACGGTCCCGGCGATGTTGTGGTGATGGCCGCCCATCTCCAGCCGGGTGCCGGCCTTCAGCGTCCGGGTGGCGCGGGCGACCAGGTCCAGCACCGGCCGGGGCTGCTGCGCGCCGCTGGAGCGGCCGTGCACGACGGCATCGAGCACGCTGATGGCCGCCTCCAGCCCCAGCAGGTGGCGCGGGACGGACAGCATCGCGTGCTTCTTGTCGCGGCTGAGGACGTGGCCCTTGCCGTCGAGCAGGCGCCAGGTCTCCTCGTCGTCGCAGCGCACGACCACGAACACGCCGCCCGCCAGGCTCACTTCGTCCGGCGCGCGCAGGCAGTGGAACACGTCCAGCGTGCCGGGCTGCGCCAGCAGGCCGCCCGCCTCGCGCGGCACGAGGGTGGTCGGCACCTCGGTGATGCGGGCGATGGGCGCGTGCAGGTCCTTGCGGTCGTTGACGAGGCCGGTGGAGTTGGCCACCACCAGCAGTTCGCACAGGTCGGGCACCGCGCGCTGCGGCAGCGCAGCGCAGGCCTCGGCACGGGCGCGCGCCAGGCTCTGCACCTCGCCACGGCCCAGCGTCCACAGGTCGGCGAAACCGGGCGCGGGGATGCGCTGGCCGTTGCTCTCGATGACCTCGGCCTTCGCATCGAAGACGAAGTCGTACTCGCTGGACTTGCCGGCCGCGACGATTTCCAGGCCCAGCGTCTGCGCCCAGGTGACCAGGCCGATCAGCAGCGAGGGCTGGTCGCCGTCCACCGGCGTCACGACCCGCCCCTTCTGCTGCGCCAGGTAGGCCAGCCCGGGGCCGACCACGCTGTCCACCTCCTTGGAGGTCAGCGCGACGTGCAGGCCGGCCTCGATCGCCAGGCGCGCATGGCGCGCGCCCGCTTCCGGGTGGCCGGTGGCCTCGATCAACAGGTCCAGCGGCAGGCCGAGGACGACCGACACGTCGCCGGCGGCGATGTGCAGGCCGCGCTGCCAGGCGGCGGCCGCCTGCTCGGGCGTCTCGCAGACGGCGAACTGGTCGCGCGACAGGCCGATGGACCGCAGGGCGTCGGCGGCGATGCCGGCCTCGCGGTCCACCGCCACGCGGCACTTCACCAGGGGGATGCGCAGCGCCTGCGCCAGGAAGCTGCGGCCGAAGCCGCCGCTGCCGACGACGCAGGTCTCCACGGGGCGGCGCGCGGCGGCGTAGTGGGTCAGGAAATTCATGGGTGGGCAAATATTGCATGCAATCTGGCCGAGCCAAGTGCGTATTTCCCCGTATCTCGGCAGTTGTCGGCGAACATTGCATGCAGTACACAATCACGGACCATGACCTCCCTTCCGGAAGACCGCGGCACGCGCACCATGGTGGCGGCCCGCCGGTTGCGCGAATTGATCGTCTCGGGCGCGCTGGCGCCCGGCCAGCGCATCACCGAGCGGCTGGTATCGCACCAGCTGGACGGCATGTCGCGCACGCCCCTGCGCGAGGCGTTCAAGGTCCTGGAGGCCGAGGGCCTGGTGCGCATCGAGCCGAACCGCGGCGCCGTCGTCACGTCGCTGTCGGTCGACGAAGTGGCCGCCGCCATCGAGGTCATCATCGGACTGGAGACCCTGGCGGCCGAGCCGGCCTGCGAGCGCATCACCGACGCCGGGCTCGCCGCGATCGAGGAGTTGCATGCACGCATGGAGCAGGCCTGGCGCGACGGCGACCTCATGGCCTACTTCCAGCTGAACCAGACCATCCACCAGCGCCTGGTGGACGCCGCGGGCAACCCGGTGCTCTCGCGCATCTACGCCAGCGAGTGCGCGCGGGTCCAGCGCTACCGCTATGCCGGCAACCAGCAGCACGCGCGCTGGGAACGCGCGGTGCAGGAGCACGCCGCGATGCTGGACGCACTGCGCCAGCGCGCCGGCGCCGTGCTGCGGGAACTCCTGCGCCAGCACCACCGCAACGGCTGGGTCGTCTCCCGCCAGGTGCTGCAGACGCGCGACGCGGCGCCGGCAGCGGCGCAGGTGGCCCCGCCCCCGCGGGGCCGCAAGGCCGCCGTGCACTGACGCGCGGTCAGCCCGCCGTCCGCGCCTGCCGCTTCGCGAAGGCCAGGAACCGCTCCAGTGCGGCCGGCGGCTGGGCGCGCCACGCCAGGCTGGTCTCGGCCAGCGGCACCGGCGAGCGCGCGCCGCCCACGCTGCGGTAGACCACGCCCTGGCGCTGGAACTCGCGCACGCTGCGCGGCACCCAGGCCAGGCCCAGGCCGGCCGACACCAGGTTGACGATGGTCTGCATCTGGATCGCCTCCTGCGTGACCTGCGGCTCGCGCCCGGCCGCGTGGTACAGGCCGAACACGGCGTCGTGCAGCGAGGGCAGGATGCGGCGCGGGAACATCACCAGCGGCTCGGCCAGCACACGGGGCAGCGCCAGGGCGCGCGCCGTGGCGAGCGGGTGCTGCTCGGGGATGGCCAGCACCAGCGGCTCGACCTGCACCCGCAGGTATTCCAGGCTGGCCGGTGCGAAACCGGGCGAGTGCAGCAGGAAGCCGGCATCGAGGTCGCCGCGCTCGAGCGCGGGCAGTTGCACGTCGCCGGTGGCCTCGACCAGCTCCAGCTGCACGCGCGGGTGCTCGGCGCGAAAGCCGCGCACCCAGCCGGGCAGCAGGCTGAAGCCGGCGGTCGACACGAAGCCCAGGCGCAGCCGCCCGGCCTCGCCGTCGGCCACCGCGCGCGCCTGCACCGGCAGGGCCTGGGCCCGCGCCAGCAGGTCACGCGCCTGCGGCAGCAGCGCCGCACCGGCCTCGGTCAGCTGGACGCTGCGCTTGGTGCGCTCGAACAGGCGCACGCCCAGCAGACGCTCGAGCTGGGCGATCGCCTGGGTGAGCGGCGGCTGCGTCATGTGCAGGCGCATCGCGGCTCGGCCGAAATGCAGGGTCTCGGCGACGGCCACGAACTGGCGCCACAGGCGCAGCTCGACGAGGGGCTGGCTCATATGCAGCGCATATTAATCGGGACGGGAAAGAGGATTGGATGGAATCACGGGACCGGCGTATCCTCCCCGCCTTCGACGCGAACCCACCCGAGGAAGACGCCATGGCCGAACAGAAGATCCAGCTGCACCTGCGCAGCGACAACATCACGCAGGGCAAGTCCCGCGCGCCCAACCGCTCCATGTACTACGGCATGGGCTACAAGGAGACCGACTTCGGCAAGCCCATGGTGGGCGTGGCCAACGGCCACAGCACCATCACGCCGTGCAACAGCGGCCTGCAGAAGCTGGCCGACGCGGCCGTGCAGGGCATCCTGGACGCCGGCGGCAACCCGCAGATCTTCGGCACGCCCACCATCAGCGACGGCATGGCCATGGGCACCGAGGGCATGAAGTACAGCCTGGTCAGCCGCGAGGTCATCGCCGACTGCATCGAGACCTGCGTGCAGGGCCAGTGGATGGACGGCGTGGTGGTGGTCGGCGGCTGCGACAAGAACATGCCCGGCGGCATGATGGGCATGCTGCGCGCCAACGTGCCGGCCATCTACGTCTACGGCGGCACCATCCTGCCGGGCAAGTGGAAGGGTCAGGACCTGAACATCGTCAGCGTGTTCGAGGCGGTGGGCCAGAACGCCGCCGGCAAGATCAGCGACCAGGACCTCAAGGAGATCGAGCAGCGCGCCATTCCCGGCACCGGCTCGTGCGGCGGCATGTACACCGCCAACACCATGAGCTCGGCCTTCGAGGCGCTGGGGCTGTCGCTGCCCTACTCGTCCACCATGGCCAACCCGCACGACGAGAAGCAGAACTCGGCGCGCGAATCGGCCAAGGTCCTGATCGAGGCGATCAGGAAGGACATCAAGCCGCGCGACATCGTGACCAAAAAGGCGCTGGAGAACGCCGTGGCCGTGATCATGGCCACGGGCGGCTCCACCAACGCGGTGCTGCACTTCCTGGCCATCGCGCACGCCGCCGGGGTGGAGTGGACCATCGACGACTTCGAGCGCATCCGCAAGCGCACGCCGGTGATCTGCGACCTCAAGCCCTCGGGCAAGTACCTCGCGGTCGACCTGCACCAGGCCGGCGGCATCCCGCAGGTGATGAAGGTGCTGCTCAAGGCCGGCCTGCTGCACGGCGACTGCCTGACCATCACCGGCAAGACCATCGCCGAGACGCTGGCCGACGTGCCGGATGCGCCGCGCGCCGACCAGGACGTGATCCGCCCCATCGACAAGCCGATGTACCAGGAAGGCCACCTGGCCATCCTGAAGGGCAACCTGTCGCCCGAGGGCGCGGTGGCCAAGATCACCGGCCTGAAGAACCCGGTGATCACCGGGCCGGCGCGCGTGTTCGACGACGAGCAGTCGGCGCTGCAGGCCATCCTGGACGGCAAGATCAAGGCCGGCGACGTGATGGTGCTGCGCTACCTGGGCCCCAAGGGCGGTCCCGGCATGCCCGAGATGCTGGCTCCCACCGGCGCGCTGATCGGCGCCGGCCTGGGCGAGAGCGTGGGCCTGATCACCGACGGCCGCTTCTCCGGCGGCACCTGGGGCATGGTGGTCGGCCACGTGGCGCCGGAAGCGGCGGCCGGCGGCACCATCGCCTTCGTGAACGAGGGCGACTCCATCACCATCGATGCGCACAAGCTCCTGCTGGAGCTGAACGTGCCCGAGGCCGAGATCGCCAGGCGCAAGGCCGGCTGGACAGCCCCGGCGCCGCGCTACACCCGCGGCGTGCAGGCCAAGTTCGCGTTCAACGCGAGCAGCGCCAGCAAGGGCGCGGTGCTGGACCTGTACTAGAAACGGACGCGGACACCCGTCCGCAGAGAGCAGGCCCACCCGAGCCGACGCTTTTTTCCTACAAGCCCGGCTTCCGCCCGAAACCTAGGATCGGTTGCTCCATCCAGGAGCGACCATGGACACCACTTCCGTCTGGCGCGGCACGGCCCGCGGCCCCGGCTTTGCCTTGCTGCAGGGCGACGTGCAGTGCGACGTGCTGGTGGTCGGCGGGGGCATCACCGGCGTGACCACGGCGCTGCTGCTGGCCGGGCAAGGCCGCAAGGTCGTGCTGCTGGAGGCGGACGAGATCGGCAGCGGCGCCACCGGTCACTCCACCGGCAACCTCTACGTCACCACCAGCCAGGGCCTGGCCGACATCGCGTCGCGCTGGGACGCGGCCGTGGCACGCGAGGTGGTCGCGCGGCGCAAGGCGGCCATCGACTTCATCGAGGTCCAGTCGCGCCAGCTGCCGCAGGTCCTCTTCACGCGCTGTCCGCTGGTGCTGTACGTGCGCGAGGCATCCGGGCAGGACCGGGTCGAGCAGGAGCGGCGGGCGCTCGCCGCAGCCGGCTGCCTCGTGCGGATGGAGGACACGCTGCCGGCCGGCCTGCCGCCACCGGTCGGCCCGGCCCTGGTGCTGGACGACCAGGCCCAGTTGCAGCCGCAGGCCTACGTGGCCGCGCTCGCCCAGCGCGCGGCGCAGGCCGGCGTGTCCGTGCACGAGCATTCGCGCGTGATCGACCTCGACAGGGCCAGCCGCACGGCGAGCACCGCGTCGGGCAGCGTGCGCGCCGGCGAGATCGTGCTGGCGACCCACTCGCCCAAGGGCTTCCACCTGGTGCAGGCCGAGATGCCGGTGCACCGCGAGTACGCCGTTGCGTTCGAGGCCGGCGCGGCCGATCCGGGCGCGGGCATCTACTGGTGGCAGGGCGACGAGGGCCTGTCGATCCGCATGCTCAGCCACGAGGGCCAGCGCTACCTCATCGCGGTGGGACCGGAGCAGAAGACCGGCACCCACAATGCCAAGGCCGCGCTGATGGCCGTCGAGCACATCGCCACCAGCCACCTTGAGCCCGGCCGGGCGGTGTTCCGCTGGTCGGCGCAGAACTACCGCAGCCACGACGGCCTGCCCTCCATCGGGCGCGACCACACCGGCTGCTTCGTCGCCACCGGCTTTTCCACCGATGGCCTCACCTGGGGCACGGTGGCGGCACAGGCCATCGCGGCGGAACTGGCGGGCCGACAGGACGCTTTCGCCGAGCGTTGCGCGCCCGGCCGCTTCACGCCCGTCAAGGGCGCCGGCGCGCTGGCCGAGGAAACTGCCACGACCGCCAAGGCCCTGGCGCAAGGCTGGCTGACGCGCGGCCAGCACGAGAAGCTGGCCAGCCTGGCGGTCGGCGACAGCGCCATCGTCGTCGCCGAGGGCGAGAGCTTCGCCGCCTACCGCGCGCCCGACGGCGAGCTGTTCGCCGTCTCGCCCGTGTGCACGCACCTGGGTTGCAAGGTGCGCTGGAACAGCGTGGAGACAAGCTGGGACTGCCCTTGCCACGGCAGCCGGTTCCGGCCCGACGGCACGGTGATCGAGGGGCCGGCGCTCACGCCCTTGCGACGCAAGCAGTTGCAGATGGGCTGAGCCGGCCGGGAATCCGGCCCGGCGGGGCCGTCAGCGCTTCCTGCGGCTGGCGGGGGTGAGGCCGAGGTTGTCGCGGCTCTTCTCGATGCGCGCCTTCTTGCGGGCCTCTTCCTTTTCGACCGCCTTGCGCTTGGTGTAGCCGGACCAGTCGGCCCAGGACCACCAGAGCACGGCCAGGCCGAACGGGGCCAGCACCACGTACCAGGGCCAGGTGGCGACCTGGGTCATCTCGAGGTACTTGAGGCCCGACAGGATCAGGCCCAGCAGCAGGAACAGCATCCACCAACTCCGCCGGCCGCCAGGGGCCGCTTTACACCGGGTTCATGGGGGCGACACCAGGGGGGTCAACCACCATCACTACAATCGCGTTGAACGACTGTAACCCAACCACAGAGGATCTCTTCCATGAAGCGTGCGCTGATCGTCCTGGCCTCCGCCGTCGTCATGGCCGGCCCGGTGCTGGCCGACCAGGCCCTGGCCACCGCCAAGAACTGCATGACCTGCCATGCGGTGGACAAGAAACTCGTCGGTCCGGCCTACAAGGAAGTCGCGGCCAAGTACGCCGGCCAGAAGGATGCGGCCGACAAGCTGGCAGCCAAGATCATGAAGGGTGGCTCCGGCGTCTGGGGCCCGGTGCCCATGCCCGCCAACCCGCAGGTCAACGAGGCCGAAGCCAAGAAGCTGGCAGCCTGGGTGCTCACCCAGAAGTGAGCTGAACCGGCTCCCCCGCAACAAGGCCCGCGCAAGCGGGCCTTTTTCGTTGGCGCGCGGTGGCGTCGGATGTGCTGACGCATCGCCTGTCCACACCCCTGCAGGTCACGCGCCGGCACCCCTGCCGACGTGGGGGCTCAGCGGGCCGGCGTGGGTTGGAGCAGCACCAGCCCGGCTGTCGACAACGCCAGCACCGAACGGCCCGCCAGCGCGATGCAGTGCTGCACCACCAGCCCGGCGGACGCCGACGCGAGCCGGTTGTTCAGGTCGACCATGCCCTCGGCCACGCTCCACAGGAACGCATGCGGCAGGCCGTCGGCGGTCTCGGACGAGCCGCAGACCTGCCCGGTGGGGCCGATCGCCACCGCAGTCGAATTCGCGCCGCCCAGCGTCCCGAGGTTGCGCATCGTCCCGCCGCCGGTGGGCTCCCACAAGAAGGCCCGCGTCGCGTTGGCCGTGGTCTCGGCCTCGCCGGCCACCTGGCCCAGGTCGTTGATCGCGGCCGCCGACGAGTTCTTCCCGCCCAGCGCGCCCAGGCTGCGCATGGTGCCCGCGACGGTGGCGACGAAGGCCAGCCGCTGGCCCAGCACCGCCGTGTCGGCATGGCCGACGACGTCGCCGGCGGTGTTGGTGGCGCGGGCCGACGAGTCGCGGCCGCCCAGCGTCCCCAGGTCGCGGACGCGCTGGCCGGTGCGCCACTGCACCGCGTGCACCGCGCCGGTCGGCGTGGTCGCGTTGCCGATCACGGCACCGCCCTCGTTGATCTGCACCGCCTCCGACGAGCCGGTGGGATTGGTGGCGCCGCCGATGTTCTCCAGCAGGGCCATGGGCGTCGTGGGCGACCAGAGGAACGCCCGGGCCCGCTGCGACCCGACCGTCAGCGAGCCCGTCACCTGGCCGGCCGCGTTCACGGCCTCGCCGATCGACGTGTTCCCCGACGCCGTCGCCAGGTCGGTCGCGGGACCCGGCGCCGTCCACAGGTAGGCGCGCGAGCCCCCCGACGCCGACCGGATCTCGCCGGTCACCTGGCCATTGGCATTGAGCGCCGTGGCGCGCGAGGTGGGCCCGGCGACCTCGACCACCGACGTGCCGTTGAACACCATGGCCCGCAGGCCGTCGTTGCGTGCCACGGTGAACGCCACCTGGCCGGCCGCGTTGAGCGCCAGCGGGCCGGCCTGGCCATCGGCGTCGAGCACGCGCACGGTGAAGGTGGTCGTGGCCGTGGGGGCGGGCGTGGGCGACGGGGTGATCGGCACGGCCGTCCCGTTGCCCGGCGCCGTGCCCAGCGCTGCCGGTGCGCCGGTGCTGGTGCTCGCGCCCGTGACCTGCCGCCCGGCATCGTCGCCGGATCCGCCGCCGCACGCGGCTACGACGGCGGCGAGCGCGCCGGCCACCAGCCACCGCCGGCATCGGCTGCCGAGCGGTCCCTCCGGCCGGGATGGGGATGTGGACTGCATCGCATCCTCCTGGCGCGCTGCCAGTGCGCGCGCAACAGGACGACTCTGACGGCGATCAGCCGGCGTTGCGCGGCCGCTGCCGTAACGTCTGTGTCAAGGCGCCCATGAGGGCTGCCTCGTTCAGGGGCGGTCCGCCAGCTGATCGAGGATCGCGGGGTTTTGCCGGCACGTCACATCGCCTCGCGATAGGCCCGCCGGCCGCTGCGCGGCCCCGGCCTTCAGCCGGCCTGAATCAGAGGCGTTCCGCCAGCTGATCGAGGATCGCCGGATTCTCTAATGTGCTGGTGTCCTGGGTGATGGCTTCGCCCTTGGCGATGCTGCGCAGGAGGCGACGCATGATCTTGCCGCTGCGCGTCTTGGGCAGGTTGTCGCCGAAGCGGATGTCCTTGGGCTTGGCGATCGGGCCGATCTCCTTGGCCACCCAGTTGCGCAGGTCGTTGGCGATCTGCCGGGCCTCGTCGCCGACGGGCCGCGGGCGCTTGAGCACGACAAAGGCGCACACCGCCTCGCCGGTCAGGTCGTCGGGACGGCCCACCACGGCGGCCTCGGCCACCAGGTCGGTCTTGGCGACCAGCGCCGATTCGATCTCCATCGTGCCCAGCCGGTGGCCCGAGACGTTGAGCACGTCGTCGATGCGGCCGGTGATGCGGAAGTAGCCGCGGTCGGCGCTGCGCACCGCGCCGTCGCCCGCCAGATAGAGCCTGCCGCCCATCTCCTCGGGGAAGTAGCTCTTGCGGAAGCGGTCCGGGTCGCCCCAGATGGTGCGGATCATGGACGGCCACGGCCGCTTGACCACCAGCATGCCGCCGGCGCCGTTCGGGATGTCCTTGCCGGTCTCGTCGACGATGGCCGCCATGATGCCCGGCAGCGGCAGCGTGCACGAGCCCGGCACCAGCGGCGTGGCGCCCGGCAGCGGCGTGATCATGTGGCCGCCGGTCTCGGTCTGCCAGAAGGTGTCGACGATGGGGCAGCGCTCGCCGCCGACGTTCCGGTGGTACCACATCCAGGCCTCCGGGTTGATCGGCTCGCCCACGCTGCCCAGGATGCGCAGCGACGACAGGTCCGACTGCTTCGGGTGCACCGCGGCATCGGTCTCGGCGGCCTTGATCAGGGAGCGGATGGCGGTGGGCGCGGTGTAGAAGATCGTGACCTTGTGCCGTTCGATCATCTGCCAGAAGCGTCCCGCGTTCGGGTAGGTCGGCACGCCCTCGAAGATGACCTGGGTGGCGCCGGCCGCCAGCGGCCCGTAAGCGACGTAGGTGTGGCCGGTGATCCAGCCGATGTCGGCGGTGCACCAGAACACGTCGTCCGGACGCAGGTCGAACGTCCAGTCCATGGTGAGCTTGGCCCACAGCAGGTAGCCGCCGGTGGAGTGCTGCACGCCCTTGGGCTTGCCGGTCGACCCCGAGGTGTAGAGGATGAACAGCGGGTGCTCGGCGTTGACGGCCTCCGGCGCGCAGGCGTCCGGCTGGCCCTGCAGCACCTCGTCGAAGGTCCGGTCGCGGCCGGCCACCATGTTGCAGGCCGTGGGCGTGCGCATGTAGACCAGCACCGACTTGAGCGAGTCGCAGCCGCCCATGGCCACGCCCTCGTCGACGATGGCCTTGAGCGGCAGCTCCTTGCCGCCGCGCATCTGGTAGTTGGCCGTGATGACCGCCACCGCGCCGGCGTCGATGATGCGTTCGTTCAGCGCCTTGGCCGAGAAGCCGCCGAACACCACGCTGTGGGTGGCGCCGATGCGGGCGCAGGCCTGCATGGCCACCACGCCCTCGATGGTCATGGGCATGTAGATGATGACGCGGTCGCCCTTGCGGATGCCCTGGGCCTTCAGCGCATTGGCGAAGCGGCCCACGCGGGCCAGCAATTCCTTGTAGGTGACCCTGGTGACGGCGCCGTCGTCGGCCTCGAAGACGATGGCCGTCTTGTTCTCCACCGGCGTGCCGACGTGGCGGTCCAGGCAGTTGGCCGACGCGTTGAGCTCGCCGTCGTCGAACCACTTGTAGAACGGCGCGTTCGACTCATCCAGCGTCCGGGTGAAGGGCTTGGTCCACTGCACGTTCTCGCGTGCGAGGCGGGCCCAGAAGCCCTCGAAGTCGCGCTCGGCCTCCTGGCACAGGGCCTCGTAGGCGGCCATGCCGGCGATGCGGGCGCCCCGGACGGCCGCCTCGGGCGGCGGGAACACGCGGTTTTCGACCAGGACCGACTCGATGGCACT
This sequence comes from Ramlibacter pinisoli, assembly GCF_009758015.1. Lineage (NCBI taxonomy): Bacteria > Pseudomonadati > Pseudomonadota > Betaproteobacteria > Burkholderiales > Comamonadaceae > Ramlibacter > Ramlibacter pinisoli. Next base: position 904,039 of record NZ_WSEL01000009.1, read on the forward strand.
CATGCTGCTGTCTCCGACTGGGTTTTGGAACTCGCGGCGTACTGTCCGGCCAAGCTCTTACAAGCCCCTGACTGGCGCCGGATCGACAAGTTACCGCGAACCCGGCGGGACTGTCATGCGGCAAAACTACAATCCGCGCGCCCCCCACGACGAACCCCTGATGCAAGACCCCACTCCCCTGCGAGGCAGCAGCTCGCCGCTGCGCCCCCTGCCCGGCCTGATCTTCGCCAGCCGCTGGCTGCAGCTGCCCCTGTACCTGGGCCTCATCGTGGCGCAGGCCGTGTACGTGGTGCACTTCCTGCTGGAGCTGTGGCACCTGGTCGAGGCCGCCGCCGGCAGCCAGGCGGCGCTGCAGCAGCTGGTGAACAGCATCGGCTACAAGACCACCGCACCGATCGGCTCGCTCAACGAGACCGTGATCATGCTGGTGGTGCTGGCACTCATCGACGTGGTGATGATCTCCAACCTGCTGATCATGGTGATCGTGGGCGGGTTCGAGACCTTCGTCAGCCGCATGAACCTGGAAGGGCACCCCGACCAGCCCGAATGGCTGAGCCACGTGAACGCCTCGGTGCTCAAGGTCAAGCTGGCCACGGCCATCATCGGCATCAGCTCGATCCACCTGCTCAAGACCTTCATCAACGCCGACAACTACAGCGACCGCGTGCTGGTCGCGCAGACCGTGATCCACATCACCTTCCTGCTGTCGGCCATGGCCATCGCCTACACCGACAAGATCATGGCCAGCGCCGGGCCGCAGGGCGGCAAGCACTGACCCCGCCGACTTCGTCCGACGCCCTGCGGGCCGCCAACTCGCGCGGCGTGCTCGCGATGGCGGGCGCCATGGCGGCGTTCATCGCCAACGACACCCTGGTCAAGTACGTCAGCCAGACGCTGCCGGCCTCCGAGCTGATCTTCCTGCGCGGCGTGTTCTCCATCGTGCTGCTCACGGCGGTGGCGGGCGCGATGGGCGCGCTGCGCCAGCTGCCGCAACTGGCCGAACGCAAGGTGGTGCTGCGCGCGGGCTTCGACGCGTTCGCCACCCTGGTCTATCTGAGCTCGCTGTTCCACCTGCCGATCGCCAACGCCACGGCGATCAACATGGCCACGCCGCTGATCCTCACGCTGGTCGCGGTGGTCGCCCTGCGCGAACGCGTCAGCCCGGGCCGCTGGCTGGCCATCGCGGCCGGCTTCTCCGGCGTGCTGCTGGTCGTGCAGCCGAGCGGCGCGGCCTTCAACGGCTGGGCCGTGCTGTGCCTGGCCGGCACGCTGCTGCACGCGGCCCGCGACTTCACCACCCGGCTGATCGACGTCCGCGTGCCCTCGATCCTGATCACGCTAAGCACGGCGGTCGCGGTCACGCTGCTGGCCGGCGCCTGGGGGCTGGGGCACACGTGGCAGGCGGTCAACGCCGCGCAGCTCGGCCTGCTGGCCGCGGCCGGCGTGCTGCTGAGCATCGGCTACTTCCTGCTGACGGTGAGCATGCGCGCCGGCGAGATGAGCGTGGTCGCCCCGTTCCGCTACAGCGGGCTGCTGGTCGCGCTTGTGCTGGGCTACCTCGTGTGGGGCGACGTGCCGAACGTGCTGGCGTCGCTCGGGATCGTGCTGCTGGTCGGCGCCGGCATCGCCGTGCTGCACCGGCCGCGCGTGCCGGCCCGCACGCCGGCGGATGCAGCGGCCGACTAGCCGGCCTGGTCCGGGTAGTCCTCGGTGTCGACCTCGGTGCGTGCCTGCGCGCTGTAGCGGTGGCCGCTGACTGTGTCCTGGTTGATGTGGGCCTCCAGCCGCTGCAGCAGGTCCGGCGCGAGCCGCACGTCGGCGGCGGCCAGGTCCTCGTGCAGGTGGTCGACGCTGGTCGTCCCGGGAATCGGCAGGATGAACGGCCGCTTGTGCAGCAGCCAGGCCAGCGCCAGCTGCGCGGGCGTGCAGCCGGCCTCCTGCGCCAGCGCCTTGTAGCCCGGGAGCAGCGCCAGGTTCCTCGCGTAGTGGGCCGGCTCGAAGCGCGGCATGGCGCGCCGGATGTCCTTGGCGTCCAGCGTCGTCACGTCGTGCAGCGCATCGCACAGGAAGCCGCGCGCCACCGGGCTGAAGGCCACGAAGGTCGCGCCCAGTTCCTCGCAGGCATCCAGCACGGCGATCTCGGGATTGCGCGTCCACAGCGAGTACTCGGTCTGCACCGCCGTGACCGGGTGCACGGCATGCGCCTTGCGGATGGTGGCCGCCGACACTTCCGACAGGCCGATGGTGCGCACCTTGCCCTGCTCCACCAGCCGGGCCAGCGCGCCGACGCTCTCCTCCACCGGCACCTTCTTGTCCCAGCGGTGCAGGTAGTACAGGTCGATGACGTCGGTCTGCAGCCGCCGCAGGCTGTCCTCGCAGTTGCGCCGGATCGCCTCGGGCCGGCCATCGATGACCCGGCGCACCACCCCGTCGTCCCCCGCCACGCCCCCCATCCCGCCCTTGCTGGCCAGGGTGAACCGGCTGCGGTGCGCCTTGAGCACCCGGCCGACCAGCGTCTCGTTGGCGCCGAACCCGTACAGCGCGGCGGTGTCGAACAGCGTCACACCGGCATCGAGGGCGGCCAGCAGGACCCGCTCGCCCTGCTGCGCCGACGGCGGCTTGCCATAGGCATGGCTGAGGTTCATGCACCCGAGACTGATCGCGGAGACTTTGAAAGGGCCGAGGTTGATACTACGCATGTGTCTTGATCGAGGTCGTGGGGGGAGGAAGCTTAGCGCCCGTTGGAAAGGCCCATTCCCGAGCAGCGAACCCCCTCATCCGGCACTGGGTACCGGGGACCCAAGCAGGGAGCCCCCTCACCCCAACCCTCTCCCCCGAGGGGGAGAGGGGGCGGAGCTTCAAGGTGCAGCGGCCGCGCCGGATTGCTGGCGTCGGGGTTGCGGAGATGCCGCAGAGTCTTCGCCACAGCAGCTACCTTGATGTTGTCTTGCCAAAGCGGGAACTGCGAGGCCGAGCTCATGACGCGCCCTTCCTCGATCGAGCAGAGCGTGTCCACGCGGCAGGTGGTGCCTGGCAGGGTCGATTTGTGGGACGGCGGAGACGGACTGGGCCGGGCGGAGCGCGCGCCAGCGCGCATCGTGAACTGGCTCCGGCTCATTGTTTGAACGGAGCGCGTAGCGCGCAGTGAGTTTGAGCCGGCAAGCCCGGCCCGGTGCTAGGCGCAGCGCAGTCGCGGCGAGCGAAGAAAAGCCGCGACCGGCACACCATGAGGCCCTGCCAGGCACCACCTGCCGCGCCCCGCCCTGGACAGGCGCATTGCCCTGGACTAGCGCCCTGCCCTGGTCAACCTTACGCCAGTTGCCGCTCCAGCTGATCCAGCACGTCGTAGCAGGGAAAGACCTTGCCCACCGACGAATTCGGCTCGCGCTTCTCGCGGATGGCGGCAATGAACTCGCGGTCCTGCAGCTCGATGCCGTTCATGGAGACGTCGACCTTGGAGACGTCGATCTTCTCCTCCTTGCCGTTGTACAGGTCGTCGTAGCGCGCGAGGTAGGTGGCGGTGTCGCCGATGTAGCGGAAGAACGTGCCCAGCGGGCCGTCGTTGTTGAACGACAGCGACAGCGTGCAGATGGCGCCGCTCTCGGTCTTGAGCTGGATGCTCATGTCCATGGCGATGCCCAGCGTGGGATGGACGGGGCCCTGCACCGCGTTGGCCTTCACGACCTTGCTGCCGGTCTGGTACTGGAACAGGTCCACCGTGTGGGCGGCGTGGTGCCACAGCAGGTGGTCGGTCCAGCTGCGCGCCTGGCCCAGCGCGTTGGTGTTGGTGCGGCGGAAGAAGTAGGTCTGCACGTCCATCTGCTGGATGTTGAACGCGCCGGACTGGATCTTCTGGTGCACGTACTGGTGGCTGGGATTGAAGCGGCGGGTGTGGCCGACCATGGCCACCAGGCCGGTCTTCTTCTGCATCTCCACCACCTGCCGACCGTCGGCCAGCTTGTCGCACAGCGGGATCTCGACCTGCACGTGCTTGCCCGCCTTCATCGCGGCGATCGACTGCTGCGCGTGCAACTGCGTCGGCGTGCACAGGATGACGGCGTCGACGTCGGGGCGGGCCAGCGCCTCGTCGAGGTTGGTGGTGACATGCCGGGCGCCGTACTTGGCGGCCACTTCCTGCGCCTTGGGCAGCTCGCGGCCGATGATGGACGTGATCTCCACGCCGTCGATGAGCTTCAGGCCGTCGAGGTGCTTGATGCCGAAGGCGCCGGGACCGGCGAGGGCGATACGGACGGGTTGCGTCATGCGGGTCTCCTTGGATGGCCGCCATTGTGCGCGGCGCCCCGCCTCGACCGGAATGGGCGGCCGGGGCTAACAGCTAGAACAAGGCTGTATAGCTAGGCGCCCGCCGGCGCCCTCACAAGGCGGTGGCGCACCACTCGGCGATGCGGTGGGCCGTGTCCGCCCACAGGGCCCAGGCCGACACGCCGGCCAGGGCCGCCCCGGCGAGGCGGGTGCCGCCGTCGCGACGCCAGCGGTCGCCACGCTCGCGCAGCACCGCGAACAGCCGAGGCGCGGCCCACAGCGACAGCGCGCTGCCACTCGCGAACAGGGCCATCGCCAGCGCGCCGTCGAGCGGCCCGCCGGCCAGCGACGCGACCAGCAGGGCCGAGTACAGCAGACCGCACGGCATGAATGTCCACAGCAGGCCGGCGCCGAACACGCCGCCGCGCCCTCCCACCCAGGGCCGCACGCGCGACCAGACCGAGCGCCCGGCACTGTCCATCCACGCCGGCTGCCGCGCCAGCACCAGCAGCGCCAGCCCCCAGCCGAACACCGCCAGGTGCAGCAGGGTCCAGGCCGGCCGCAGCGCCGCCGTCTGTTGCGCCATCCAGGACAGGCTCTGGGCCGCCAGCGCGACCGTGGCGCCCGCGGCGGAATAGCCCAGCAGCCGGCCGGCCTGGAAGGTCCAGGCCCGGCCCGCGGGCGAACCGGCGCCGGCCCGCGCGATGCCGGCGCAGGCGGCGCCGCACATGGCGGCGCAATGAGGGCCCCCGGCCAGCCCCATCAGGAAGGCGGTCGCGACCAGGGTGGTGGCCATGCGCGGCTCCGGCTCAGAGGATGCGCGAGAAGCGCGCGCGCTGGCGGTCGGCCTGCAGGTAGCGGTCGAACACCATGGCGACCGCCCGCACCACGTACCAGCCGGCCGGCGTCACGCGGATGCCGGTGGCGTCGACCCGCACCAGGCCCTGGTCCTCGAGCTCACGCAGGCGCTGCAGCTCGGGTCCGAAGTAGCTGGCGAAATCGAGCAGGCAGGCCGCCTCGATGGTCTCGAACAGCACCTCGCCCTGGCACATCAGCGCCATGATCACGGCCCGCCGCGCGAGGTCGTCACGGTCCATCGCCAGCCCGCGCGCGGTCGGCAGGCGGCCCTGCTGCAGGTGGTCCTGGTACTCGTCGAGCGTCTTGGCGTTCTGGCTGTAGGTCGGGCCGATGCGGCTGATGGCCGACACGCCCAGCCCGATCAGGTCGCAGTCGGGCTGGGTGCTGTAGCCCTGGAAGTTGCGGTGCAGCCGCCCCTGGCGCTTGGCCACGGCCAGCGCATCGGTCGGCAGCGCGAAATGGTCCATGCCGATGTAGACGTAGCCGGCCTCGCCCAGGGTGTCGAGCGACTGCGCCAGCATGGCCAGCTTGGCGCCGGCGTCCGGCAGGTCGGCCGACACGATGCGCCGCTGCGGCTTGAACCGCTCCGGCAGGTGGGCGTACCCGTACAGCGCGATGCGGTCGGGCCGCAGCTCGCGCACCTGTTCCAGGGTGCGCGCGAACGATGCCGGCGTCTGCAGCGGCAGGCCGTAGATCAGGTCGAGGTTGAGCGATTCGAAGCCCAGCTCGCGCGCATCGCGCACCAGCGCCGCGACCTGCTCCACCGGCTGCACGCGGTGCACGGCCTTCTGTACCTGGGGGTCGAAGTCCTGCACGCCGAAGCTCAGGCGGTTGAAGCCCAGCCTGGCCAGGTGCGCGAGCCGCTCGCGCGTGACGGTGCGCGGATCGACCTCGACCGAGAACTCGCCGCCCGGCACCAGCCGGAAGTGGCGCGACAGCATGCGCATCAGCCCCTCGAGTTCGGCGTCGGACAGGAAGGTGGGCGTGCCGCCGCCCAGGTGCAGCTGGCTCACGGCCTGGCCGGTGCCGATCAGCGCCGTGTGCAGCGACGCCTCGCGCTCCAGCGCGCGCAGGTAGGGCTCGGCGCGGCCGTGCTGGCGGGTGACGATCTTGTTGCAGGCGCAGTAGTAGCAGACCGACTCGCAGAACGGGATGTGCACGTACAGCGACAGCGGCAGCGTGACGGCCGCCGGGCCGCCGCGGCGCTCCCGCAGCGCGCGGGCCTGGTCGTCGGGCCCCCAGGCCTCGACGAAGCGGTCGGCGGTGGGGTAGGAGGTGTAGCGCGGCCCGGTGACGTCGAAGCGGCGCAGCAGGTCGGACGTCAGGACGGCAGGGGTCTCGGTGGTCACGTCGCCACTGTGCCCGCCCGGCGCGCCGGGGGTCTTGACGGAGGTCAACGTGCGGTCCCCGCTCACTGCAACCGCGCCTCGAAGGTCCGGGTCAGCGCCTCCAGGTCGAGGATGCGGATATGCCGCTTGTCGACGGCCAGCAGCCCCTGCTGCACGAAGGCCGAGAAGGTGCGGCTCACCGTCTCCAGCTTCATGCCCAGGTAGCTGCCGATCTCGGCGCGCGACATGCGCAGGTGGAACTCGCTGGGCGACCAGCCGCGCGCCTTCATGCGCTGCGAGATGTTCAGCAGGAAGGACGCCAGGCGCTCCTCGGCGTTCATGCTGCCCAGCAGCAGCATCAGGCTGTGCTCGCGCACGATCTCGCGGCTCATCAGCTGGGCCACCACGCGCTGCAGTTCCGAACTGCCGGCCGACAGCTCCATCAGGTGGTCGTAGGGGATGGCGCAGATCTCGGCGTCTTCCAGCGCGGTGGCGGTGCTGGCGTGGCGGCCCTGGGCCAGGCCGTCCAGGCCCATCAGCTCGCCGGCCATGGAGAAGCCGCTCACCTGCTCGCGGCCGTCGGCGACCGTCAGGCTGGACTTGAAGGTGCCGCTGCGCACCGCGTAGATGGTCTGGAAGGGTTCACCGGCACGGTACAGCGCCTGGCCGGCCTTCACGCGCCGGCGGCCGAAGTGCAGGCCGTCCAGGCGCTCCACGGTGGGTGCGCTCATGCCGCACGGCAGGCATAGGTCCTTCAGGTGGCAGCTCGAGCACAGGGTCGTCAGCGTCGCCGCCGGCCTGGCGCGGAACTCGGCGGGCGAGATGTAGTGCAGCGGCGCGGTGCGCGCTTCGAGGGTGGCGGTGGACATGATGGACTCCTGGCGCGACATTCAGTGGAGGGCGGCGGCCGAGGCTTCGGCCACGGCGCCGGCGAGCTGGTCGAACTCGCTGCTCTTGTCGAGGAATCGCAGCGCGCCCTCGCCGAGGTAGCGCTTGCGATACGGCGCGCTGGCGTTGTTGGAGAAGACGACGAAGGCGATGCCGGGCTGCGCCTCGCGCACCGCCCGCAGCACCTGCAGGCCGGTGCCGCCCTCGAGATGGACGTCGAGCACGACGACGTCGGGGCGCGCGGCCAGGATGCCCTCGATGGACGCCTGGGGCGTGGCGGCCTCGCCCACCACATGCATCGCGCGGCGCACCAGCAGGTCGGCGACCCGCTCGCGGATGGCGGGCGAGTCGTCGGCCAGGAAGATCCGGGGCGGCGGGGCGACGTGCAAAGGGGCGGCGGGCATGGAATCCACTGTGCCCGGCGCAGGGCCTCGCCACCATCGGCGCGCGCTGAATGCGCGGCTCGGAGGACTCCGGTGCTGGCCGGCCTGCAGTCCGAGGGACCCTAGGAATCGTCCTAGGCGCCCTGCCCCCCGGCCTCCGTTCAGCCGGCGTCGATCAGGCCGTGCCGCAGGGCGTAGCGAACCAGGTCGGTCTGGTTCTGCAGTCCCAGCTTGGCCATGCCGTTGGCCTTGTGGGTGCTGACGGTCTTGACCGACAGGCTGAGCCCGGTCGCGATGTCGGTGACGCTCTCGCCGGCGGCCAGCCGGCGCATGACCTCGAACTCGCGGTGCGACAGCGATTCGTGCGGCGCCGCGGCGGCGGCACCGGGCATGGCGCCCAGGGCCAGCTGCTCGGCCACCTCGGCGCTGATGTAGGCGCCGCCGCCCGCGATCTTGGCCAGCGCCTGCACCAGCTGCGCCGGCGCGCTCTCCTTGGTGAGGTAGCCGCTGGCGCCGGAGCGGATGGCGCGCACCGCGTACTGCGTCTCCTGGTGCATCGACAGCACCAGGATGCGCAACCGCGGCTTTTCGGCCTTGGCCAGCTTGATCAGCTCCATGCCGCTGCGCCCGGGCATGGACAGGTCCAGCACCAGCACGTCGAAGTCGAGCTCGCGCACCCGCTGCATGACCTCGGTGCCGTCGGCGGCCTCGCCCACCACCTGCAGCTGCGGCGCGTCCGACACGATGCGCTTGAGGCCTTCGCGCACGATGGCGTGGTCGTCGGCGATGACGATGCGGATCATGCGGCCTCCCGCACGGGAATGCGGGCCTCGACCCGCGTGCCCTGCCCCGGCACGCTGCGCACCTCCACCCGCCCCTGCAGCAGGTGGGCCCGTTCGCGCAGGCCCACCAGGCCGAGCGAGTTGGGCTTGCGCGGCCCGTCGGCGGCGAAGCCGACGCCGTCGTCCTCGACCACCAGCACCATCTCGCGGCCCTCGGGGGCGACGCGCACGCGCACCTGCGTGGCCTGCGCGTGCTTGCCGACGTTGGCCAGTGACTCCTGCACGATGCGGAACACGGCGGTGGCATATGGCTCGTCGAGTTCGAGCGATTCGTCGATGTCCAGCTGGCACGCCACACCGGTGCGCTGGCTGAAGTTCTGCACCAGCCACTCGACGGCCGGCGCCAGCCCCAGGTCGTCCAGCAGCAGCGGCCGCAGGTCGGCGGCGATGCGGCGGGTGGCGGCGACGCTGGCGTCCAGCAGGGCGAGCATCTGCGACAGCTTGGCGGTGGCGCCGTCCGGGTCGCTGCGCAGCTGCTCGCGCACCCAGATGGTGTCCATCTTCAGCGCGGTGAGCGACTGCGCCAGTTCGTCGTGCAGCTCGCGCGCGATGCGGGTCTTCTCCTGCTCGCGCACGGCGCTGGCCTCGGCGGCGAACAGGGCCAGCTCCTCGCGGCTGCGCACCCGTTCGGTGACGTCGCGCAGGATCACGGTGTAGAGCTTGCCGGTAGGCGTGTCCAGGTGCGAGATCGAGGCGTCCATCGGGAACTCGCGGCCGTCCTTGCGCTGGCCCAGGATCACGGTGCCGTCGCCCATGCGGCGCGAGGTGACGCCGGTCTGGCCGAACCGGCGCACGAATCCGGCGTGGCCGGCCCGGAAGCGCGTGGGCAGCAGGATCTCGAGCGGCTGGCCCATGGCCTCGGCGGCGGTCCAGCCGAAGATCTTCTCGGCGGCGCGGTTGTACAGGACGATGTGCTGCTGCTCATCCACCGAGAGGATGGCGTCCATGGCGGAGTCGAGCAGGCCGGCGAGGTGGGCGGCGACGGTGTCGTCGCTCTGGAAGGTGAACCGGTTCGGCATGTGCTGGAAATTACAGCACACGCGCCTTCGTCAGCCGTCGAGTTCGGCCTTGGACAGCTCCAGCAGCGCCGTCACCGCGCTCGACAGCATGGCGGCGGCCCAGAACAGGAAGAAGGCCGCGGCATGCACCGCCTGCCGCGACCAGCCAAGCTGCTGCCCGAACCATTGCAGCTCGAGCGGGTCGACCACCGCGAACACCGCCGCCTGCAGCAGGCAGGCGGCCAGGAACGACGGCCAGGCGATGGCCATCAGCTGGCGGCCCGGGCGGGCGGCCTCAGGGTTGCGCGGTCGGCGTGGCGGCATGGTTGCGAGCCTGGGCGGCCGGCATGAGGGCCCGCTCCTGGGCGAGTTGACGGTTGATCTCGACGCCGCGCCGGTAGTAGTCCTCCGCCACCACCGGGTCGGCGCCGCGGACGGCGATGCCGAAGGTGACGAACGACGCCACCACCACCACCGCCGGCCCGGCCAGCACCAGCCAGAGATAGCCGTGGCGCCACCACGGCCGCGGCGGCGGGCCCTGGAACTCGGGACGATCGTTCATGGATGGCTTCTCCTTCTTCAGCGGGGCACGAGGAAGACGGACTTCTCGTTCACGTGCACGTCGGCGCCCATCGCCTCGATGCGGAAGTGGATCGGGTGCGAACCGGGCGTCGCCGCGCCGTACGGGATCTGCACCCGCACCGGCACCCAGCGCGACTCGGCGGGGCCGATCGCCACCAGCGGCTCGGAAGCGACTTCCAGGCCGGGCAGGCCCTCGGCGGTGATGCGGTAGCGCTGCGATTCCTCGGTGGCGTTCATCACCTGCAGCCGGTAGACGTTCTCCAGCCGGCCGCCGGCGACGATGCGCGACAGGGCCGCGCGGTCGCGCACCACGTCGACCTTGAGCGGCGTGCGCAGCATCAGGCTGGTGGCCAGGCCGATGGTCAGGGCGGCCAGCACGGCGGCATAGACCAGGATGCGCGGGCGCAGCACCTGCTGCACGATGCGGTGCTCGGTCCAGCCCTTCTCCAGCGCGTTCTGGGTGGTGAACCGGATCAGGCCGCGCGGGTACTCCATCTTGTCCATGACACTGTCGCAGACGTCCACGCAGGCGGCGCAGCCGATGCACTCGTACTGCAGGCCCTGGCGGATGTCGATGCCGGTCGGGCAGACCTGCACGCACAGGCCGCAGTCGATGCACGAGCCCAGGCCCTTGGCGACCAGGTCGTCCTTGCGGCCACGGGTGCCGCGCGGCTCGCCGCGCACCGTGTCGTAGCTGACGATCAGGGTGTCGGCGTCGAACATCGCGCTCTGGAAACGGGCGTACGGGCACATGTACTTGCACACCTGCTCGCGCAGGAAGCCCGCGTTGCCGTAGGTGGCCAGGGCGTAGAAGAACACCCAGAACACTTCCCAGGAGCCCATCCGCGTCTGCAGGAACGCCAACCCCAGCTCGGTGATCGGCGTGAAGTAGCCGACGAAGGTGAAGCCGGTCCACATCGCGAAGCCGCCCCACAGGACGTGCTTGAAGGTCTTCTTGACCAGCTTCTCGGTGGTGAGCGAGCCGGCGTCGAGCTTGATCCGGTGCGGGCGGTCGCCCTCCACCTTGCGCTCGATCCACAGGAAGATCTCGGTGTAGACCGTCTGCGGACAGGCGAACCCGCACCACAGCCGCCCGGCCACGGCCGTGAAAAGGAACAGCGACAGCGCGCTGATCACCAGCAGGCCGGTGAGGTAGATGAAGTCCTGCGGGTACAGCACGTACCCGAAGAGGTAGAACCGGCGCGACGCCAGGTCGAACAGCACGGCCTGCCGGGTGCCCTGCTCGGTGGCCCAGGGGATCCAGGGCAGGCCGTAGAAGACCAGCTGGGTGGCCCAGACGAACAGCCAGCGCCAGTTGGCGAAGCGGCCGGTGACGGCCCGCGGATGGATCTTCTTCTGCGCTTCGTACAGCGACTGCGTGTCGTCCGGAACCGGGACGATGGGTATGACCTTGTGGCTCATGACACCCCCATGGTGCCGCTGCAACGGCCGCGTGGTCTTGCGCTAGATCAGATGCGGGCCAATCCGGTGCCGGCCGGGCTTGGCCGGGGCGTCGTCCAGGACTGGCTAAGCTGTCTGGCCGAGCCAGGCTGAGCTGTCTGGCCGGGGCCTGGCCCACCGGAAGTCGTCATGCCGGGCTTGACCCGGCATCCATGCCCGGCGCCCGGACCACCGCCGGCGGTGCGCGAGGGCCCGGGGATGGATTGCGGGTCGAGCCCGCAATGACGAGCATCTGGGTCGATCCCGCCATGACGCGCATCCGGGTCAGGCCCCCCGTGACGGCGATGGCCGCCGCGACGCCCCCCGCTCAGGGCTTGGTCCCCGGCGGCCTGTTCGACAGCCCCCAGACGTACGACGCCAGCACGTGGATCTGGGCGTCGGTCAGCTTGCCGGCCTGGGCCGGCATGACGTTGGTTTTGCCGTTGTTGATCATGGCCACGATGGCCTGCTCGCCCCAGCCGTGCAGCCAGACGTCGTCGGTGAGGTTGGGCGCGCCCAGGGCCGCGTTGCCCTTGCCGTCCATGCCGTGGCAGGCGGCGCAGGCCGTGAATTTCGACTTGCCGAGCTGGGCCCGCACCGAGTCGTGCGGGCTGTTGGACAGCGACAGCACGTAGTGGGCGACGTTCCGCACGTCGTCGGCCGAACCGACTGCCGCCGCCATCGGGGGCATGGCGCCCTGGCGGCCGCCCTTGATGGTCTCGGCGATCTTCTGCGGCGAGCCGCCGTGCAGCCAGTCGCCGTCGGCCAGGTTGGGGAAGCCCTTGCTGCCGCGCGCGTCCGAGCCGTGGCACTGGGCGCAGTTGTTCATGAACAGGCGCTCGCCGATGGCCATCGCCTGGGGGTCGCCGGCCACCTCTTCCGGCTTGCGGGCGGTGAACTGCGCGTACAGCGGCGCCAGCTCGCGGTTGCTGCGGTCGACTTCCGCCTCGTATTCGGCCCGGGAGCTCCAGCCCAGCTCGCCCTGGTAGGAGCCCAGGCCCGGGTAGGCCACCAGGTACCCGAAGGAGAAGACGATGGTGGCGACGAACAGCCACATCCACCAGCGCGGCATCGGGTTGTTCCCCTCGCGGATGTCCTCGTCGAAGACGTGGCCGGTGGTGTTGTCGTCGGCGCCGACGATCTTCTTGCGCGCCGTGAGCCACAGCAGAATGAGGCAGGCGAGGATGCTCGCCACGGTCATGCCGGCCACGTAGAGCGACCAGGACGGAGTGATGAAGTCGCTCATGGCGCTACT